>NZ_JBHXRW010000001.1:0-405034 GCF_042716635.1 Streptomyces sp. NPDC058664 | reverse complement strand
ACTCCTGACCTCCTGCATGCCATGCAGGCGCTCTACCAACTGAGCTATAGCCCCTTGCTTGTTTCCGCCTCCGTTTCGGTTTCCCTCGCGGCGACAGACAGAACATTAACCGGCTCCCCGGCAGAACTCCAAATCGATTCTCCGACCCCCTCCGACCTGCCGGGTAGGGTCGCCGACTGTGTCCGTCTCCGTGCTCTCCAAAACCCGCGCCCGGCCGTGGCCCCTGGTCACCGCCGCGGCGGTCTGCCTGCTCTCGTTCGCGGCCTTCTGGGTGGCGCAACGCCTCGCCCACGTGAACATGCTCGACGTGATGGTCTACCGGGCCGAGGGCGAGACGGTCCGGGCCGGCGGCGACCTGTACGCGATGCGCGCCACCTCGGCGAACCTCGGCATGACCTATCCGCCCTTCGCGGCCCTGCTGTTCGTCCCGCTGACGCTGGTGGACGTACCGCTGATGCGGACGCTCACCACGGCGGGGAACCTGCTCCTGGTCGTCGCCCTGGTCCAGCTGTCGCTCCAGCTGGTCCGCCCGTCACTGTCCCGTACGGACCTGTGGCGTACGGCACTGTGGGTCGCCGCGGTCGTGGTCTGGTGCGAACCGGTCTGGACGACCCTTCGGTACGGCCAGATCAACCTGCTCATAGCGGTGGCGGTGCTCTGGGACCTCACCCGCCGGTCGGGCAGCCGCTGGGCCGGCCTCGGCATCGGCCTGGCGACCGCGGTGAAGCTCACACCGGGTCTCTTCGTGGTGCTGCTGCTCGTCGCGGGGCTGCTGCTGTGGCGCCGGGACAGGACCTGGAACACGTGGCTGCGCACGGCGGCGACGGCGACCGGGGTGTTCCTGGGAACGACGCTGGCCGTGGCGCTCGCGCTGCCGGCGGACTCGAAGCGGTTCTGGACGGAGACGCTGTTCGAGACGGGCCGGGTCGGCTTCGCCGAGGAGACCGCCAACCAGTCGATCCGCGGGGTCCTGGCGCGGCTGATGCACACCGACGACCCGGGCATGTGGTGGGCGGTGACCGCGGCGGTCCTGGGCGGCGTGGCGATGGTCCTCGCGGTACGGGCCGCCCTGCGCGGGGACAAGGCGGTGGCGGTGGTCGTCTGCGCGTTCACGGCGCTGATGATCAGCCCGATCTCCTGGTCTCACCACTGGGTCTGGTGCGTGCCCCTGCTGATCCTGCTCGCGGACCGCGCCGCGCGCGCGTGGCCGGTGACGGGGGCGGTGGCCCTGGCCTTCGCCTCGTTCGCGCTGTGGTGGGTCCCGCACGACCCGGGCCGGCCCGAGCTGGACCAGAACGCGGGTCAGATGGTGCTGTCCGCTATCTATCCGCTGACGGCGACGGCGCTGCTCGTGGGATACGCGCTGACGCTGCGGCGTCAGGCCGTGGCGAAGGAGTAGAACCGCTTGAGGGTGCAGTGCTCGTCGAGGAGCCGGCCGTAGATCGGCTCCCCCTCCAGCTCGCGGTACGTCTCGATGGGGTCGCCTTTTATGATCAGCGCCCGCGCGCACTCCTCGCACCAGTACTGGAACCCCGGGTTGACGGGGTCCATGTCCCGCACGATGGGCGTGCCGCTGCCGCACCAGTCGCACTTCCGCCTGTGTGCACCCATCAGTCAGCTCCAGCTGTGGCCGCAGGCCGTGCACCCATAGGACACCCCGCCGTTGTCGCCGAGCACTTGGGCCACCCTCCCGTCCGGATCCTCGTCCCCCTCCGGCCGTCCGATTCTGCCATGGCCCCGCAAGGGGGTCAGCGTGCTCGGCGTGACGGTCCGGCCACCGCGCCGATGATCGCGGCGACGGCCAGGGCGAGAGCGGTCGCCCACAGCGCGTCGGCGGACTCCCTCGCTCCGGGTCCGGCCGCCGCGCCGAGGAAAAGGGTGCCGAAGGCGGCGACCCCGATGAGCTGACCGAGCTGGGTGACGGTGGCGAGCAGTCCGCTGGCGTCGGCGGCGTCCTCCGGCCGTACGGCGGCCAGCGCGCCGGTCAGGGCAGGGCTGAAGGCCAGCGAGATTCCGGCGCCGAGCGCGCCCAGGGCCGGGTGGAGCGCCCAGCCGCCCGTGCCGGCGTCCCCGAGCAGCAGACCCACGGCGACGACCGCCGCGGCGGTGAGCAGGAACCCGCCCGGGACCAGCGCGCGGTGCAGCCGGACCGGCAGGCGCCGCCAGGTCAGTCCGACGGTGCCGAAGACGACGGCGGCGGGACCGAAGGTGAGTCCGGCACGCAGGGCGCTGTGACCGAGGCCGCCCTGCAGGTGCAGGGTGAGGGTGAACAGGAATCCGGCGTTGACGCCCATCGCCATGGTGATCCAGAGGACGGCCCGCCCCATGCCGGGGAGCCGCAGGACCCGTGGGGCGATGAGCGGTGCGCCGCCGCGCCGGGAGAGCGCCGACTCGTACGCGCCGAAGAGGGCGAGGACCGCCAGGGAGCCGCCGAGCGAGAGCCAGGACCACAGCGGCCAGTCCTGTTCCTGGCCGAGGACCAGGGGGACGGTCAGGAGGGACACGGCGGCGGCGAGCAGGAGCAGGCCCGGCAGATCGAGGGCACGCGCGCGCGTGGATCCTTTTCGGGGGTCGCGGGGCAGGACCCGGGCGCCGAGGACGAGCAGGGCGACGCCGATCGGGGCGTTGACGAGGAAGACGGGCCGCCAGCCCGTGCCGAAGAGGTCGGCGCTCACCAGGACGCCGCCGACGACCTGCCCCGCGGCGGCTCCGGTGGCCAGGACCGCGGAGTAGGCGCTGAGTGCCCGGACCCGGCGCTCGCCGGTGAAGTGCCGCTGGATGAGGCTGAGCACCTGCGGGATCATCAGGGCGGAGCCCGCGCCCTGCGCGATCCGGAAGGCGATCAACTGCCCGGTGTCCGCCGCGAGTCCACAGGCGAGGGAGGCCGCGGTGAAGAGGGCGAGGCCGGCGAGGTACGTCCGGCGGTGTCCGAACAGATCCCCGAGTCGCGCTCCGGTGATCAGCAACACCGCGTAGGCGATGGTGTATCCGGCGACGACGAGCTGCAGCGCGGCTCCGGACGCGGAGAGTTCGGATCGGATCGTGGGTGCGGCGACGTTGACGATGAAGACGTCGAGGAGCGCCATGAACTGGGCGGCGAGCACCACGCCGAGCAGCGGCCCGGGGCGTTTGTCGGTGCCACCGTCTTTACTGGGTGCGGGACGTGTTGTGGTCGGGGTCATGCGCCGAGCGTGACCCCGGTCGAATACGGGTAACGAGAGCCCGCTGATGCTGGTACTGACACCACCTGGCAGCGGCGGCACGGGGACTCGACCATGGGGGTGTGACGATCGTGGCGGCAGTACCGACACAGCGGCGCCGACGGCCGGAGCTGGCCGCGTTCCTGCGCAGCCGCAGGGCCAGGGTGACCCCGGAGGACGTGGGGATGCCGCCGGGGCTCCGCCGCCGTACGCCTGGGCTGCGCCGTGAGGAGGTCGCCCAGCTCTCCGGGGTCGGCGTCACCTGGTACACCTGGCTGGAACAGGGACGCCCGATCAACGCCTCGGCTCAGGTGCTCGACGCGGTCGCCCGCACGCTGCGGCTCGACCGGCCCGAGCGCGAGCACCTCTACCACCTGGCCGAGGTGCCGTACGCCCCGGAGCGGGCCGCCGCCGACACCGCGGTGGTCAGCCCGGAGATCCAGGGCATCCTCGACGCCCTCGATCCGCACCCGGCGGTGCTCTACAACGCGCGGTACGACGTGCTCGCGACCAACGCCATGTACGAGCGGCTCTTCTTCCCGGACGAGCAGAGGGCACAAGGCGGACAGGCCGGGGAGGGAGGGCAGGTCCCGGACACGGGCCCGTTCGGCATACGCAACGTGCTGTGGACGCTGTTCAGCGTGCCCGGCCCCATGTGCCCGGTGGTCGACCGGACGCGCGAGCTGCCCCTGATGGTGGCCCAGTTGCGCGGCGGGTACGGGCGTCATGTGGGCGAGCCCGCCTGGGAGGAGTTCGTACGACGTCTCGCGGAGGCCAGTCCGGAGTTCGCCCGGCTGTGGCGGAGCGGCGACGTGGTCCCGCCGGGGACGCGGGTGAAGACCTTCCGCCACGAGCGGGTCGGCGAGGTCCGGTTGACCTCGGTCTCCCTCTCCGTGAACGGGATGCCGGAGTGCCGGATCGTCACCTATACGCCCAATGACGAGGAGAGCCGCGAGGGGCTCGCGTCCCTGCGCGGGACGACGGAGCGGAAGGTGACGGAACGACGAATCCCGCCCCCTGCTGGGGACGGGATCCGGTGATTGTGGAGCTAAGGAGAATTGAACTCCTGACCTCCTGCATGCCATGCAGGCGCTCTACCAACTGAGCTATAGCCCCTCGTGTTCTTCGCGCTCCGCGCTGCGAACAAGAAGAACTTTAGCCTGTGACCTGCCGGAAAGTGAAATCCGGGTCCGGCAGGCCGGTCGCGGGACTCAGTCGTCGTCGCCGAGGACCGGCTCGGGCAGCGTGCCCGCGTTGTGCTCCATCAGACGCCAGCCGCGGGCGCCCTCGCCGAGGACCGACCAGCAGCAGTTCGAGAGGCCGCCCAGGCTCTCCCAGTGCCGCGACTCCAGCTCCAGGAGCCGGCCGATGGTGGTGCGGATCGTGCCGCCGTGGCTCACCACGACGAGCGTGCCGTCATCGGGCAGCTTGTCGGCGTGCTCCAGGACCACCGGGGCGGCCCGGTCGGCCACCTCGGTCTCCAGCTCTCCGCCGCCCCGGCGCACGGGCTCGCCGCGCTTCCAGGCGGCGTACTGATCGCCGTACCGCGCCACGATCTCGTCATGGGTCAGCCCCTGCCACTCCCCCGCGTACGTCTCGCGCAGCGCGGAGTCGTGGGCGACGGGGTGGCCGGTGAGCACGGCAAGCTCGGCGGCGGTGGCCGCCGCCCGCTTCAGGTCGGAGGCGACGATGGCGTCCGGCTTCAGCGCGGCGAGCAGCCGTGCGGCCCGGCGCGCCTGGGCGACGCCGGCCTCCGTCAGCTCGATGTCGGTCGAGCCCTGGAAGCGGCGCTCCAGGTTCCAGGAGGTCTGGCCGTGGCGCCAGAGGACGATGCGGCGGCCTCTGCCGCCCTTGGTGGCGCTCAGCGCAGCTCACCGTCCGCTTCGTCGGGGAGCCCGGCGGCGTGGTCGTTGAGGTCGACACCGGTCAGTTCGGCGTGCTCGGCGCCCTTGCCGCGCGTCTTCTGCGCATCCTCGGGGAGCGACAGCTCGGGGCAGTCCTTCCAGAGCCGCTCCAGGGCGTAGAAGACCCGCTCCTCGCTGTGCTGGACGTGGACGACGATGTCGACGTAGTCCAGGAGGATCCAGCGGGCGTCGCGGTCGCCCTCGCGGCGGACCGGCTTGGCGCCGAGGTCCTTGTTCAGGCGCTCTTCGATCTCGTCGACGATCGACTTGACCTGGCGGTCGTTGGGCGCGGAGGCGAGCAGGAAGGCGTCGGTGATCGACAGCACATCACTGACGTCGTACGCGATGATGTCGTGCGCGAGCCGGTCGGCGGCCGCCTGAGCGGCGGCGTTGACGAGTTCGATGGAGCGATCCGTGGCGGTCACATGCAGGCTTTCGTCGGCGGTCCAGTACCCCTCCAGGGTCTCACGGACCGCCGACGGCCCCGCCAACGTTTTCCGGAGCGCCGTTACCGGGCCTCCGGAACCTCGTAGTCCCGGCCCAGGACCACGGTGACCGCGGCCGTGCCGGAGGGCTTGCCCTTGGTGACCGCGCCGGCCGGCAGCCCCAGCGCGGTGGCGACCTCGGCCGCCGTCGCCTTCTGGGCGTCGTCACCGTAGAGGACCTGCGACTTCTCCCTCGTGGCCGTCTCGGCGCCGCCCACGAAGGTGTACCCGCCGTTGATCAGAGCGATCTTGGCGGACTCTGTCGCCTCCTTCCCGGAACCGTCCCGCACCGAGACGCGGGGCACCTCGCCCGCCTCGGGCGCGGTGACCTTTCCGCCGAGGATGTCCTTCACCACACCGGCGCCGGCGTCCTCGGTCAGCTCGCCGTCCTCGCCGACCGGGAGCAGGACCGTCTTGTGGTCGCCGATCTTGGCGTGCTCGGCGAGCCTGGCCAGGGAGGCCGCCAGGTCCTTCTCGGGGAGCGAGGGGTCGAGGATCTGCTGGAGGGTCTGGATGGTGACCGTGGCGGCCTCGGGGTCGGAGGAGATCTTGCGCAGCACGCCGTACATGACCTGCCCGAAGCGCTGGAGCTGCTCGGCCTCGGCCTCGCCGGGCGCCCGGTAGGTGGCGTAGGCGACGGCGGCGCGGCCGCTCAGCGTCTGCTTCTCGCCCTTTCTGACGAGCGGCTCGGCGCCCTTCTTGGTGTCGGGCACGTCCGTGTCGGTGTCGATCTCGATACCGCTGACGGTCTCGACGAGGTTCTCCAGGTACGGGGTGTCCAGGCGCCAGGTGCCGGTGATCCGGGTGCCGAGGAGGTTGTCGATCGCCTCCCGGGTGCCGCCCGCCCCGTCGTCCTCGACGGACTTGCCGAGGGTGGTCGCGGAGCCCTCGTCGTCGGCGACGACGACGGAGTTGGGGATGAGGACCGTGGTGCCCTGGCGGGTGGTCGCGTTGTCCACCAGCAGGGCGGTGGAGGTGCCGCCGTTCCTGGTGTCGTGGAGGTGGACGACGATCGTGTCGCGCTTCTGGGGGCCGGTCGCCGTGTTCCCCCCCTTCCGCTCCTCCTCGGACGCTCCCGGGAGGAGGCCCGCGGACCAGAGGTAGCCGACGCCTCCCACGACCGCGAGGACGAGCACGACGGCGAGCGCGACGACCCGGTTGCGGCCGCGCCGCCTGGCCTCCTCGCGCCGCTCGGAACGGCTCTCGGTGAACTTCAGCCAGTCGATGACGTCTTCGGAGTCCTCGTCGGGCTCCTCGATGAACGAGAACTGCTCGGTGCGGTACTCCCGGTCGTCGTCGGCCGGCCGGGCCGGGGCCGGCCGTTCGGACGCGGGGCGCTGCCCGGGAACACCTGCCGGGGCCGCGACGGGCGCCGCCGGAGCCTCGGGGGCGGCCGGCGCGGCCTGCGTCATGGGCCCGGGGGTGGAGGTGGGGCCGGGGGCCGGCTGGGTCTGAGTGGCCCACTGCTGCCCCGTGTCGTACGGGGAGGGATGGGCGTAGCCCTGCTGTCCGTACGGGTCGTACTGCGGTTCCTGGGGCTGCGGCGGCGGCTGCTGGGCGGCGTAGGGGTCGTAGCCGTACCCCTGCTGCGACTGCTGCTGCCCGCCGTACGGGTCGTACTGCTGCGGGTCGTAGCTCTGCGAGTCGTAGTGCTGCCCCTGCGTCTGCTGGGGCGGCTGCGCCTGCTGCGGCGCTTGCGGCTGCTGGTACACCGGCTGCCCGTACTCGTCGTAGCCGATGATCTGCGGCTGCGGATAGTACGGGTCGTACGGATGCTGCTGATCGTTCACCGGTGCCCCTCCCCGGAGCTCACTCGCCGCGGTACAACTGGCGCTTGTCGATGTAGCGCACCACGCCGTCCGGGACCAGGTACCAGACGGGATCCCCCTGCGCGACCCTCGCCCGGCAGTCGGTGGAGGAGATGGCGAGCGCGGGAACCTCGACCAGCGAGACGCCGCCCTTGGGCAGTCCGTCGTCGGTGAGGTCGTGGCCGGGCCGGGTGACGCCGATGAAGTGCGCGAGCGAGAAGAGCTCCTCGGCGTCGCGCCAGGTGAGGATCTGCGACAGCGCGTCGGCCCCGGTGATGAAGAAGAGGTCCGAGTCGGTGTTGAGGGCGCGCAGGTCCCTCAGGGTGTCGATGGTGTAGGTCGCGCCGCCGCGGTCGATGTCGATGCGGCTGACCGAGAACTGCGGGTTGGACGCCGTCGCGATGACCGTCATCAGATAGCGGTCCTCGGGCGCCGACACGGTCTTGTCGCTCTTCTGCCACGGCTGCCCGGTCGGTACGAACACCACCTCGTCCAGGTGGAACAGGGCGGCGACCTCGCTGGCCGCCACCAGGTGTCCGTGGTGGATCGGGTCGAAGGTTCCGCCCATCACGCCGAGTCGGCGCTTCCCGCGCCCGCCAGTAGGCATTTCCTGCTCTCCCATGCGTGCAGAGCCTACTGGCACGGCAGCGGACGCCTGATCAGGGTCGCCGGTTCAGCGGTCGCGGTTGAAGCGGGTGGTGATCCACAGCAGCAGCATCAGGGCGCCGAAGGCACCGAAGCCGGTGAGGTAGGGGCTGAGGCTTTCGTGGTTGCCGCCGTGCTCGGCGCCCTCGGCGAGAGAGACCAGGTTGGCGGCGGTGCTGTGGAGGCTCATCTTCGACAGACCTATCGATCGGGGATGGGAGCGGAGACTTCGCGCACATCGTATGCGGGCCGTTCCGGCACGCTCACGCCGACTCAGGCGTTGGCTCCGAGGAGACGGCCGAGTTATCCACAGGCTCCGGCACGCGGTAGCGCCAACGCCTAGGGTGGGGTGCGTCAGGGGGACGAGCACCGACTCGTACGAACAGGGGGCATCCATGACCGAGAACGACCAGGGGAACGTGCCGAGCAGGCAGCGCAGGCGGTTCCCCGGCATCTCCTCGCGGGCCTACGAGCATCCTGCCGATCGCTCGGCGCTGGTGGCGCTGCGCAAGCTCAGCGGCTTCGACACCGTCTTCAAGGCGCTCAGCGGGCTGCTGCCCGAGCGCAGCCTGCGACTCCTCTTCCTCTCGGACTCCGTCCGGGTGAGCGACGCGCAGTTCAACCATCTCAACGAGATGCTGCGGGACGCCTGTTACATCCTGGACCTGGAGAAGGTCCCGCCGATGTACGTGACGCAGGACCCGAAGCCCAACGCCATGTGCATCGGCCTCGACGAGCCGATCATCGTCGTCACCACCGGTCTGGTGGAGCTCCTCGACGAGGAGGAGATGCGGGCGGTCGTCGGCCACGAGGTCGGGCACGCCCTCTCCGGGCACTCCGTGTACCGCACGGTGCTGCTCTTCCTCACCAACCTGGCGCTCAAGGTCGCCTGGATCCCACTGGGGAACGTCGCGATCATGGCCATCGTGACGGCGCTGCGCGAGTGGTTCCGCAAGTCGGAGCTCTCCGCCGACCGGGCCGGGCTGCTCGTCGGGCAGGACGTGCGGGCCTCGATGCGCGGTCTGATGAAGATCGCCGGCGGCAACCACCTCCACGAGATGAACGTGGACGCGTTCCTCGCCCAGGCCGACGAGTACGAGAAGGCGGGGGACCTGCGGGACTCGGTCCTGAAGATCCTCAACCTGCTGCCGCGGACGCACCCCTTCACCACCGTCCGGGCGGCGGAGCTGAAGAAGTGGTCGGAGAGCCGGGACTTCCAGCGGATCATGGACGGTCACTACCCGAAGCGCTCGGAGGACAAGGACACCTCGGTCACCGACTCCTTCCGCGAGTCGGCGGGGCACTACGCCGACACGGTGCGGACCAGCAAGGATCCGCTGATGAAGCTGGTCGGGGACATAGCCGGAGGCGCCGGTGACCTCGCGGGCGACCTCGGTGGGCGGCTGCGCAACCGGTTCAGCGGCGGTCCCGGCCCGAAGACGGCGGACGACGGCGGGACGACGGCCGGGGGCGACAAGGGCACGGAGGGCGGCTCGGGCAGCGGCTCCGGTGGCGGTCAGAGCGAGGGCTGAGCGCTCGGCGCCAGCGCTCCGCACAGCGAGGGGGCGGCGGGTCGGTCCGTGGCGTACGGGTCGGTGACCGGGGGGCCGCCGCCGGTCTCGGGGGCCCGGGCTCCCGCCAGGAGCGGCTTCAGGGAGCCGGTGGTGTCCCCGCCGCACGCCTGCGGGCCGGCCTCGACGGTGCTGGTCACCAGCTCGGCGCGGTGCATGCGCAGGTCCTCGCGGTCGAAGCGGAAGTGCAGCTCGCGGTGGACGGTGAAGAGGGACGCCCCGGCGACCGGCCCCGTCCCCCGGACGGCCGGGCGGAGGGCGTAGGTGTACGTGTGGTCCGCGGTGACGTCCAGGGTGTCGGGGCCGGTCTCCTCGAAGCGGAGGGTGCCCTGGACCCGGACGGCGGGGTCGGCGAGGGCCACCTGGCGCGGGTCGAAGCGGACGAGCCAGCCGGCGAGGGCGTGTCGGCCGTCGTCGGCCGGTGCCTCGGCGCTGCGGTCGAACTGTGCCAGCTGGTCCGGGTCGATCAGCAGGCGCACGGGCCGGACGGTCGCCCCGGACAGGACGTCGGGTTCCAGGGCGGAGGCCACCAGGTAGTCCTTGGCGATGCCGAGGGCGGTGACGACCTGGCTCTCGGCGAAGTGGGTGGTGCGGCCGGTGACGGGCAGGTCGATGCCTGCGGCCCCGGTGCGGTGCTCGGCGGCGGGGCCGCGGTCGAAGAGCCGGGCCGGGACCCCGCCCACCACGGGGCCTCGGGGGGCGAGCGGGACCACGGTGGTCCGCAGCGGCTCGGCCGGCTGGTCGACGGGGGGCTGGTAGGGGTTGCGGACACCCAGGTAGATGGCGGTGCCGAAGGCGAGGAGGACCAGCAGGACCAGCAGGACGGCCTGGTGGGAACCGCTCCTGCCCTCCCAGGAGGAGGCGCGGCTGCGGACGGCCTGGGCGTGCTCCCCCATCCGTTCCTGGGCCGAGAACTCCTGGAGGTGGGCAGCACGGACGAACGCCTCGTCGAAGACGACGGATCGGTATTCGTCCTCACCGCCGGGGAGCCCCTCGGGCGTCCCCTCAGGCGGGTCGCCACGCCCTGCCATACCTTCAGGGTAGGTCCGCGGGAGCTTCGGTAAACGCCCAGGTACACGACAAGTTCCGAAGAATTCCGCCGTAGGGCGCGCCGGTGCCCGGTGGAGCCGGGGGCGGGGGTTCGGCCGCTCGGGGACGCCGAGCGGCTATTCGGGGGACGCCGACCGTGCCGCGGGGGCGTGGGCGGCGGGTGGGGCCGGATGCGGCTTGGGGGTGTCGACACCGGTCGTGGCCGGCGGAGGGACCTGGTCCTGGCGGTTGGCGGCGGCGCCCCGGTAGACGGCGCTGAAGGCCAGGGCGACCATGCCGACCCCCATGAGGACCGCGAGCAGCCAGGCGACGGGCCGGTGCCAGCGGGGGCTGCCCCGGTAGGGCCGCAGGGCGCCGCCGTGGCGGCCGTAGGGGCTGGCGTCGTCGCCGACGTCATCGGGCTCGTAGACGGGATCTGTGGGGTCGTGGAGGTCCTCGTAGGGGTCGTCATCGGCTGGTCCTCCGCCGGCGCGGGCGCGGGCCGCCTCGGCCTCGGCGCGGGCCTGGGCGGCTGCGAGGAGCCGCTCGACCGCGGTCGGCTCGTGCACGGCGGCCGCCCGTACGAAGTCCTCGTCGAACACCACGTCGGCGTAGACCTCGTCGGCGCCTCCGCGGTCGACAGAGTCCTCGGGGTCCCCGCCGTCCTGGAACGGCCTGCCCCCCACGTCGTCCGGCACGGATTCAGAGTAGACCGGGAAGGGGGTTTTGGGCAGGGAGAGTGCGAACCCTCCCCGCCCGTACCGAAAGGAGGGATTACCGCACGTGGCCGTCGCCGGTGACGATGTACTTGGTCGAGGTCAGCTCGGGAAGGCCCATGGGGCCCCGGGCGTGCAGCTTCTGGGTGGAGATGCCGATCTCGGCGCCGAAGCCGAACTCTCCGCCGTCCGTGAACCGGGTGGAGGCGTTCACGGCGACCGTGGTGGAGTCGACCAGCTGGGTGAAGCGGCGGGCGGCGGCCTGCGAGGTGGTGACGATCGCCTCGGTGTGACCGGAGGACCACGTCCGGATGTGCTCGACGGCCTTGTCGAGGGAGTCGACGACGGCGGCGGCGATGTCGTACGAGAGGTACTCGGTCTCCCAGTCCTCGGGCGTGGCGGGGACGACGGTGGCCTTGGAGCCCTCGGCGTGGGCGAGGACCCGCTCGTCGGCGTGGACGGTGACGCCGGCCTCCGCGAGGGCGTCGAGGGCCCGGGGCAGGAAGGCCTCGGCGACGTCCTGGTGGACGAGGAGGGTCTCGGCCGCGTTGCAGACGCTGACCCGGTGGGCCTTGGAGTTGAGCAGGATGTCGACGGCCATGTCGAGGTCGGTCTGCGCGTCGACGTAGACGTGGCAGTTGCCGGTGCCGGTCTCGATGACCGGGACGATGGACTCCTCGACGACCGTCCGGATCAGGGAGGCGCCGCCGCGCGGGATGAGGACGTCGACGAGGCCGCGGGCGCGCATCAGCTCGCGGACCGACTCGCGGGACTCGCCGGGGACGAGCTGGACGGCGTCGGCGGGCAGCCCGGCGCCGCCGACGGCGTCCCGCAGGACCTTCACCAAGGCGGTGTTGGAGGCGTACGCGGAGGACGAGCCGCGGAGCAGGACGGCGTTGCCGGACTTGAGGCAGAGGGCGGCCGCGTCGACGGTGACGTTGGGGCGGGCCTCGTAGATGATGCCGACGACGCCGAGCGGCACGCGGACCTGGCGCAGGTCGATGCCGTTGGGGAGGGTGGAACCGCGGACGACCTCGCCGACGGGGTCGGGCAGCGCGGCGACGTCGCGGACGTCCGCGGCGATGGCCCGGACGCGCTCCGGGGTGAGGGTGAGCCGGTCGATGATCGCCTCGCTGGTCCCGGCTTCGCGGGCCTTGGCGATGTCCTCGGCGTTGGCCTCGACGATCTCGGCGGTGCGGACTTCGAGGGCGTCCGCGATCGCCAGCAGAGCGTCGTCCTTGGCCGCGCGCGGGAGTGGCGCGATTTCGGCGGCGGCGCCACGAGCCCGATAGGCGGCCCGGGTGACCGGGGAGAGGTTGTCGAGGGGCGTGAGCGAGGTCATGCCCGCAGGGTACTGGCACCCCTGCGGACATCCCTCACGTATCCCGCACTCCGAGACGTGCGTCCCCGCTCATGAGACGCACGCGCCGGGGCGCGCGGCCGCCGCTCAGTACGGGTGGACGCCGACCGGGGCGGCCGGGGGCGGGCCGTAGCCCTCCGCGATCCGCTGGTGATAGGTCTCGCGGTCGATGACCTCGAGTCCGACGATCTCCCACGGCGGCAGCTTGGCGGTCTGCCGGTGCTCGCCCCACAGGCGCAGGGCGACGGCCGCGGCGTCGTGCAGGTCGCGGGCCTCCTCCCAGTACCTGATCTCGGCGTGGTCGTTGGCGTACCGGCTGGTCAGCAGGAAGGGGTGGTCGTGGGCCAGCTGTTCGAGCCCGCGTCGCACCTCCGCCAGCGGCGACTCCACACCCGACACGCTGAGGGTGATGTGCCAGAGTTTGGACACGGGCTGTTCCCTGGCTCGCATCTCACGCGCCTCGCGAACCTCACATGTCTCGGTGGTGGTCTCGGTCTTCCTGTCCGTGGACCTGTCCCGTGCCTCGTCGAAGTCGGCTCCGGCCTCGACACTGGTCAGGGCGCGTTCGGCAGTCCCTCGGGGCGGTGCCCCTGGGCGCGCTCGTCTCACCGGCGGCCTCCTGTGTGATGCGTGTGGTGCTGTACCCCGCCCTGCTCTTACCCCCGAGACAAAGTTGACCAGCCCGAGGCGGCACGTGGGGCGGTTTTGGTAAACGTCCCTTCCGGATGGCCGCACTTTCAGCCGTTTCGGGAGGGACGGGAGGGTCAGCGGATGACGACCAGGTCGTCGCGGTGGACGACTTCGCGCTCGTACTCGGGCCCGAGGTCCCTGGCGAGCGCGGGGGTGGAGCGCCCGAGCATCCGGGGCAGCTCCTTGGCGTCGAAGTTGACGAGACCGCGGGCGACGGCCCGGCCCTCGGTGTCGCGGAGCTCCACGGGGTCGCCGGCCACGAAGTCGCCCTCGACTCCCGCGACACCGGCCGCGAGCAGGGACTTCTTTCCCTCGACGACGGCTCGTACGGCTCCGTCGTCCAGGGTGAGGGTGCCCTGCGGGGTGGAGGCGTGGGCGAGCCAGAGGAGCCGGTCGGCGGAGCGGCGGCCGGTGCGGTGGAAGTACGTGCCGGTGTCACGGCCGGTGAGGGCGTCGGCGGCGCGGCTCGCGGAGGTGAGGACCACGGGGATGCCGGCGGCGGCGGCGATCCGGGCGGCCTCGACCTTGGTGACCATGCCGCCGGTGCCGACGCCCGCCTTGCCGGCCGAGCCGATCTCCACGTGGGCGATGGACTCGGGTCCGCTGACCTCCGCGATCCGCGACGTGCCGGGCTTGGACGGGTCCCCGTCGTAGAGACCGTCGACGTCGGAGAGCAGGACGAGCAGGTCGGCGCGGACGAGATGGGCGACGAGGGCGGCGAGCCGGTCGTTGTCGCCGAAGCGGATCTCGTCCGTGGCGACGGTGTCGTTCTCGTTGACGACGGGCAACGCGCCCATCGCGAGCAGCTGGTCGAGGGTCCGGTAGGCGTTGCGGTAGTGGGCCCGCCTGCTGGTGTCGTCGGTGGTGAGGAGGACCTGTCCGACACGGACGCCGTAGCGGGCGAAGGAGGCGGTGTACCGGGCGACGAGGAGCCCCTGGCCGACGCTGGCGGCGGCCTGCTGACGGGCGAGGTCCTTGGGGCGGCGGGTGAGGCCGAGCGGTGCGAGGCCCGCCGCGATGGCACCGGAGGAGACGAGGACGATCTCCTTCTCGCCGCCGCTGCGGATCTTGGCGAGGACGTCGACGAGGGCGTCGACGCGGTCGGCGTCGAGTCCCCCGGAGGCCGTGGTGAGCGAGGAGGAGCCGACCTTGACGACGATCCTGCGGGCCTCCGTCACGTACTGCCTTGCCACGTCCGTCTGTCCCGTCACCTGCGTCGTCACCTGCGTCGTCCTCACTCGGCTGTCCCGCGCGACGCGTGCTCCCCGCCGCGGCTGCCAGGCAATCTACGCGAGCCGGGAGGGCTGCCGCTCGTCCGTTTCGCTCCCTGGACCCGAGGCGGAGGAATCCCGTCCCGCGCTCCGGGGCACCAGGATCCGCTGGGAGATCAGGTAGGTGAAGGGGATGGCGACGACGGCCGCGACGAGTGGCGCGATCCTGTCGTCCATTCCGGCCCAGGTGACGAGCGCGTACAGACCGACGCTCTGCACCAGGTAGTTGGTGACGTTGGTGAGGGGGAAGAGGGCGAACTTCTTCCAGGTGGGCCGGGTGCGGTAGGTGAAGTACGTGTTGAGGAAGAAGGAGCCGATCATGCTGAGGAGGAAGGCGAGGGAGTACGCGGCGAAGTACGGCATCCAGGGGTGGAGCAGCAGGTAACACCCGAAGAAGGTGCCGGTGTTGACGCCGCCGACCAGGGCGAAGCGGAATATCTCGGCGAGCCGCCCGCGCCGCGTGACGCCGGACCGGGCACCGGACTTCGCGCCGGACTTCTCGTCGGGCTCGGCACCGGGCTTCGCGCCGGGGCCCGTCCCCATCAGCGCTCCCCCTCGGTGGCCACGACGCGGATCCGCTCGGCGGCGGCGCGTTCGGCGGCCGCGCGTCCGAAGGAGCGGTGGGTCTCCTTCACGAGGAAGTGCGGCCGGCGCTTGGTCTCGTAGTAGATGCGGCCGATGTACTCGCCGATCAGCCCCAGCATCACCATCTGCACGCCCCCGAGGCCGACGATGATCGCCACCAGGGTGACGTAGCCGGGGGCGGTGACGCCCTGGGTGAGGGCGTTGGCCGTCACCCAGACGGCGTAGAGGGCGGCGAGGCCGGTGAGCATCATCCCGAGCCAGAGGGCGATGCGCAGCGGCCGGTTGTTGAAGGAGATCAGCCCGTCCATGCCGTAGTTGACCAGGGAGCTGAACTTCCACTTCGTCTCACCGCCCTCGCGTGCGGCGTTCTGGTAGTCGAAGGTGACGGTGTCGAAGCCGATCCAGGAGAAGAGGCCCTTGGAGAAGCGGTTGTACTCGGGCAGGGAGAGCAGCGCGTCCACGGCGGGGCGGGAGAGCAGCCTGAAGTCGCCGACGCCGTCGGTGAGTTCCACGTCGACCCAGCGGTTGACGGCCCGGTAGTACATACGGCTGAACGCGGAACGGAGTTTCTTGTCGCCCTCGCGGGTCCGCCGCGCCATGACCTGGTCGTGGCCCTGCTGGTGCAGGTCCAGCATGCGCGCGAGGAGTTCGGGCGGGTGCTGGAGGTCGGCGTCCATGATGACCACGGCGTCGCCGGTGGACTTGCGGAGGCCGGCGAGCATGGCGGCCTCCTTGCCGAAGTTGCGGCTGAAGGAGGCGTACTGGGTGCGGTGCGGGTGCCGGGCGGCGATCGCCCGGAGCTTGTCCAGCGTTCCGTCGGAGCTGCCGTCGTCGACGTAGCAGATCTCGTAGCCGACGGGGAGGGTGTCGAGCACCTGTCGCATTCGCGCGTCGAAGCGCTCGACGACGTCTTCCTCGTTGTAACAGGGGACGACGACGGAAAGCCTGGTCATGAACGGTCACTCCAGAGGGATGGGCGAGAGTACGTCCTGAGGGGACCGCCGCCGGACTTCCTTGAGCAGCGCGGCCAGGGTACGGAGCGGCGGTGACCGACCGGCGTCGCCCGAGTGACCGCCCCCGGTCGGCATGTCGTCCATGCAGCAAAGCATGTGGGGAAGATATTGGTATGCGTGACAGTTTCACCCATTTGTCACCCATAGAGGCGACCTTCGGGTCAGCGGGAGCGACCACCGGTGAGCAGGACGACCATCTCGGAGCGCGGCGAGGTACGAAGGCCGGAGGACGGCGAGGACGGCGGGACCGCCTACGGAGGGCGGCTCCCCCGGGCGCTGCGCGGCGTCTCGTTCGTCGTCGCCGTCTGCGCCGGGGCCCTGCTGTCGGTCGGCGCCTTCCTCGGCGTCTACGTACGCCCCACGTCGGACGACTGGTGCGCGCTGTGGAAGGCCCGGGACATGGGCGTCCTGGGCATCACCGCGGATTTCTACCGTACGCAGAACGGGCGCGTGACGAACGCCTTCCTGACCGGTCTGCTCTACTCCGAGGACATGCGCGGGCCGAAGCTGCTGCCCGCCTTCCTGGTGGTCGCGCTCGCCGCCGGCCTCTTCCTCCTCGCCCGCGAGGCGCTGCGCGCGCTGCGCCTGCCGTTCCCCCCGGCGGCGACCGCGGCGGCCGTCCTGGTCCTGGAGGCGCTGCTGCTCTTCGCGGGTACCCGCCCGTACCAGGCGCTGCTCTGGGCTCCGGCCACCGTGTCCCACACCGTGCCGAGCATTCTCGGTGTCTGGGCGGTCCTCTCCGCCGTGTGGGCGGCCCGGAGCCGGTGGCGCTGGGCACGCAGTACCGCCGTCGGCTCGGCGGTCGTGTTCGGCACCGCGGCCGGCACGCTCAGCGAGCCCTTCGTCGCGATGTCCGGACTGATCGCCGCGGCGGCGGGCGTGCTCTGCCTCCCCCGGCTCGGTCTCACCCGTGACCGGTACGCCTCGACCTGGTGTGCGGCCTGGTGCCTGGGCCTCGTGGCCGGTCTCGTGGTGCTCTCCACGTCGCCCGGCGCCCGCTGGCGGCGCTCCCAGCAGCCGGAGAGGCCGCTGTCGCTGTCCGAGCTCGGGGCGACGCTCCGGGACTGGAACCGGATCTGGGAGACGATCGGCGGGCAGTGGGCGTACGCGGGCGCCCTCGCCGTCGGGGTGCTCGTCGGTCTGGCGGTGGCGTTCCCGGACCGCCGCTCCTCGCCGCGCGAAGCGGCCGACCGGCCGCCGAGGGGAACGTTCCTGGCCGCCGCCGTCCTGCCGGTGCCCCTGATCGCGCTGGGGAGCCTGGTGGCCACGTACGGCCTGCGCGGCGGGTACGGGGCGGGCGGCTGGACGTACGCGCGCGCGTGGACCAGCTTCCTCGTGGCGTTCCTGATCGCACTCTGCGGCTACGGGGCCTGGCTCGGGCACCGCCTCGGGCGGTGGCTCGCGGCGCGCCCCGCGCCCACGGACATCCACCCCACATCCCCCGGCACCCGCCCGGCGTCCCCCGGCGCCCACCCCACGCCCGCAGGTGCACGTCCCGCGCCCCGAGGCGTCCGTGCCGCGCGCTGCGCGGCTCTCGTCGCCGCCGGGGCCGTCGCCGTGGCCGGTACGGCCGCGCTGGTGCCCACGGTACGGACGCTGACCACGCAGACGGTGGCGCGCAGCCTGGCGTGGGACCGGCAGGACGCCCGCATCCGGGCGGAGGCGGCGGCCGGCCGGACGGACGTGACGTACCGCCCACTGCTGATCGGAGGGCTCGCGGAGCCCTTCTTCACCAAGGTGTACGCCCGGGACTGGGCCGCCCGGTGCACGGCCGCGTACTACGGCGTGGACCGGCTGAGCCGCCCCTGACCGAGGACCCGGCGGCATATGACACTGCGTGACCGACCCTGAACACAAGGTAGTTTGGGGGCGTCTGGAGGAAAGACAAGTGAATCGAGGTGCAAGTGCCTGACGTCTCCGTGGTCGTCATCGCCTACAACGACGCAGAGCGTCTGCCGACGGCCGTGCGGTCGGTTCTGGATCAGACCCTGCACGGCGTCGAAGTGGTGATCGTCGACGACTGCAGCAAGGACGACACGTACGCGGTCGCCCAGGCGCTCGCCGCCGAACACCCCGACCGGGTGCGGGCGTTCCAGCTGCCCCGCAACAGCGGTGGCTGCGGCGCGCCTCGCAACCACGGCATCCGGCAGGCCACCGGCACGTACGTCATGTTCCTCGACAGTGACGACGTGCTGGAGCGCAACGCCTGCCGCAACATGCTCGCCGCCGCCGAGAGCACCGGCTCCGACCTGGTCTCCGGCCTGTGCGTCCGGGTCCATCTGGACAGCCGCAACCGCAGGACCACCGAGTGGTACCCCTGGCTCTACTCGCGGACCCGGACGATCGACTCGATCACCGAGCTGCCCGACCTGCTGGTCTTCGACACCCTGTCGACGAACAAGTGCTACCGGCGCGCGTTCCTCCTCGAACAGGGGCTGGAGTTCCCGGTCGGGATCCACTACGAGGACCTGCTCTTCTCGGCCAGGGCCTACGTCGCCGCGAACCGGATCACGCTGATCCCCAACCACGTCTACTACTGGAACGTGCAGGAGAGCGCCGCCGCCAAGTCGATCAGCAACCGGCGGCACGAGATCGCCAACTTCGTGCACCGCATGGAGATCCACCGCCGGGTGGACGCCCTCCTGGAGAGCGAGGGCCACGACGAGCTCAAGTACCGCAAGGACATCAAGTTCCTCAAGCACGACCTGGTCCTCCACCTGCGGGACCTGCCGCTCCTCGGCGAGGACTACCGCCGGGAGTTCGCCGAGCTGGCCAACGGCTATCTCGCCGAGATCGACCCGCGGGCGTACGAGGAGGTCAACCGCCTGCAGGCCATCTGCGCCTACCTGCTGAGCAAGGAGGACTGGACCAACCTCCTGCCGGCCACCGAGGCGCTCACCAACCCGGGCCGGCTCACCAACCCGCTCGCCGAGCGGGACGAGCGGATCTACTGGTGCGCCGAGCACCTGGACACCGAGCAGGGCCGCCGGATCCTGGACGTCACCCCGTCCAACTACCACACGAGGCCGCTGACCTCGCTGGCCCTGGGCAACCGGCTGACCTCGTACTCCAGCCGTGACGGGGTCGTCAGCCTCGCCGGACGGGTGGTCAACCCGCTGGGCCGGATCGGCCCGGACGCGAAGCTCGAAGCGGTCCTGGAGTTCTCGCCCCGCCGCAGCGTCGGCGGCAGGACCGCCCGCGTCCCGGTCACCGCGCTCCGCCACGCCGGCGACTCGATCGAGTGGGAGGGCCGGGCGGACATCGCCCGTACGGTACGGCCCCTCGGCGTCATCGACGTGGTCTGGGACGTCCGGCTGATCCTCACGGTCGACGGTCAGCGCCTCAGGACCCGGGTGTCCGTCGGCGGCACCCCCGTCGACGAGGCCGAGAGCCTGCGGATCCGCCCCCGGCTGACGAAACTGGTCTCCGACCGCTTCGTCCCCGAGGTCACCAGGAAGGGCAACCTGTCGTACGTCCTCGTCGCCGAGGGCAAGGCGGCCGTGCGCACCTCGGCGATGATCGAGGGCGCCATGCACGGGCGCGCCGCCGGACTGGCGAAGACCGGGCTGCGGCGCCTGCTCAAGGCGAAGAAGGACCTGAACTCGGGCGAGACCAAGCTCCGCGTGTACCACGAGTTCTACAGCAGGCTGCCGATCCGCAAGGGGCTCGTCGTCTTCGAGAGCCACCTCGGCAGGCAGTACAGCGACAGCCCGAAGGCGATCTACGAGGAGATGCGCCGCCGGGGCGTCGCGTTCGAGGCCGTCTGGTCCTACGCGGGGGCGAAGCCCACCGGCTTCCCCGAGGACGTCACCCTCGTCCGGCGCTGGAGCTGGCAGTACCTGCGGGCGCTGGCGCAGGCCGAGTTCTGGATCGACAACCAGGGGTTTCCGCTGCGCCTCACGAAGCGGGCGGGCACCACGTACATCCAGACCTGGCACGGCACGGCGCTCAAGCGGATGGGTTTCGACGAGCCCCACACCAAGTCCCGGGGGCTGGCCGCGCAGGAGTCGTTCCAGAAGTCCCTGGACCGCTTCGACCACTTCCTCATCCGCGGCGAGCACGACCGGCACACCCTCGCCAAGGGCTTCCGGCTGCGCGACGAGGTGCTGCTGCCGGTGGGCTACCCGCGCAACGACGACCTCGTGCGGGCCCGCGCCGAGGAGAGCAGGACCGGGCGCCGGGAGCGGGGGCCGCTCGCGGCCGAGCTGGGCATCGACCCGGAGAAGCAGGTGCTGCTGTACGCGCCGACCTTCCGCGCCCACCCGGGCGGGAAGGTACGCCCCTTCACCTGGCCCTTCGACATCGAGGAGTTCGCGGAGCGCTTCGGCGACACCTACACGCTCCTGATCAGGACGCACTACCTGAACAGCGTGTGGATTCCGGCGTCGGTCCGGGGCCGGGTCGTCGACGTCTCCCGTCACCACGACGTCACCCCGCTGCTCGCCCTGGCGGACGGTCTCGTCACGGACTACTCCTCCGTGATGTTCGACTACGGGCTGCTCGACCGCCCGATGGTCTTCTTCGCGTACGACTACGACGAGTACGCCACGGAGAACCGGGGCACCTACTTCGACCTCAAGGAACGCGCGCCCGGCCCGGTCGTGGAGACGGAGGACGAGTTCTTCGACGCGGTCGCCAATCTGCGGGACGAGGCCGACATCAAGTACGCGGCGGCGCGCCGCCGGTTCAACGCGGAATTCAGCGAGTACGACCGGGGCGACGCGGCCCGTCGGATCGTCGACGAGTTCTTCACCAGGAGCGGGAAGTGACCAACCAGCCCACCGTGTCCGGCGGCCGTGACATCTTCATCGTCTCCAACAGCGTGGACGAGATGGGCGGGGTGACGACCTGGACCCACCAGATGGCCCGGGAGTTCACCGGCCGCGGCCACCGGGTCCACGTCATCGGCATCCGCCCGGCCCCCGCCGGGCGCGGACACGAGTTCCCCGACCCGCTGCCGTACGACACCACGACGCTGTACGACGCGCACCCGCCGAAGATCCGTACCCTGCGCGGCGTCAAGGGCAGGCTCAACGCGGCCGAGCGCCGCCGCAACGCGGTCCGTGCCGCCGGCATGCGGGAGCGGGCCGACCGGATGACGGCCCTCTTCGCCGCCGCCCGGTCCGGCGCCGTCGTGATCGTGACCCAGGCCTGGGCGATGGAGTGGGTGGCCCTCGCCGACACCAAGGGCCTCGTCGTCATCGGCATGAGCCACGAGTCGTACGCGGCCACCGCCGCCTCCTCCCGGTTCGCCCGGGTGAAGCGGTACTACAAGGACGTCGACCGGCTCCTCGTCCTCACCCCGGGCGACGCGGACCGGTGGATCCGGGCCGGCATGGACAACGTCGGCCACATGCCCAACGCCCTGCCCTTCATGCCCGAGGTCCCGGCGCCGCGCACCGAGAAGGCCGTCGCCAGCGTCGGCCGCCTCTCGCACGAGAAGGGCGTGGACATACTGCTCGACAGCTGGGCGGAGGTCGCGCCCCGGCACCCCGAGTGGAAGCTGCGGATCTACGGGACGGGTGACGAGGAGGAAACGCTGCGCCGCCGGACCACCGACCTCGGCCTCGACGGCTCCGTGGAGTGGATGGGACGCACCACCGACGTCCTCGGGGCGCTCTCCCGGGCCTCGGTCTTCGCCCAGGCCTCCCGGGCCGAGGGCTTCCCGATCACCCTGCTCGAAGCGATGGCGGCCGGAGTGCCCTGTGCCGCCTTCGACTGCGCGCCGGGCGTCCGGGAGATCATCCGGGACGGTGAGGACGGTCTGCTCGCACGGCTGGGCAACACCATGGAGCTCGGCGGCCACATCAGCACGCTGATCACCGACAAGGAACTGCGGGACCGCATGGGGGACGCGGCCTTCGAGAACGTGAAGCGGTACGCCGCCGACGAGATCACCGACCGCTGGGAGGCGCTCTTCGCCTTCCTGGAGCGCTGAGGGCCGGCCGGAACCGCGTACCGACACGGGGGAAGGGCCGGGGAGTGCGTACTCCCCGGCCCTTCCCCCGTCGTGTGCTCGCGGTGACCCGGGCGGTTGCTCGCGGTGACCCGGGCGGTCAGACCGCCGCGGCGCGGCGGGCGACCCAGCCCTCCCAGGCGGAGCCGATCATGTCGCGCACGTCGTGACGGGCCTTCCAGCCGAGCTCGGCGGCGATGCGGTCGGCGGCGGCGACGACCCGCGCCGGGTCGCCGGGGCGGCGCGGGGTGACCACGGGGGCGATGGTGTGGCCGGTGATCTCGTTGATCAGCTCGACCATCTCGGTGACGGAGACGCCCTCGCCACGGCCGATGTTGACCGTCAGGTCGCGCGGCTCGCCCGCCTCGGCCCACTCGGCGAGCTTGCGCGCGGCGACGAGATGCGCGTCGGCCAGGTCCTCGACGTGGATGTAGTCACGGATGCAGGTGCCGTCGGGCGTGTCGTAGTCGTCACCGAAGATCCGCGGGGACTCCCCCGCGTCGAGGCGCTCGAAGACCATCGGGACCAGGTTGAAGACGCCCGTGTCGGCGAGCTCCGGGGCCGCGGCGCCGGCCACGTTGAAGTAGCGCAGACAGGCCGTGGAGATGCCGTGCGCGGCGCCCGCGGCGCGGACCAGCCACTCGCCCACCAGCTTCGTCTCGCCGTACGGGCTGAGCGGCAGGCAGGGGGTCTCCTCGGTGACGAGGTCCACGTCCGGCATGCCGTAGACGGCGGCCGAGGAGGAGAAGAGGAAGTTGCGCACGCCCGCGGCGGCGACCGCCTCCAGGAGGACGGTGAGACCGATGACGTTCTCGCGGTAGTAGTGCAGCGGCAGTTCGACGGACTCGCCGACCTGCTTCTTGGCGGCGAGGTGGACGACGCCCGTCACGCCGTGCTCGGCGATCGTCCGGTCGAGGACCTCGCGGTCGAGGGTGGAACCGACCACCAGGGGAACGCCTTCGGGCACCCGCTCCTCGTATCCCGTGGACAGGTCGTCGAGGACGACGACCCGCTCGCCCGCCCGCGTCATGGCGCGGACCACGTGGGAGCCGATGTATCCGGCGCCGCCGGTGATCAGGTAAGTCATGCCCAAACCCCTTTCACTGAGAACTGCGGGAGAGCCTGCGGAGCCTGGCCCCCACCGCCCGGAGCCCGTCACGGACACCGGGTGCGAGCCGTACCGCCAGCGAGCCGTTCGCCGTGGTGTACTGCCGCACCAGCAGTACACCGTACCGGCTGCTCGGCACGACCGACCGTCGCTGCCGGTCCTCCGGCAGCCGCGGCGCCGTCGTGAAGGACGCGCCGTCCGCACAGGTCACCGTGATCCGGACGTCCCAGAGCTGGACGCCCCTCCGCCCCCGGCGGCAGCCCTCGCGGGCCAGGGCCGTGAGCCCCACGGGGACGTGGCCGGACCAGCCGCCCGGCACCTCGCCCAGCTCGGCCCGCTCGGTGCGGACGGGCGTGTCGGCGCCCCGGGGCAGGAAGTCGACGCGGGCGGTACGGGGAGCGTCCGCGCGCAGCCGTCCGTACAGGTCGCGGACCGTGAACCGCAGCCGGCCCCCGGCCGCCCCCCGCCTCAGTTCGCCGTCGACGAGCAGCGGAAGCCCGGCGAGCGGCAGGGTGTCCACGCCGTCGAGTTCCACGGGCAGGTCCTCGGACCAGACGGCGGCTCCCCCGCTCCGGGCGTACGGCGGGAGCAGCCGGGCGGGGTCCGCGGCGAGCCGGGACAGCCGGAGCAGGTCCCGGGGCTCCTCGGCGGCGAGGACGAACCGGGCCGCCCAGCGGGCGGGCGGGGTCGCGGCGGCGATGTCGCCCTCCCCGAAGGTCGCCAGGTGCTCCCGGGCCAGCTCCCACCATCCGGTGCGGTACGCGGCGTCGCGCAGCCTCAACTCCCGTGCGTACAGGAGCAGGTCGTGTTCGAGGAACTTGGTGCGGCAGGCCGCGGCGAGTTCCTTGCGGCCGGCCGACTCGAAGGTCTCCACGGCCATGCGGTGGGCGGCGATCCGCGCCCGCCAGTTCGCGATGCCGTCCCGGTCGAGGGAGATCGACAGCCGGGCCGTGGCCCGTCGCACGTGCCAGATGTAGACGGTGTCGGGGACGACGGCGACGCGCGGCGCGGCGGCCAGGACGCGGGCGGTGAAGAGGAAGTCCTCGTAGACGCAGCGGCCGTCGGGGAAGCGGATGCCGTGCTCGGCGAGGAAGGCGCGGTCGTACACCTTGTTGACGCAGAGCGTGTCGTGCACCAGCGGCGTGAGGTCCGCCGCCGTCTCCAGGACGGCGGGCTCGTGGTAGAGCGCGGGCTGCCAGCGCACGTCGCGGCCCTCGGGCAGCTCGCGCCGTACGCAGGCGCCGACCGCGACGGGGGCGCCGTGGCGTTCGGCCGCCGCCACCAGGGCCTCGGCGGCACCCTCGGGCAGGATGTCGTCGCTGTCGAGGAATATCACGATGGGAGCGGTGACGGCCCGGAAGCCGTCGTTGCGGGGGGTGCCGCAGCCGCCGCTGTTCTCCGCGCGGTGGACGACCCGGAGCCGGGGGTGCAGGGCGGCCAGTTCGTCCAGGACCCGGGCCGTGCCGTCGCTCGATCCGTCGTCGACGGCCACGACTTCGGCGACCACGGGGCCCTGGTCGAGCACGGACCGGATCGCCTCACCGACCAACACCTCGTCATTGTGTGCGATTACCACAACGCCGAGCTTTCCTGCCACCTGAGGGGAAGTGATACTACTCACACGGATGATGGTACGGGACTCCCGGGGCCGCCCCTTCCCGTCCTCCGGGAACGCCGACGGCCGCCCGCGCACCGCTCGGTCCCTGAGGACCTCGCGGGCGTCGGACGGCCGCAGAAGGGCGAACGGGCGGAGTGCGCCGCCCGGGCCCGGCTAGAACGGGTTGAACTCGTCGAACTCGCGCTGCGGGTCGTCGCGCTCCGCGTCGCGGTCACGGCGGCGCTGCGCCGCCGGACGCGGGGCCTCCAGACGGTGGTCCTCGCCACGACGGCCCAGCATCTCGGCGCCGGCCATCATCGACGGCTCCCAGTCGAAGACGACCGCGTTCTCGATGGAACCGATCGCGACGCCGTCGCCCGCGCGGGCACCGGCCTTCATCAGCTGGTCCTCGACGCCGAGGCGGTTGAGGCGGTCGGCCAGGTAGCCCACGGCCTCGTCGTTGCTGAAGTCGGTCTGGCGGACCCAGCGCTCCGGCTTCTCGCCGCGCACCCGGTACACCTCCTCGGCCTCGTCGTACGTGACCGTGAAGCCCGCGTCGTCGACGGCCTTCGGACGGATGACGATACGGGTCGCCTCCTCCTTCGGCTTGGACGCGCGCGCCTCGGCGACGATGCCGGCGAGGGCGAAGGAGAGCTCCTTGAGGCCGAGACGGGCCACGGCGGAGACCTCGAACACCTGGTAGCCGCGCGCCTCCAGGTCCGGGCGGATCATGTCCGCGAGGTCCTGGCCGTCCGGGATGTCGACCTTGTTGAGCACGACGACGCGGGGCCGGTCCTCCAGGCCGCCGTACTGCCGCAGCTCCTCCTCGATGATGTCGAGGTCGGAGACCGGATCGCGGTCGGACTCCAGCGTCGCCGTGTCCAGGACGTGCACGAGGACCGAGCAGCGCTCGACGTGACGCAGGAACTCCAGGCCCAGACCGCGGCCCTGGCTGGCGCCGGGGATGAGACCGGGCACGTCGGCGATCGTGTAGACGGTCGAGCCGGCCGTGACGACGCCCAGGTTCGGCACCAGGGTGGTGAAGGGGTAGTCCGCGATCTTCGGCTTGGCGGCCGAGAGGACCGAGATGAGCGAGGACTTGCCGGCGCTCGGGTAGCCGACGAGCGCCACGTCGGCGACGGTCTTCAGTTCGAGGACGATGTCCCGCGCCTCCCCGGGCTCGCCGAGGAGCGCGAAGCCGGGGGCCTTGCGGCGCGCGGAGGAGAGCGCGGCGTTGCCGAGGCCGCCGCGGCCGCCCTGGCCCGCGACGAAGGTGGTGCCCTGGCCGACCAGGTCGGCGAGCACGTTGCCCTGCTTGTCGAGGACGACGGTGCCGTCGGGCACGTACAGGACGAGGTCCTGGCCGTCCTTGCCGGAGCGGTTGTCACCGGCGCCGGGCTGGCCGTTGGTCGCCTTGCGGTGGGGCGAGTGGTGGTACTCGAGGAGCGTGGTGACCGCCTGGTCGACGACCAGGGTCACGTCGCCGCCACGGCCGCCGTTGCCGCCGTCGGGTCCGCCGAGGGGCTTGAACTTCTCCCGGTGAACGGAGGCGCAGCCGTGGCCCCCGTTACCCGCGGCGACATGCAGCTCGACGCGGTCCACGAAGGTGGTCATGGTTCTGTGCCTCCAGTTACTTCTGGGTGGAATGTCTATCTAGTAACACGCGAAAGGCGGACCCGCTTCCCGTTACGGGAAGTGAGGTCCGCCTCCGCAAAGATCCGATCAGGCGACCGGAACGATGTTCACGACCTTGCGGCCACGGTGGGTGCCGAACTGCACCGAACCGGCCTGCAGGGCGAACAGCGTGTCGTCGCCGCCACGGCCGACGCCGGAGCCCGGGTGGAAGTGGGTGCCACGCTGGCGGATCAGGATCTCACCCGCGTTGACGACCTGACCGCCGAAGCGCTTCACGCCGAGCCGCTGGGCATTGGAGTCGCGCCCGTTCCGGGTGGACGATGCGCCCTTCTTGTGTGCCATGTCTCAGTCCCTCTTACTTCGCAGCCGCGGGGATACCGGTGACCTTGATCGCCGTGTACTGCTGGCGGTGACCCTGGCGACGGCGGTAGCCGGTCTTGTTCTTGTAGCGCAGGATGTCGATCTTGGCGCCCTTGTGGTGGTCCACGACCTCGGCCGTGACCTTGATGCCGGCCAGGACCCACGGGTCGCTGGTCACGGCGTCGCCGTCGACAACGAGCAGGGTCGAGAGCTCGACCGTGTCGCCAACCTTGGCAGTGGAAATCTTGTCAACCTCAACGATGTCGCCGACAGCAACCTTGTGCTGGCGACCACCGCTGCGCACGATGGCGTACACGCGGATCTCTCTCTCACTCGGGATCGAAACCTCTGAAGCCAGCCACTCACACGGACCCGAGGGCCCGCGGCGTTCCGGAATCGGACGAGCGGCCTCTCCCGACGAGCGGGAGGGAGTTGCTCAGAGGCGCGGCGCGTCGATAGACACGCCGACGGTCTAGGTTACGGGCGGCTGCCTTCGAGGGTCAAATTCGCCCGATCGGCACGGGCCGCCCTCCCCGCGGGGAGGGCGGCCCGTGCCCGCCGGTCAGTCCTGGGAAGGCGCGGCGGTCTTCTCCGCCGCCTTCTTCGCCGGGGCCTTCTTGGCGGTGGTCTTCTTCGTCGCCGCGGTCTTCTTGGTCGCCGCCGTCTTCTTGGCGGCGGCCTTCTTGGCCGTGGTCTTCTTCGCCGCGGTCTTGCGCGCCGCCGTCTTCTTGGCGGGGGCGGGCTCGGCCTCGGCGGGTGCCTCGGCGACCGCCTCGGCCGGCGCTTCGGCGGTCCCGGCCGGAGCCGTGGTCACCACGACGACGGCGGCCTCCTCGGCGCCCGAGGGCGAACCGGCGGGCGCGGTGGCCTTGCGGACCACCCGGCGACGGGCACGCGGCGGGGCGGCCGCGGGGGCCTCCTCGACGACGGGCTCGGCGACCGGCTCCACGACGGGCTCCGGGGCGGCCTCGGCGACCGGCTCGGCGGCGACCGGCTCGGTCACCGCCGGCTCGACGACGACCGGCTCGGCGGCCGGCTCCGTGGTCGAGACGACCGGAGAGGTCGCCCGGCGCGTGGCGCGGCGACGGCCGCGCGGGGCCGGGGCCGCGGTCTCCTCGGCCACCGGCTCGGCGACGGGCTCGGGCGCCACGACGGGCTCCGGCGCGGCGACCGGCTGCTCCACGACCGGCTCCGGCGCGGCGACCGGCTCGGCCTCCGCGACGGGCCGCGGCTTCGCCTCGTACTCGACGGCCTCGGTCTCCACGACCGGCCGCGCGGTGGCCGGCGCCGACACCCTGCGGGTCGCGCGACGGCGGCCCCGGCCGCGGGTGGCGGCGGCCTCGGCCTCGGCGACGGAGCCGTACAGCTCCTCGTCGGGGGCGATCGGCTCGGGCAGGGCCACCGGGGCGGCCAGCTCGGCCGCGACCTCGGCCTCGGTCTCGACCAGGGTCTCGACGTCGGTCTCCGGGGCCTCGGCGTGCTCGTGCTCGTGGACGTGCTCGGCGCCCCCGCGGCCGCGCTTCTTCGCGCGCTTGCCGCCGCCACCGCCACCGGCGGTGGTCGGCTGCTCCATGTGCACGATGACACCGCGGCCGTTGCAGTGGACGCAGGTCTCGGAGAAGGACTCCAGGAGGCCCTGGCCGACCCGCTTGCGGGTCATCTGCACCAGGCCGAGCGAGGTGACCTCGGCCACCTGGTGCTTGGTCCGGTCCCGGCCCAGGCACTCCAGGAGGCGGCGCAGCACCAGGTCGCGGTTGGACTCCAGGACCATGTCGATGAAGTCGATGACGACGATGCCGCCGAGGTCGCGCAGCCGCAGCTGACGCACGATCTCCTCGGCCGCCTCGAGGTTGTTCCTCGTCACGGTCTCTTCGAGGTTGCCGCCCTGGCCGGTGAACTTGCCGGTGTTGACGTCGACGACGATCATCGCCTCGGTCTTGTCGATCACCAGCGAGCCGCCGCTCGGCAGCCAGACCTTGCGGTCGAGCGCCTTCATGAGCTGCTCGTCGATCCGGTACGTCGCGAAGACGTCGACCTCGCTGGTCCACCGGGACAGGCGGTCGGTCAGGTCCGGGGCGACGTGGTGGACGTACCCGTGGATGGTCTCCCACGCGTCGTCACCGCTGACGATGACCTTGGAGAAGTCCTCGTTGAAGATGTCGCGGACGACCCGGACGGTCATGTCCGGCTCGCCGTAGAGCAGCGTCGGGGCGTTGCCGCTCTTCGCCTTCTTCTGGATGTCCTCCCACTGGGCCTGCAGACGCTCGACGTCGCGGCGCAGCTCGTCCTCGCTCGCGCCCTCGGCGGCGGTGCGCACGATGACGCCCGCGTCCTCGGGGACGATCTTCTTGAGGATGGTCTTGAGACGGGCGCGCTCGGTGTCCGGGAGCTTGCGGCTGATGCCGGTCATCGAGCCCTCGGGCACGTACACCAGGTAGCGGCCGGGCAGCGAGACCTGGCTGGTCAGA
This sequence comes from Streptomyces sp. NPDC058664, assembly GCF_042716635.1. Taxonomy (NCBI): domain Bacteria; kingdom Bacillati; phylum Actinomycetota; class Actinomycetes; order Kitasatosporales; family Streptomycetaceae; genus Streptomyces; species Streptomyces sp. NPDC058664. The sequence goes on along the minus strand of NZ_JBHXRW010000001.1, from coordinate 375,633 downwards.
CGGGCGCCCTTGTGGCCGATCGGGTCCTTGGTCACCTGGACGAGGACCGACTGGCCGGACTTGAGGGCGGTCTCGATGCGGCGCGGGCCGTTGCCCATGCCGAGCGCCTCGAAGTTGACCTCACCGGCGTACAGGACGGCGTTGCGGCCCTTGCCGATGTCGACGAACGCGGCCTCCATGGACGGCAGCACGTTCTGGACCTTGCCCAGGTAGACGTTGCCGACGTACGAGGTGGCCTGTTCCTTGTTGACGTAGTGCTCGACGAGCACGTTGTCTTCCAGGACGCCGATCTGGGTGCGCTCGCCGTTCTGGCGGACGACCATGACGCGCTCGACGGCCTCGCGACGGGCCAGGAACTCGGCCTCGGTGATGATCGGGACGCGGCGGCGGCCCTGCTCGCGGCCCTCGCGGCGGCGCTGCTTCTTGGCCTCCAGACGGGTCGAGCCCTTGATGGACTGGACCTCGTCGGCGCCGGTGCCGGGCTCGGCCTTCTCACGGGCCGGGCGGGGCTCGCGGACCTTGACGACCGTACGGACGCCTTCCTCGTCGGCGCCCTCGACGTCGGCGGAGGCGTCCCCGCTGCGACGGCGACGGCGACGGCGACGGCGGGAGCTGCTGGAGCCGCCGGCGTAGGCCTCGGCGTCCTCCGGCTCCTCCTCGCCCTCCTCGGCCTCGTCCTCCGCGTGCGGCTCCTCGCCCTCCTCGGCCTCCTCGGCCTCGGAGAGCTCGCCGCGACGGCGGCGACGGCCACCACGGCGGCGACGGCGGGACGGGCGGTCCTCGTACTCGTCCGCCTCCTCGGACTCCTCGGCCTCGGCGGTCTCCTCGATCTCGTCGGCGACGGCCTCGACCTCGGGCTCGTCGGCGACGGTGGCCGGGACGGGCTCGACGGCGACGGGCTCGCCACGGCGGCGACGGCGACGGCGGGAGCCGGCCTCGGCGGGCTCAGGGGCCGGGGCGGCCTCGGCCTCGACGGTCTCGATCTCCTCGACCGCCTCCTCGTCCTCCGGCTCCACGGCGCCGGCGGCGGCCGCGGCGGCGGCGGTCTCCGGGGTCTGGAACATCGGCTCGGCGAAGACCGGGGCCTGGAAGACGGCGACGGCGGGGCGCGCGGCACGGCGCGTCTCCCGGACCGGGGCCGGCTCGGAGGTGAACTGCGGGGAGGTCGCGCGGCGGCGGCCACGGCCACGGGTGGCGGCGGTCTCGGCGGCGGCGACCTCGGCCTCGTCGGCGGCGATCTGCGCGACGGCGGCCGGGGGCAGCGACTCGCCCGCGGCGGGAGCCTCGGTGGCGACCTCGGCGGCGGGGGCCTCGGGGGCCGCCTCGGGCGAGGTGACCTTGCGGGTGGCGCGGCGGCGGGTGCGCGGCGCGGGTGCGGCCTCGGCCTCGACGGCCTCCGCGACCGGCTGTTCGGCGACCGGCTCGGCGGCGGGGGCGGCGACCACGGTCTCCTCGGCGGCGGCGGGCGCGCCGGCCGGGGCGGTGGCCTTGCGGGTGGCGCGACGGCGGGTGCGCGGCGGAGCGGCCTCGGGGGCCTCCTCCACGGCCTCGGCGGTCGCGGCCGGGGCGGGAAGCGTGGTCTCGGCGGGCTCGTCGGCGACGGCCGTGGGGGTCACCGGCGAGGTGGCCTTGCGGGTGGCGCGACGGCGCGGGCGGGCGGGGGCGGCCTCGGGGGCCTCCTCCGTGACGGCCTCGGCGGTCGCGGTCGCCGCGGCGGCCGGCTCCGGGGCCTCCACGCCGGGCGCGGTGGTCTCCGCGGCCGGGGCGGTGGCCTTGCGGGTGGCGCGGCGGCGGGTGCGCGGCGCGGGTGCGGCCTCGGCCTCGACGGCCGGGGCGGCCTCCGCGGCGGGGGCCGGGGCCTCGGTCGCCGTGGTCTCGGTGGAATCGGCGGCCGTACCCGTCACCGGCGGACCGGCGGGGCGGGAAGCGGCGCGGCGCCTGCGGCGCGGCGGCAGCTTGTCACCGGGCGCGTTGGTGTCTTCGTTGGACTCGAGCATGCGGGGTTCTCCCGTCACGCTCCCGGGCGCCGCGCCTTGTTCCGGTCCGGCGGCACGGTCGCGCCTGTGGCGCGGTGCCGTCGTCCGGGGCGCGGGCGCCGCACGGGAGCTGTATGTCTGGCTCGCCGGTTCCGTACGCCCTGTGCGCACGGCCTGGCGAAAGTCTCCTGGTCAGTGCGGTGCCCGACCCAGGTGGCTCCCGAGTACCAGGGCATCGCTACGACGACCGCTCCTTACGCGATGCCGGCACCCGGCGCCGTCGCAGAGGCGGTCGCGGCGGCCGTGGTAGATGCGGCCGTGACTGCCTCGCGGTCGGGCGCGAGCGGGTCGGTCACCGTGCCGGACTCCTCGTCGAAGAGCCCCTGCGCCAGCCTGGTCACCGCAGCGGGGACCGGCGGCGCCAGGTCGGCCACGGCTCGGAGACCGGACAGGACGTCGTCGGGTCGCACGGCAGGTGTTACGTGCCGAACAACCAGCCGCAGTATCGCACAGGCGCTGTCCAGCGGCCTATCACCCTGGGGATCGCCCTGGGGACGGGTCGCCGTCAGCTCGGTGACCGCGGAACGCGCGTCGAAGGTGCGGACGCCGTTCTTGGTCTTGCGCTGTACTTCCACGGTCTCGGCCGCGAGAAACGCCTCGACGGCCTTCTCGGCGTCCTCGACGCCGACGCCTTCGAGCCGCAGCTCCCACACGGAGGCGGTGAGCCGGTCGGCGAGGCCCGAGGTGCGGGCCTCGACGGCGTCGGTGATGTCGAGGCCGGCCGGGAGGGAGTCGTCGAGCAGGACCCGCAGGGTCTCCGGGTCGCGCGTCTCGGTGAGGGCGATCTCGAGGTATTCGGCCTCGGATCCCGTACCCGTCGGGGCGGCGTTGGCGTACGACACCTTGGGGTGCGGGGTGAAGCCGGCCGAGTACGCCATGGGCACCTCGGCACGGCGCAGTGCACGCTCGAAAGCGCGCTGGAAGTCACGGTGGCTGGTGAACCGGAGGCGGCCGCGCTTGGTGTAGCGCAGTCGGATGCGCTGCACCGCCGGTGCGGGCGGCGGGCCTTCGGGCTGTCGCTTGCCCAGTGGTTCTTCTCCTCGTTGCGGGGCGGGCGCGGGTGTCGCGCCGCCCTCGGACGTCCAGGGGGTTCCCTCGGGGCCGGCCGGCTCACCCTCGCTCGTGCAGGGAGATCTCGGTCTCGGCCGCCATGCCGGGAACGGTCTGTCGTGGTGCAGTACCTCCCAGGTTACGCGCCCGACCCGGTGAGGCGTTCACAGGATCGGGCCGCCGTGCTCCGCCGACCAGCGCGTGCCACGCCTCCCGGCGTGCCCGGCGTACGGTCTCGCGTGCCGAGGCGAGGGCGCCACGGACCGCTCGGCCGGTCTCCACGGCGACCTTTCGCGCGGGGCGCCACAGGGCGTCGCGCACGACGTGTCCGACCGGGGTGCACACGCTCCGGTAGAACCAGCCGACGGGGCGGCCGACCAGGTGCCACGCGAGCCACTTCAGGGCGCGGCCGACCGCGAGGGAGACGTACCCGGCCATGCGCCAGGCGATCGCGAGGGCGTCGGCGATCTCGCGGCCGATCACCGCGAGGGCGCGTCCGAGGGGGGTGAGCACCCGGCGGTACAGGAACACGGCGGGGATGACGACGAGGGTCTTCCCGAGCCACCCCAGGCCGACGGCGAGGCCCTTGACGAGCCGGGCGAGGCCGCGACCGAGGAACACCAGGCCGTGGCCGAGCGGGGTGAGGACGAAGCGGTACGCCGCCGAGGCGAGCGGCACGGCCGCGTACCGCCACAGGGCCGTCCACGGCCACACCAGGACCGCCCACAGCACCCGGCCGGTCCCGCGCCCGAGCGGCGTGAGCAGCCGGGCGTACACCCAGGCCGCCGCACGGCCCAGGCCGTGGCCGAGCGGTGCCAGGACGGCCCGGTACAGCCAGGCCGCCGGAGCGGCGATCAGGTGGACGGCGAGCGGCACGAGGACGTAGCGCCACAAGCCCAGCCAGGGCCAGTAGAGGACCGCTCTGCACAGCCACCACGTCGCCGTGGCGACGGCCTCGGCCGTCCGGGCGACGGCGCGCCCCACGGGGACGAGCACGTGCTCGTGGAGCCGGGCGCCCGCCCGGCCGAGCGGACGCAGCAGCACCCGGCCCAGGAAGGCGCCGCACAGCGCGAGGGCGTCCCACACGAGGCGCACGGGGACGACGACGACCAGCACCACGATCCGCACCGGAATCCTGATGGCCGCCGTCAGACAGCCTTCGGGTTCCGGGCGGGGGGCGGTTTTCTCCAGGTCCATGGGGATGAGGACGCGAAACGTGCCCCCGCGGTTTAGATCGGGCCGGACTGCCGGGCTCCGCCTCGGGGGGCGGGCCCGTAGCCTAGGGTGCCGACGTCCGTGCCGTACGTCCCTCTCGGCTTCCGCTCCTCCTACCCGTACACGTTGAGGCTTGGTATGAAAATATCCTTCCTTCTGGTCGACCGCTGTCACATCGGCGGTGTGGTCAGCGCCATCCACAACCTGGCCAAGGCGCTCGCGGACCACCACGAGGTCGAGCTGGTCGCCCTCCGCCGCAACCGCGACCAGGCGTTCTTCCCTCTCGACCCCCGGGTGAAGACCCTCGCCCTCTCCGACATGCGGAAGCACTCCCACACGTACGACGGCGACGACCCGATGATCGAGGTCTTCCCGCACATCTATCCGAACGAGCCCACGGACAAGAAGCCGTGGATCAGCCGTCTGGCCGAGAGGCGGCTGATGGAGTACCTGGCCACGACCGACGCCGACGTCGTGGTCAGCAACAACCCCAAGATCACCATCATGCTGGCCTACGCGGACCGCGACTTCCTGAAGGTCGCCATGGAGCACTCGCGGCCCGCGCGGTACGGCGCGCACATCCGGGACGCCCTCTTCAGGGACGCGTACCCGAAGATGGACGCGATCACCGCGCCGACGCCGGACGAGTGCCGGACCATCGCCGGGGTCGTCCCCGCCGTGAGCCACCTGCTCTCCCCGATGCCCAACTGCATCCCGGCCCACGAGGGCCAGATGTCCACCGGCGACAACAAGGTCGTCGTCACCGCCGGCCTGCTCAAGACCCACAAGGGCTTCGGCGACCTCATCGAGGCCTTCTCCACCGTGGCGCCGCGCCACCCGGACTGGAGCCTGCGGATCTACGGCTCCGGCCCCGAGCGCGCCAACCTGCGCAAGAAGATCAACGACACGGACAGCAACAACCAGATCTTCCTGATGGGCCCGGCCACCCCGGTCACCCCGGAGTTCGCCAAGGCCTCCGTGTTCGTCCTCCCCTCCCACCTGGAGGCCTTCGGCAACGTCACCGTCGAGGCGATGGCGGCCGGCCTGCCGGCGGTCTGCTACGACGCCCCGCACGGCCCGCGCAACATCATCACGCAGGGCGAGGACGGCTACGTCGTGCCGCTCGGCGACAAGAAGGCGCTCGCCGAGCACATCGAGAAGCTGATCTCCGACGAGGACCTGCGCCGGAAGATGGCGGCCGCCGCGGTGGCCAACGTGGTCCGCTTCCAGGAGGCCGAGACCGTCGCCCGCTTCGAGCAGCTCGTGGAGACCATGCGGGCCCGCCGGGCGATCCCGCGCACGGCCGCCGCCGTGGTCACCCCGCAGGGCGACGTCCGGGTGCGGGTCGAAGGGCTGCCCGCCGACAGCGACGCCGAGCTGGTCTGCAAGGACATCCGCAAGAAGGCCGACGAGGTCGTCCTCCCCTTCGTCGACGGCGAGGCGCTGGTCCCCACGCTCGGCAAGCTCGTCGAGGGCGACTGGGAGCTGGCGATCCGCGCCGCCGGCTTCGACATGCCGCTGCGGTCGGCCGGCTGCGACACCCTCCAGATCCTGTCGCTGAAGATGCCCCGCACCGAGGGTCCCGCCCTGTCCATGCTGCTGCCGCACACCCACACGGACGGCACCCTGCGGGTGCAGAGCCGGGTGCGCGCCCAGCACGTCGAGGTCGCGGCCCTGAAGGCCGGTGCCACCTCGATCGTCATCGACGCCGCGGCCTGGGGCGTCGAGCCCGGCACCGGCAGCGTGATCGAGGCCGTCCACCGCAAGGAGGCCGACCGGAACTTCACCTTCCCGGTGAAGGCCGGCGCCGACGGACGCTTCACGGCCACCCTGGACAACGCCGCCGCGGCCCGCCTCCACCAGACCGGCGCCGAGGACGTCTGGGACCTCTGGCTGCTGCCGGACAAGAACTCCGCCCGGATCCGCGTCTGCAAGCTGGCCACCGACGTGCTCACCCCGATGGACGTCTTCACCTACCCGTACCCGGTGGTGACGCAGTCCGGCACCCCGGTCCCGGCCGCCCCGGCCGCCAAGGCGAAGAGCGGCTGGCGCAGCCGGCTGTCCGCCGTCACCGGCGGCAAGCACGAGCTGCGCCCGTACTTCTCCAGCAACGGCCAGCTCTCGCTGAAGATCATCGACAAGAAGTGACCGGCACGCGGTAGAACGGGTCACGGCCCGCACGACGGAGCCCCGGCCCGCAGGGAGACCTGCGGACCGGGGCTCGGTCGTGTGCCCGCTAGAGCGGCGCGCCGTCCTCGGCCATCTTGAACATCAGGTCGGCCAGCCGCGCCGACGCGTGGCCGTCGTCGAGGTCGCAGAAGAGGTGGTGGAACTTGTCGTACTTCTCCTGGTACTCGCCCGCGACCTCGTCGACCTCGCGGATCGCCTTGATCAGCTCCTCGGAGGTGCTGATGAGCGGCCCGGGGGCGTCGTTCTCGAAGTCGAAGTAGAAGCCGCGCAGCTTGTCGCGGTAGTGCTCCAGGTCGTACGTGAAGAACAGCATCGGACGACGCAGGTGCGCGTAGTCGAACATGACCGAGGAGTAGTCCGTGATCATGATGTCGGCGGCCACGTAGAGGTCCGCGATGTCGGGGTAGTCGGAGGCGTCGAAGACGAAGCCGTTCCCGGCGCCGGGGATGCTGTCCACGATGTTGGAGTGGCGCCGGATGAGGAAGACGTGGTCGTCCCCCAGCTGACGGCGGGCGTCCTCGAGGTCGACGCGGAGGTCGAACTTGAACTGGCCGCGGCTGTGGGACAGGTCGTCCCGCCAGGTCGGCGCGTACAGCACGACCTTCTTGCCCTCGGGCAGCCCGAGCCGCTCCCGCACGGCCTTGGCCCGCTCCTCGCGGTCCTCGGCGTAGAGGTAGTCGTTACGCGGGTAGCCCGTCTCGGCGATCAGCCCGTCGTACCCCATGGCCCGCTTCAGGATCGGGGTGCTGAAACGGTTGGACGAGACGAGGATGTTCCAGTTCGCCGCCTCCTGGACGAGGCGCTCGTGGTAGTTCGGGTCGAACTTGGGCGCGTCGATGTCCAGGCCGATCTTCTTGAGCATCGTGCCGTGCCAGGCCTGCACGATCACCTGCCCCGCCCGGCGCTTGATCCAGTGCGGGAGGTGTCCGTTGGTGACGATGTAGCGCGAGCGCGCCAGCGCCTCGTACCACTCGGTGCCCTGGAACCGGACCGCCTTGACCGTGTCGGGGAGCTCGACCTGACCGTCCCTGACCGCCCACAGGTGCTCCACGTCCGAGCCGCGGCGCAGCAGTTCCTCGTGGACCGCGCGGGGGCTGTCGGAGAACTGCTTGCCGTTGTAGCTGACGTACAGCACCTGGTCGCGCAGCGGCAGCTCGCGGCCGGCCTCGTAGACCTCCTGGCGGAGCTGGTACTGGCGGTTGTCGCCCCGCTCCATCGGCGTGAGGTCGGACAGGCAGTTGAGCTGCGGGTGGTCCTGCCAGTGGACCTCCAGCTGGTACTCGCGGCCGTTGTGCGAGCCCTCCAGCGGGAACTGGGGCACGGCGAGCCGGTCCACGACGAGCGGCATCGAAGGACCGTCGCCCTCGGCCTCCAGGCGGAACACCCAGCGGCCGGCCTTGAGCGGCAGTCGCCCGTTGGTCCCCGACATCGTGGAGGGCCGGAAGGAGGCCTCGAAGCCGCCGTCGGGGCGGACGGTCAGCGGGACCCTCCGCTCGTCGAAGCGGTTCTTGGCGCTGACGACCAGGTGGTGGTCGGTCAGACCGACGGGGGCGGTGCCCCGGATCCGGAAGGTCCCGTCCTCGCAGTCGATCTCGGTGATCTTGGCGCGGAGGGGTCGTCCGGAGAACTTCAGATAGCCGTTGGTGCCGGAGAGGACGGCCACCTCGTTCAGCTCGGCGCCCTCTCCGAAGGAGGCGGGCAGGCCGATCTGGTGGTCGGCCACGCCGTCCTTGACGACGACCCGCACCCGGCGCGGCTGCTCCTTGTCCGGCTCGTCGAGCTGCAGCTGCGTGCTCCAGTTGCGGCGCATCTGCTTCGCGGGGTCGGCGCCGCCGGTCTCGGTGGTGTCCAGGTGCTCCGGCAGCAGGGCTATGTCACGCAGCGGGATCCGGATCCGCAGCGAGGTCCGCGCACCGGCGGACCCGACGGTCTCCGCCGGGTAGAGGAGCACCTCGCCACTGCTCTGGTTGAGGACCCGCAGGGAGAACTCGGTGCCGGCGGGGGCCGTCTCACGGAACACGCCGTCGATGACGATCTCCTCGCCGACCGACTCGAAGCCGGTGACCAGGAACTGCACCTTCTCGACACGCAGCTTGAGCGCCGCGCGCCGGAGCTCCGGGACCATCCGGTAGTCGTCGTCGAGCCACTGGTACGGAGGGTAGGCCAGCCGGTCCGAACCGTAGGAGTGCACGGAACGCGAGCGCACCAGGCCGCTGGACAGGACGCGCATGCCCACGTGCCAGAGGCCCTCCTGCCACTGGCCGCCCTTGCGGAAGCGGGCCGGGTCGATGACCGTCTCCCAGCCTGCCCAGTCGAAGCTGTGGCCGCGCCCCTTGTACCCGGAGGCCGTGGTGGCCTCGGCGGTGAAGATGTTGCTCAGCGGGATCAGCACACGGCGCTGGGTGCCGTCCTTCTTCAGCTGCAGCAGCTTGACGACGCTGCGCTTGCCGCTCTGGTCGACGCGGTCGACCCAGGCGTTGCCCGCCAGCCGCAGCTTGCCGTCCTGCCACGCCAGCTCCGTCAGCGGCGAGCGCAGCTGGAGGTCCTGGTCCATGCGCAGGACCTTCTTGGGCAGCAGGTCCCCGTCCAGCGACGGGAACTTCGCGTACTTGCGGATGGCGCCGTCGAGCTCGACGGGCTCGCCGAGCCGCTCGGCCTCGATGAACTCGAGGAGCTCGTTGAGCGCGTGCTTGCGGACGAGCAGCCACTTGACGCGCAGGGCCGTGGGCAGCAGCTTGACGGTCTTGAGGTCGACCTGGTCGAGGTACTTGTTGGCCACGCGCATGAACTCGGCGCGGTACTCGTCGTCACCGTCGGGCAGCACGTTGAGGAAGATGCGCAGGTCGCCGGTGAGCACGGTCCTGTCGTACTCGCGCTTCAGCTCGTCGGCGAGGGGCTCCTTGCGGGAGGCGAGGAACCTGCTGACGGACTCCACGGCGGACGCGCGGTCGCGGGCGGCCTTGGGCTCGTTCCTGCGCTGCGTGATGGAGGGGCTCGCCTCGCCCTCGCGCAGACGCCAGTAGTACGTGGTCTGGCTGATGATGTCGACGGACTCGGCGAGGTACTGGGCCGGCACGATGACCGGGGTGTCCTCGTACAGCACGCCCTCGGGGAAGCGGAACTCGTTCGCCTCCCAGAAGTCACGGCGGAACACCTTGTTGCAGGCGATCCGGTCCGTCAGGAGCATCCGCTTCTTGCTGACGTGCGTCCGCTTGACCGCGCCCCGGGAGAGGAACCGGTGCATCGGGGACTGCCACACCTTGGTCGAGTTGATGTGCTCCACGTTGCCGGTGGCGAAGGAGGAGCCGGTCTCGTCCAGGGTCTCGATCATCAGCCGGTAGGCGTCCGGCGGGATCATGTCGTCGCTGTCGACGAAGGTCAGGAACTCGCTCCCCGCGGCCAGGCTGTCGAGACCCGTGTTGCGGGCGGCACCCAGGCCGGCGTTCTCCTTGCGGATCAGCCGGAAGCGGGAGTCCTTGGCAGCGAACCCCGCCGCTATCTCGTTGGACTCGTCGGTGGAGCCGTCATCGATCATGAGCACTTCCAGGTCCTGGAAGGTCTGCACGGCCAATGAATTGAGGCAGGCGGGCAGGTACTGCGCCACGTTGTAGATGGGGACGATGACGCTGAGCCGGGGTGCCATGAAGTTCTGCGTTCCTTTCCGTTTCAGACCCGCTCGACAAGCCGAGCGCCTGAGGGGTGACGGGGCGTGCTTTCGGTTTTCCAGCGGACCGACGGTGGGCGTACGACGCCCTCCGAGGAAGACCCGCCTGACGGCCGCACGCCCGCCGTCGAACTGCAGTACTTCTCCCGGTACCCGGTCCGCAGCTTAGCCGCCGACTCATCCGCCCCGGCGTGGGAGCACAGGACCTCGGCCTCCATGACTCTGCGGTGGCCGTCGGCCACCGCAGCTCTCCAGGATAGACGATCCGCCCCCTCGGGCGTTCTGCCGCCGTTTGTGCTCCTGTCATACTGCGTTCGAGCGGTTCGACTGAGGAGACACACGGCATGCCGGCTGCAGCTAACCCCCGATTCAGCGTGATCATCCCTGTCTACGGGGTCGAGGGCTACATCCGCGAGTGCCTCGAGTCGGTGACCTCACAGGGTTACCAGGACTTCGAGGTCATCGCGGTCGACGACTGCTCCGTCGACAGCAGCGGCGCCATCATCGACGAGTTCGCCGCCCGCGACCCCCGGGTCCGCGCCGTCCACCGCGCCGAGAACGGCGGCATCGGAGCCGCCCGCAACACCGGCGTCGAGCACGCCCGCGGCGACTACCTGCTCTTCGTCGACGGCGACGACTCGATCCGCCCCGGCTCCCTGCAGGCCATGGCGGACCGGCTCGCCGAGGCCGAGGACCCCGAGATCCTGCTCTTCGACCACGTCCGCACCCACGTCGACGGCAGCGTCGAGGCCAGCAAGACCGGCCCGTACCTGGCCGGCATCCGCGGCCGGGTGGTCCGCCCCGTCGACCACCTCGAACTCCTGCGGATCTTCGCCGTGGTCTGGAACCGCGTCTACCGCCGCGACTTCTTCACCGGCGAGGGGTACGCCTTCACCGACGGCCTGTACGAGGACGCGCTCATGGTCTACACGTCCATGGCCGACGCCCAGCGCGTCGCGGGCCTGGAGTACGTGGTCGTCGAGTACCGGCAGCGCCGCCAGGGCAGCTCCATGCGCAGCAGCTCCCCGCGCAAGCACTTCGTGATCTTCGACCAGTACCAGCGGGTCTTCGACCACCTCGAAGGCCGCCCCGGCCTCGACGAGTACCGCGAGGTCGTCTTCGAGCGGATGGTCTCCCACTTCCTGTACACCTTCGCCCGGGGCTTCCGAATACCCCGCAGCCACCGGCGCGCCTACCTGAAGCAGGCCGGCAAGGTCTACCGCCGCAACGAGCCCGCGGGCTACACCCCGCCGCCCGGCATGGTCGGCCTGAAGTTCAAGGTGCTGAGGACCGGCTCGTACGCCGCCTTCGAGGCCCTCAAGACGGTCAACGGCACCCGTGAGACGACCGTCCGCACCCTCGGCCGCACCAAGCGCTGGGGCGGCCGCAAGGCCCTGCGCACCTACTACGCCGTGCAGCGCCGGCTCCCGCTCGACGAGAGCCTCGCCGTCTACTCGGCGTACTGGGGCCGCACCCCCGGCTGCAACCCGCTCGCCGTGCACGAGGCCGCCAAGAAGCTCGCGCCCGGCGTCCGCGGGGTGTGGGTGGTGAACCAGGCGTACGCCGGCTCCACCCCGGCCGGCCTGACCCGGATCGCCCCGGCCACCTTCGGCTACTGGAAGGCCATGGCCCGGGCCAAGTACCTGGTCAACAACGTCAACTTCCCGGACGCCGTGGTCAAGCGCCCCGGCCAGGTCCACCTGCAGACCCACCACGGCACCCCGCTCAAGCGGATGGGACTCGACCAGCAGAACTACCCGGCCGTGGCCCGCAGCATGGACTTCGACAAGCTCCTCGAACGCGTCGACCGCTGGGACTACAGCGTCTCGTCGAACCAGCACTCCACCGAGCACTGGGAGCGGGTCTACCCGGCCGCCTTCCGGTCGCTCAACACCGGCTACCCCCGCAACGACGTCTACTACCGCGCCACCGCGGCGGACGTCCGCCGGATCCGCGGCGACCTGGGCATCGGGCACGGCAAGAAGGCGCTCCTGTACGCCCCCACCGTGCGCGACCACCAGAAGGACGCCTTCGTCTCCCGGCTCGACCTCGCCCGCTTCGCCCGCGAACTCGGCCCGGACTTCGTCCTCCTGGTCCGCGCCCACTACTTCTACGGCGGCGACCCGGAGCTGAACGCCCTCGCCGAGCGGGGCGCTCTCGTCGACGTGTCGCGGCACCCGTCGGTGGAGGAGCTCTGCCTGGCGGCGGACGCGCTGATCACCGACTACTCGTCGATCATGTTCGACTACGCCAACCTCGACCGGCCGATCGTGACGTACGCCGACGACTGGGAGGCGTACCGGACCTGCCGCGGTGTGACCTTCGACCTTCTTTCCGGCGAGCCCGGCGAGACCCCCGGTGTGATCACGACCACCGAGGACGAGCTGATCGAGGCGTTCTGCGGCGGCGCCTGGGAGGGCGAGCGGGCCACCGCGCTGCGCCAGGCCTTCCGGGAGCGGTTCTGCGCGTGGGACGACGGCTCCGCGGCCGAGCGGGTCGTCCGCCGCGTCTTCCTCGGCGAGGAGAAGCTCCGCCCGCCGGTGGTCCCCGTGGCCGAACGCACCCCGGCCCCCTCGCCCCGCGTGGCCGAGAGCGTCGCCCCCTTCGCCCCCCGCCTGGCGGACCACGACGAGCTCGCCGAGGCCGACCGCTAGGTTTTGTGAACGAGAAGGCGCCCGGAGGAGGAATCCTCCGGGCGCCTTTTCCGTGTCCGTCGTGGCGGTGTGCTACTTCACGACCGTCAGCGGCAGCAGCTTCTTGCCGGTGGGGCCGACCTGGATCTCGGTCTGCATCGCGGGGCAGACACCGCAGTCGAAGCACGGCGTCCAGCGGCAGTCCTCGACCTCGGTCTCGTCGAGCGAGTCCTGCCAGTCCTCCCAGAGCCAGTCCTTGTCGAGACCGGAGTCCAGGTGGTCCCAGGGCAGGACCTCCTCGTAGGTGCGCTCGCGGGTCGTGTACCAGGCGACGTCGACGCCCACGGACGGCAGCGTCTTCTCGGCGCAGGCCATCCAGCGGTCGTACGAGAAGTGCTCGCGCCAGCCGTCGAACCGGCCGCCGTCCTCGTACACCGCGCGGATGACCGCGCCGATGCGGCGGTCGCCGCGGGAGAGGAGGCCCTCGACGATGCCGGGCTTGCCGTCGTGGTAGCGGAAGCCGATCGAGCGGCCGTACTTCTTGTCGCCCCGGATCTTGTCGCGGAGCTTGCGCAAGCGCTCGTCGGTCTCCTCGGCGGAGAGCTGCGGGGCCCACTGGAAGGGGGTGTGCGGCTTGGGGACGAAACCGCCGATGGAGACGGTGCAGCGGATGTCGTTCTGGCCGGAGACCTTGCGGCCCTCGGCGATCACGTTCATCGCCATGTCGGCGATCTGGAGGACGTCCTCGTCGGTCTCCGTCGGCAGGCCGCACATGAAGTACAGCTTCACCTGGCGCCAGCCGTTGCCGTACGCGGTGGAGACGGTCCGGATGAGGTCCTCCTCCGAGACCATCTTGTTGATGACCTTGCGCATGCGCTCGGAGCCGCCCTCGGGGGCGAAGGTGAGGCCGGAGCGGCGCCCGTTCCTGGTCAGCTCGTTGGCCAGGTCCACGTTGAAGGCGTCGACACGGGTGGACGGGAGGGACAGGCCCACCTTGTCCTCCGTGTAGCGGTCCGCCAGACCCTTCGCGATCTCACCGATCTCGGAGTGGTCCGCCGAGGAGAGCGAGAGGAGGCCGACCTCCTCGAAGCCCGTCGCCTTGAGACCCTTCTCGACCATCTCGCCGATGCCGGTGATGCTTCGCTCCCGCACGGGGCGCGTGATCATGCCGGCCTGGCAGAAGCGGCAGCCGCGGGTGCAGCCGCGGAAGATCTCGACGGACATGCGCTCGTGGACGGTCTCCGCGAGCGGCACGAGGGGCTGCTTGGGGTACGGCCACTCGTCGAGGTCCATGACGGTGTGCTTGGACACGCGCCAGGGGACGCCCGACCTGTTCGGGACGACACGGCCGATGCGGCCGTCCGGCAGGTACTCGACGTCGTAGAAGCGCGGGATGTAGACCCCGCCGGTCTTCGCGAGGCGGAAGAGGACCTCCTCGCGGCCGCCCGGCCTGCCCTCGGCCTTCCAGGCGCGGATGATCTCGGTCATGTCGAGGACGGCCTGCTCGCCGTCGCCGATGATCGCCGCGTCGATGAAGTCCGCGATCGGCTCGGGGTTGAAGGCCGCGTGGCCGCCCGCGAGCACGATCGGGTGGTCGACGGTCCGGTCCTTCGACTCCAGCGGGATGCCGGCCAGGTCGAGGGCGGTGAGCATGTTCGTGTAGCCGAGCTCGGTGGAGAAGCTCAGGCCGAAGACGTCGAAGGCGCCGACGGGCCGGTGGCTGTCGACCGTGAACTGCGGGACCTTGTGCTCCCGCATCAGCTCTTCGAGGTCCGGCCACACGCTGTAGGTGCGCTCGGCGAGGACGCCCTCGCGCTCGTTCAGCACCTCGTACAGGATCATGACGCCCTGGTTGGGCAGGCCGACCTCGTACGCGTCCGGGTACATCAGCGCCCAGCGGACGTCGGCGGACTCCCACGGCTTGACCGTGGAGTTCAGCTCTCCACCGACGTACTGAATCGGCTTCTGCACGTGCGGGAGCAGAGCTTCGAGCTGCGGGAAGACAGACTCGGCAGCAGACATCTCGAACCTTCGTGAGCTGGCAGGGGGGCGACTCTCAAGCGTACCCCGGTGCTCAGCGGGTCGGAGCCGCCCCCGCTCCGGGGTCCGCGGCGCGGGCCCAGACCTCGGGCAGCTCCCGCTCGGTCGCCGCGGCGGCGGCCTCCTCGCGTCCGTAGAGAAGTCCCCAGGTGAAGGACGATTCGCCGACCCCGTGGGCCTGCAGCCCGAGCTCGCGCAGGGCCGTGCGGGCGACGACGGCGTCCTGGTGTTCGCCGAGCAGGGACTGGACGGCCTTCACCCGTTTCGACAGCCGCTTGGCGGGCTTTCCGAGGGTGGGGCGGGCCGCGTCGGCCGCGTACCGGGCGCGCTTGGCGGCCTTGCGGGCCTCGTGGAGGGCGAGGTCGCGCTCGTGGCCGGGGTCGAGGGCGAGGGCGCGCTCGACCCTGCCGGCGAGCCGGGCGTGGTCCTTGCGGACGGCACGGGCGAGGACCTTCGGGGCGTCGCGTCGGGCGGCCTTGCGCAGCGGCGGAGCGGCGAGGAGCGCGTCGAGGCGGTCGAGGAGGGAGAGGTAGCGGGCGGAGTCGAGGGCGGCGAGCGCCTGCCGCCTGGCGTGCCGGCCGCGGGCGGCGTCCCGGCGGCGCAGCCGGGCCTTGACCGGGCCGAGGACGAGGGTGTCGGGCAGTTCGTCGACGCGGGCGCGCAGCCGTTCGTCGAGGACCTCCTGGTCACGGGCGACGCCGAGCTCTCCGGCGAGCCATTTCAGTTCCTCGCCGAGGGGGTCGGTGACGTCCCGGTCGAGGACGCGCCGGTACGTCTTGAAGGCGCTGCGCATCCGGCGGCAGGCGACCCGCATCTGGTGCACGGCGTCGGGCAGGTCGCGCCGTACGGCCGGGTCGTAGGTGACGAGCGCCTCGATCTGTTCGCGTACGTAGGCGAGGACGGCGGCTCCGGCGGTGCCCGGTTTCCCGGGGGCGGCCGCCTCCCGGGGGGCCGCGCCGGTCTCCGCGAGGGCCCTGGCCAGTTTGGACGCGGACGTGGCGGGGCGGATGCCGGCTTTCCGCAGGCGCTTCTCGACGGCGTCGAGGACGGCCGGGTCGGTGCCGTCGGCGAGTTCCACCTCGATCTCGGTCCAGGTGGCCTCGGTGCCGCCCGGCAGCCGTTCGGCGTGGACGGTGTCGACGGACAGTTCGGCGAGGAGGGCGCCGTCGTCGGTGAGGAGGTGGCGGACGTCCCGTGCGGATCGGAGCCGGACGACGGGGACCACCTCGTCGTGCCGGACCCGGGAACGCAGCAGCCCCGCCAGCTCACCCGGCAGGGTGTCGGCCAGTGGGGCGCTGATCTCGTCGCGGACGCCGGCGGCGACGGGGAACTTGACGTGCCAGCCGGCGTCGTCGCCTCCGGTGCGGCGGCGGAGGGTGAGCGAGTCGGCGGCGAGGCGCAGGTCGGGGGTGTCGTAGTAGACGGCGTCGAGTTCCATGACGCCCCGGTCCACGACCGCCGAGACCCCGGAGACCCGTGTCAGGTCCGGTACCGGGGTCTCTCCGGTGGCTTCGTACTTTCGCTCGATCTCGCGTTTCGTCTCGGCCATACCTCGAATCTAACCGCCGTCACGCCGTCATGGGGCGCTGCACCCTGATCGACTGGAGCAGTCCGATGGCCACCCAGACGGCGAACATCGACGAGCCTCCGTAGGAGACGAACGGCAGGGGCAGACCCGCGACCGGCATGATGCCGAGGGTCATGCCGATGTTCTCGAAGGACTGGAAGGCGAACCAGGCGATGATGCCGGCCGCGACGATCGTGCCGTAGAGCTCGGTGGTCTCGCGGGCGATGCGGCAGGCGCGCCAGAGGACGACGCCGAGGAGGACGAGGATGAGTCCGGCGCCGACGAAGCCGAGCTCCTCCCCCGCGACGGTGAAGATGAAGTCGGTCTGCTGCTCGGGCACGAACTGGCCGCTGGTCTGGTGCCCCTTGAAGAGGCCCGCGCCGTACAGGCCGCCGGAGCCGATCGCGATGCGCGCCTGGTTGGTGTTGTAGCCGACGCCCGAGGGGTCGAGCTCGGGGTTGGCGAAGGCGGCGAAGCGGTTGATCTGGTACTCGTCGAGCATGCCGAGCGCGGCGACGAGGACGGCGCCGCCGACGCCGGCGCCGATCAGACCGAGGACCCAGCGGTTGGAGGCGCCGGAGGCCAGCAGGACGCCGAGCACGATGACGGCCATGACCATGACCGAGCCGAGGTCGGGCATCAGCATGACGATGCCCATGGGCAGGGCGGCGAGCACGAGGGCCTTGGCGACGGTGCCGTGGTCGGGGTGGAGCTGGTCGCCCGCGTCGACCTTGGAGGCCAGCAGCATCGCCATGATCAGGATGATCGTGATCTTCACGAACTCGCTGGGCTGGAGGGAGAAGCCGCCGCCGATCACGATCCACGCGTGGGCGCCGTTGATGGTGGCGCCGAGCGGGGTGAGGACGGCGAGGATCAGCACGACCGAGAGGCCGTAGAGGACGGGCACGGCACCCCGCAGGGTGCGGTGACCGAGCCAGATCGTGCCGATCATCAGGACGAGACCGATGCCGGTGTTGAGCAGGTGACGGAAGAGGAAGTAGTACGGGTCGCCCTGGTTGAGCTCGGTGCGGCCGCGGGTGGCGGACCAGACGAGCAGGGCGCCCAGGAGGGAGAGCGTGAGCGCCGAGAGGAGCATCGGCCAGTCGAGCCGGCGCAGCACCGAGTCGCGGGCGGTCAGACGTGCGACCGGCCCGCGGTCGGGTGCGTAGCGGGACACGGAGAAGCTGGTGCGGGTCGTCATCGTGTCAGTCCCTCAGGTGGGGAGGCGGGCCCGCGACCGGCGGTACTCCGCCGTTCTCGGCGGGGTCGACCAGCTGCGCCTTCGGGTCGTACGGCTTGATCGCCGGGGCGTCGATGGTGCCGTCGGCGTTGATCTTCGGCAGGCCCTTCTGCGGCTTCGGCAGCAGGGCGCGCTTGAGGTCCTGGTTGCCCGCGTCGTCGAGGCCGTAGAGGGCGTCGTAGATGTTGCGCACGGCGGGGCCGGAGGCTCCGGAGCCGGTGCCGCCCTGGGAGATCGTCATGACGATCGTGAAGTCGTCGGTGTACGTCGCCAGCCACGAGGTGGTCTGCTTGCCGTAGACCTGGGCGGTGCCGGTCTTGGCCCGCATGGGGATCTTGTCCTGGGGCCAGCCGCCGAACCGCCAGGCGGCGGTGCCGCCGGGTTCGACGACGGAGCGCAGGCCCTTGTCGAGGTCGCGGACGGTCTGGGCGCCGACCGGCAGCCTGCCGTGGGCCGTGGGCTTGATCTCCCGGACCGTCTTGCCGTCGGGGCTGATCACGGCCTTGCCGACGGTGGGGTTGTAGAGGGTGCCGCCGTTGGAGATGGCGGAGTAGGCGGTGGCCATCTGGATGGGGGTGACGAGGACGTCACCCTGGCCGATGGCGAAGTTGATGCTGTCGTACGCCTTCAGCTGGTTGCCTTCGAGGCAGCTCTCGTACGCGATCTGCTCGACGTAGCTGCCGCCCTTCTTGCCCTGCTTGCACCAGGCGTCCTTGTTGGCCTCCCAGAAGTTCTGCTTCCACTGGCGGTCCGGGATGCGGCCCTTGACCTCGTTGGGGAGGTCGATGCCGGTCTCGGAGCCGAGGCCGAAGTCGCGGGCGGTCTTGTAGAACCAGTCGTGGGCGCCCGGCTTGGCCTTGAGGCCGCCGTCGCGCTGCCACTCCTGGTGGCCGAGGGCGTAGAAGACGGTGTTGCAGGAGAACTTGAGGGCCTCGCCGAGCGTGATGGGGCCGTGCCCCTTGGACTCGAAGTTGGCGAAGCTGCGGCTGCCGAGGCTGTAGGAGCTGCTGCAGTTGTACTTGTCGTTGAAGTCGTGGCCGGCCCGCACGGCGGCACTGGCCGACACCACCTTGAAGATGGAGCCGGCGGGGGCCTGGCCCTGGATCGCCCGGTTGAGCAGCGGGTAGTTGGATCCCTTGCTGGTCATCGCGGCGTAGTCCTTGGCGGAGATGCCGCCGACCCAGGCGTTGGGGTCGTAGTCGGGCTGGGAGGCCATCGCGACGACGCGGCCGGTCTTGGTCTCCATGACGACGACGGCGCCCGAGTCGGCCTCGTACTTGCGGCCGGTGATCTTGTCGGTCTCCTTGCGGACGGCCTTCATCGCCTCGTGGAGCTCGTACTCGGCGACCGCCTGGACCCGGGCGTCGATGCTGGTGACGAGGGTGGAGCCGGCCACGCCCGGGTCGGACTTCGTCTGGCCCATGACCCGGCCGAGGTTGTCCACCTCGTAGCGGGTCACACCGGCCTTGCCGCGCAGTTCCTTGTCGTACGTGCGCTCGATGCCGGAGCGGCCGACCTGGTCGGAGCGGAGGAACGGCGAGTCGGTGTCCTTGGCCTTCTCGATCTCCCCGTCGGTGACGGGCGAGAGGTAGCCGAGCACCTGCGAGGTGCGGGCCTTGCCGGGCGCGGGGTAGCGGCGGACGGCGGTGGGTTCGGCGGTGATGCCGGGGAAGTCCTCGGAGGCCTCGCGGATGGTCAGCGCCTGCTGGGTGGTGGCCTCGTCGGTGACGGGGATCGGCTGGTAGGGCGAACCGTTCCAGCAGGGCTTCGGCGTCTCGGAGTCGCAGAGCCGGATCTTGTTGATGACCTCGTCGGGCTTCATCTCGAGGACGCCGGCGAGCCGGGTCAGGACGGCCTTGCCGCGGTCCTTCATCTTCATCAGCTCGGTGCGGGACGCGGAGACCACGAGCCGGGTCTCGTTGTCGGCGAGCGGGACGCCGCGGGCGTCCAGGACGGAGCCGCGCACGGCGGGCTGCACGACCTGCTGGATGTTGTTGCTCTTGGCCTCGTCGGCGTACTCCTTGCCGTTGCGGATCTGGAGGTACCAGAGCCGGCCCCCCAGGGTCAGCAGCAGCGAGAAGACGAGGATCTGGATGACGACGAGCCGGATCTGGACCCGCGGGGTCCGTCCGGTCTCGGGGATGTTGCTCATACCGCCGGTGCCCCCTCGGTCACAGTCGCTTGACTCCCTTGATGCGTCCGGCCCGTGAGGCGCGGCTCCGGGCGGCCTTCACGCGCAGGCCGCCGCGCTGGGTGCCGATCCTCAGGCCGGTGCCGGAGGAGAGCCAGCCGGAGGCGACGTCGGTGCCGCCGCCCCCGCCGGCGTCGGCGATCGGGTCGTTCTCCGCGCGGCGGGCCAGCGCCATGATGAGCGGCACCGTGAAGGGCGCGAGGAGCAGGTCGTACAGGGCCGCCGTGAACAGCAGGAAGCCCAGGCCCACATGGCGGGCCGCGGTGTCGCCGACGAGGGCGCCGACCCCCGCGTACAGGAGGGTGGAGCCGACGGCCGCCACGACGACGACGGCCATGGGGCCGGTCGCGGAGGTCAGCCGGCCGTTCTCCGGGCGAGCCAGGCCGACGAGGTAGCCGATGACGCAGAGCACGAGGGCGTAGCGCCCGGCGGCGTGGTCGGCGGGCGGGGCGAGGTCGGCGAGGAGGCCGGCGCTGAAGCCGATGAGGGAGCCGCTGACGGGTCCGTAGACGAGGGCGAGGCCGACGACGGTGAGGAGGACCAGGTCGGGGACGGCGCCGGGGAGCTGGAGGCGGCCGAGGACGGAGACCTGGACGACGAGGGCGACCACGATCAGCGTCGCGGAGAGGAGGATGCGGTTGAACTTCACGGTGTCGCGTCCCCCTGCTCCTGCGGTGCCTGCTGGTTCTGACCCTGGTTCAGGTTTTGGTCCTGACCCTGGTTCTGTGCTTGGTTCTGCCCCTGGTCCTGCTGGTTCGCCTGGCCGTCCGGTGGCGGTGGCGTGACCGTGACCGTGACGGTCGGCGCGGGCTTGGGCTTCTCCGGCAGGACCATGTCGCGCGGGTCGGAGCGGGGTGCCTGGACGACGACGCCGACGATGTCGAGCTTGGTGAAGCCGACGTACGGGCGGACGTAGACGTTACGGGTCAGGCCGCCGCCCGCCGGGTCGACGCGGACGATCTCGCCGACCGGGACACCGGGCACGAAGGGCCTGTTGCCGGCGGAGCCGAAGGTGACGAGCCGGTCGCCCGGCTTCACCTTGGCCTTGCCGTTGAGGAGCTGGACGAGCAGGGGCCGGTCGCCCTGGCCGGTGGCGAAGCCGAGTTCGTTCGACTTCTCCATGCGCGTGCCGACCGTGAAGTCGGGGTCGTTGGCGAGGAGGACCGTGGAGGTCGAAGGGCCGACGGTGGTCACGCGGCCGACAAGACCCGAGCCGTTGAGCACGGTCATGTCCCGCTGGACGCCGTCGCGGGCGCCGATGTCGACGGTGACGGTCCAGGAGAAGCCCTGGGCCGCTCCTATGGCGATGACCTGGGCGCCCTTGATGCCGTACTGTCCCGCGCCGGCGGTCTTCAGGATGGAGTCGAGCTCGCGCAGCCGGTTGCGGTTGCGGTCGTCGCTGCCGAGCTCGGCCTTGAGTTCGGCGTTCTCCTTCTCCAGGGCGGCGATCCGGGTGTGCCGCTCGCCGGAGTCCCGTACCGCGCCTATGGCGTTGCCTACGGGGTCGACGGCGGCCGCCACACCGTTCTCGACCGGTCCGAAGACCGCGGCCGCGGCCTGCCGGGCACCGTCGACGGGTGACTCCTGACCGCCGCGGATGTCCACCGTGATCAGTGCGAACGCGATGGCGATCAGCAGCACCAGGAGCAGCCGGCTCTCTCGTGTGTCCCTCACGTGCGGCGGCCGTGCCTTTCCTCGTGGTTCGGTTGTTCGACTGTGCTGTCGTGCGACTGTGCTTTCCCGCGGTCCCGCGGTGGGGCCTAGCGGCGCGGCTGGGCGTCCAGGACCTGCTGGAGGGCCTCGAACTCCTCCACGCACTTGCCGGAGCCGAGCGCCACCGAGTCCAGCGGGTCCTCGGCGATGTGGATCGGCATGCCGGTCTCACGGCGGAGGCGCTCGTCGAGGCCGCGCAGCAGCGCGCCTCCACCCGTGAGAACGATGCCGCGGTCCATGACGTCACCGGAAAGCTCCGGCGGGCACTTGTCGAGGGTGGTCTTCACGGCGTCGACGATCGCGTTGACCGGCTCCTCGATGGCCTTGCGGACCTCGGCGGCGGAGATGACCACGGTCTTGGGGAGACCGGAGACGAGGTCGCGGCCGCGGATCTCGGTGTGCTCGTCCTTGTCGAGGTCGTACGCGGAGCCGATGGTGATCTTGATCTGCTCGGCGGTGCGCTCACCGAGGAGGAGCGAGTACTCCTTCTTGATGTGCTGGATGATCGCGTTGTCCAGCTCGTCGCCGGCGACCCGGATCGACTGTGCCGTGACGATTCCGCCGAGGGAGATGACGGCGACCTCGGTGGTGCCGCCGCCGATGTCCACGACCATGTTGCCGGTGGCCTCGTGGACCGGGAGGCCCGCGCCGATGGCCGCCGCCATGGGCTCCTCGATGATGTGCACCTGGCGGGCGCCGGCCTGCGTCGAGGCCTCGATGACGGCGCGGCGCTCGACTCCGGTGATGCCGGAGGGCACGCAGACCACGACACGGGGGCGGGCCAGGTAGCGGCGCTTGTGGATCTTGAGGATGAAGTAGCGGAGCATCCGCTCGGTGATCTCGAAGTCGGCGATGACGCCGTCCTTCAGGGGCCGGACGGCGACGATGTTGCCGGGGGTCCGGCCGATCATCTTCTTCGCCTCGGAGCCGACCGCGAGGATCCCGCCGGTGTTGGTGTTGATGGCGACGACGGACGGCTCGTTCAGGACGATGCCTCGACCCCTCACGTACACCAGCGTGTTGGCGGTCCCGAGGTCGACAGCCATGTCACGGCCGATGAACGACATTGAGTTCCCCTTGTTTCCCATGGCTGAGGGTGGTGCGGCGTGGAGTTTTCCATCGTAGTGCCGCCCGCCCGGATACCGCGCGGTGGTCCACCTCTGTACAGGTGACGGAAGGACGCGGCGATCCGTTCCCGCCATCGGCGTTCATATGCCTGGGGGCGACCGAATTCCTTCGGTCGCCCCACAGGGTCCTGCGTTCGGCTGACACGGAGTCAGAGCCGTCCGGGTCAGACGAGACCCGGGAAGAAGATCTTCAGCTCGCGGAGGGCGGACTCCTCCGAGTCGGACGCGTGGATCAGGTTCTCCCTGACGATGGTGCCGAAGTCGCCCCGGATGGAGCCGGGAGCGGCGGCGATCGGGTCGGTCGGGCCGGCCAGCCGGCGGACGCCCTCGATGACCCGCTCGCCCTCGACGACGAGCGCGACGACGGGACCGGAGGACATGAAGCCCATCAGCGGCTCGTAGAAGGGCTTGCCCTTGTGCTCGCCGTAGTGCTGCTCCAGGGTCTCCTGGTCCAGCTCGCGCAGCTCCAGGGCCGCCAGGGTCCAGCCGGCCTTGCGCTCGATACGGCCGATGATCTCACCGACCAGGCCACGGCGGACGGCGTCGGGCTTGAGCAGGACGAGCGTGCGCTGGCTCACGGGGGAACTCCTTCGGAAAAGCGGTGTGCGGGACCTCCGAGGCTACAGGCCCCGGACGCCCCACGATTACGCAGCGTCAGGCCCTGCCGAGGCCCCGGCGGCCTGCTGTCCGGCGGTCTGTGTCTCGGCCCAGCGCGCCTTGATGTCGTCGATCCGCCGCCCGTAGTGCACCGAGGCCCACCACAGGCCGGCGAAGACCGCGCCGAGGAAGAACATGGTCGGGACGACGAAGCCGCTGAGGACCAGGCCGATCTGCAGGGCCCAGCCGAGCTGGACACCGCCGGGACGGGTCACCATCCCGCACAGCAGCACCGAGAAGACCATCGCGACACCGCAGACCCACCACACGGTGGACATCGCGAGGCTGTCGTCCTTCATGGCGACGAGCCCGGCGAAGCCGATCACGAAGAACTCGCCGATGAGCGTCGACGAACAGAGGGTACGCATACGGTTCAGCCCCTTCGCAGCAGCAGCCGGGCGTCGCCGACCGTGAAGATCGAACCGGTCACCAGGACGCCCGCGCCACCGTACTCGGCCTCTTCCTCCGCGAGGGTGATGGCCGCCTCGATGGCGTCGGGCAGCCGCGGTTCGACGACCACCCGGTCCTCGCCGAAGACCTCGACGGCGATCGCGGCGAGCGCGTCCACGTCGGTGGCCCGCGGGTTGGAGTTCGCGGTGATCACGACCTCCGCGAAGATCGGCTCGAAGGCCTCGAGGAGACCCCTGGCGTCCTTGTCCCCGCTCGTGGAGACCACGCCGACGAGCCGCGAGAAACCGAAGGCCTCGCTGACGCCCTCCGCCGTCGCCCGCGCGCCGTGCGGGTTGTGCGCCGCGTCCAGGAGCACCGTCGGGGAGGTGCGGACGATCTCGAGCCGTCCGGGCGAGGCCACCTGGGCGAAGGCCCGGCGGACCGTGTCCACGTCCAGGGTCCTTGCGTGGTCGGCGCCGATCCCGAAGAACGCCTCGACCGCCGCGAGCGCCACCGCCGCGTTGTGCGCCTGGTAGGCGCCGTGCAGCGGCAGGAAGACGTTGTCGTACTCGCCGCCGAGCCCGCGCAGGGTGAGGAGCTGGCCGCCGACCGCGACCTCGCGGGAGGCGATGCCGAACTCCATGCCCTCGCGGGCGACGGTGGCGTCCGCCTCGACGGCCTTCTTCAGCAGGACCTGTGCCGCGTCCACCGGCTGCTGGGCCAGGATCACGGTCGCGCCCTGCTTGATGATCCCCGACTTCTCGCCGGCGATCTCGGCGGTCGTCCCGCCGAGCCGGTCGGTGTGGTCGAGGTCGATCGGGGTGACGACGGCGACGGAGGCGTCGATGACGTTCGTCGCGTCCCAGGTGCCGCCCATGCCCACCTCGACGACGGCCACGTCCACCGGGGCGTCGGCGAAGGCCGCGTACGCCATTCCGGTGAGGACCTCGAAGAAGGAGAGCCGGTACTCCTCGCGGGCGTCGACCAGCTCCACGTACGGCTTGACGTCCTGGTACGTCTCGATGAACCGCTCGGCGGAGATCGGCGCGCCGTCCAGGCTGATCCGCTCGGTGATCGTCTGCACGTGCGGCGAGGTGTACCGCCCGGTGCGCAGCTCGAAGGCGCCGAGCAGCGCCTCGATCATGCGGGCCGTCGACGTCTTGCCGTTGGTGCCGGTGATGTGGATCGAGGGGTACGCGCGCTGCGGATCGCCGAGCACGTCCATCAGGGCCGCGATCCGGGTGACCGACGGCTCCAGCTTGGTCTCGCCCCAGCGGGTGGACAGCTCGGTCTCGACCTCGCGCAACGCCTTGTCGAGCTCCGGATCCTCCGGACGGCTCGGCACGGGATCGCCCTGGGGCGGTCCGGCCTGGGTGCGCAGGGTACGGCTGCCGGCCTCGATCACCGCCAGGTCGGGGTCACGGCTTGTCTCGCTGTCGACGATGTCGTCGAACTGGTCACTCGGGTCGCTCGGCTCGCTCACGGGCCCAGTCTACGGAGCGGTACCGACAGGACCGCGGACCCACCCCTTTCGGGACTTTCGGTCCGCCGTCCGCCCTCCGCCGTCCGCCGCACCGGCCCTAGCGGACGGGGAGGCCCGTCGGGAGGAGCGCCGTCACCACGTAGCCGCCGTCCTCCGGGCGGGCCCTGAGCGTGCCGCCCATGCTGGTGACCCGTTCCTCCATGGAGAACAGGCCCGTGCCGGTCGAGACGGGCGCCGGGTCCGGCGGGCTCTTCGGCAGCGGATTGCGCACCTCGATCCGCAGATCGGGGCCCTCCACCGTGATCGCGACCGTCACCGGCAGGCCGGGCGCGTGCTTGGCCGCGTTCGTCAGGCACTCCCGGACGACCCGGTGGACGGCCGCCTGCCGCAGCGGCGACAGCGCCCTCGCCTCCTCGGCGACCGCCAGTTCCACGGGACTGCCCATCCGCTCGCTCTCCTCCGCGAGCACGGCGAGCCCTTCAAGGCAGGGGGTGCCCCCGTCCTCCCGGTCGGCGCGGCGCACGATCGTCTCGTTGAGCATGCGGTGGGCGCGCCTCGCGGTGTCCGCGAGCTCCTCGAAGTCCTTCTGGCGCGCGTCTCCCCTGGCCCGCACGGCGAGGACCTCGGCCCGGACCGCGAGGACGGTGAGTTCACGGCCGACCAGGTCGTGGACGTCCCGGCCGACGGAGATCCGCTCCTCCTGGACGGCCTGCCGGGCGGCGGCCTCCCGGCGCTGGACCTCCAGGGCGCGGACGAGGTCCTGCCGGTATGCGGCGACGCCGACGCCCGCCGCGAGGACGCCGATCGGGACGACCAGGCTCAGGAAGTCGCTCAGGGTGTCGCCGTGCCGGGCGGGCCAGCCGGGCGTGTGGAAGAGCGCGTAGGCCACGCCGACGTACAGCAGGGTCGCGGCGACGGCGTCCCGCCGTCCCCGGTACCGGCCGATGGAGTACAGCGCGAACTGGACCATGGTCAGCTCGTGCAGCCAGCCGAGCAGCCCGAGCGCCACGACGTACGGGAGCCACGGCAGCCTGCGCCGGAGCACCAGGGTGGCCGCCCCGGCCGCGAGGACCAGCGTCGCGGTGACCCCGGTGAGGGAGTTGTCGGCGCGGGCGAGCCCCGGCACGTCCAGGAGCATGAGGCCGAAGGCACTGAGCGCGGCGACGACGTCGAGCGCGCGGGGCGAGCCGGCCCACCGGTCCGCACGACGGCGCAGCGCGGGGACGGTGGGGAGGCGGGGCATGCCTTCCATCATCCAAGGTCTTTCGTCCCGACGCCGAGGACCTGAAATCCCGTCTGTTGTGACTTCGGGCACCTCGTCCCGCTTCGGGGTGTACGCGGAGGGGCCCGGAACCGTGTACCGGTTCCGGGCCCCTCCGTCATGCCGTCCTAGGCCTGCGGCAGGCTCGCCAGCTGGGCCTCGATGCGGGCGATGTCCTCGTCCGCCTTGGCGAGGCGGCCACGGATCTTGTCGACCACGTTGTCCGGGGCCTTGGCGAGGAAGGCCTCGTTGCCGAGCTTCCCGTTCGCCTGGGCCTTCTCCTTCTCGGCGGCCGCGAGGTCCTTCGCGAGGCGCTTGCGCTCGGCCTCCACGTCGATCGTGCCCGACAGGTCGAGCGCGACCGTGGCGCCGGCGACCGGCAGGGAGGCGGTGGCGGCGAAGCCCTCGCCCTCCGGCTGGAGGCGCAGGATCTGACGGATGGCCGCCTCGTGCGGGGCGAGCGGGGTGCCGGTCAGCGTGAGGCGGGCGGGCACCTTCTGGGCGTCCTGGAGGCCCTGCTCCTTGCGGAACCGGCGGACCTCGGTGATGACCCGCTGGACCAGCGCGATCTCCTGCTCGGCGGCCGTGTCGCGGAAGCCGCTGTCCTTCGGCCAGTCGGCGATGACCACGGACTCGCCGCCGGTCAGCGTGGTCCACAGCGTCTCGGTGACGAACGGGACCACCGGGTGGAGCAGACGCAGCATGACGTCGAGGACCTCGCCGAGGACGCGGCCGGAGACCCGGGCGCCCTCGCCGCCGGCGAAGAACGTCGTCTTCGACAGCTCGACGTACCAGTCGAAGACCTCGTCCCACGCGAAGTGGTAGAGGGCGTCCGACAGCTTGGAGAACTGGTAGTCGTCGTAGAAGGCGTCGACCTCGGCGACCGTCTTGTTGAGCCGCGACAGGATCCAGCGATCGGTCGCCGACATCTCCGAGGGGTCCGGCAGCGGGCCTTCGACCGTGGCGCCGTTCATCAGCGCGAAGCGCGTGGCGTTCCAGATCTTGTTGGCGAACTTGCTGGAGGCCTGGACCCAGTCCTCGCCGATCGGAACGTCGACGCCCGGGTTCGCGCCACGGGCCAGGGTGAACCGGACCGCGTCGGAACCGTAGGTGTCCATCCAGTCCAGCGGGTTGACCACGTTGCCGAAGGACTTCGACATCTTCTTGCCGTTCTGGTCGCGGACCATGCCGTGCAGGGCGATGGTGTGGAACGGCGGGGTGCCGTCCATCGCGTACAGACCGAACATCATCATCCGGGCGACCCAGAAGAAGAGGATGTCGTAGCCGGTGACCAGGACGGAGTTCGGATAGAACTTCTCGAGGCTCTCGGTCCGCTCGGGCCAGCCGAGCGTGGAGAACGGCCACAGGCCGGAGGAGAACCAGGTGTCCAGGACGTCCGTGTCCTGGTGCCAGCCCTCGCCCGTCGGCGGCTGCTCGTCCGGTCCGACACAGACGACTTCGCCGTTCGGGCCGTACCAGACCGGGATGCGGTGGCCCCACCACAGCTGGCGCGAGATGCACCAGTCGTGCAGGTTGTCGACCCAGTCGAAGTACCGCTTCTCCATCTCCTGCGGGTGGATCTTGACCTTGCCGTCGCGGACGGCGTCACCGGCGGCCTGCGCGAGCGGGCCGACCTTGACCCACCACTGCATCGAAAGACGCGGCTCGATGGTGGTCTTGCAGCGCGAGCAGTGGCCGACGGAGTGGACGTACGGGCGCTTCTCGGCGACGATCCGGCCCTCGGCGCGCAGGGCGGCGACGATGGCGGAACGGGCCTCCATGCGGTCCAGACCCTGGAAGGGGCCGTGGACGGTGATGACCGCGCGCTCGTCCATGACGGCGATGTTGGGCAGGTTGTGGCGCTGGCCGATCTCGAAGTCGTTCGGGTCGTGCGCCGGGGTCACCTTGACGGCGCCGGTGCCGAACTCGGGGTCGACGTGGGTGTCGGCGACGACCGGGATCGTACGGTCCGTCAGCGGCAGCTTGATCTGCTTGCCGACCAGGTGCTTGTACCGCTCGTCGTCGGGGTGGACGGCGACGGCCGTGTCACCGAGCATCGTCTCGGCCCGGGTGGTGGCGACGACCAGGGTCTCGTCACCCTCGCCGTACCGGATGGAGACGAGCTCGCCGTCGTCGTCCTGGTACTCGACCTCGATGTCCGAGATGGCCGTCAGACAGCGCGGGCACCAGTTGATGATGCGCTCGGCGCGGTAGATCAGCTCGTCGTCGTAGAGCTTCTTGAAGATGGTCTGGACGGCCTGCGACAGGCCCTCGTCCATGGTGAAGCGCTCACGGGACCAGGCGACGCCGTCACCCAGACGCTTCATCTGGCCGGAGATCTGGCCACCGGACTCGGCCTTCCACTGCCAGACGCGCTCGACGAACGCCTCACGACCCAGGTCGTGGCGGGACTTGCCCTCCTTGGCGAGCTCGCGCTCGACGACGTTCTGGGTGGCGATGCCGGCGTGGTCCATGCCGGGCTGCCACAGCGTCTCGAAGCCCTGCATGCGCTTGCGGCGGGTGAGGGCGTCGATCAGCGTGTGCTCGAAGGCGTGGCCCAGGTGGAGCGAGCCGGTGACGTTCGGCGGCGGGATGACGATGGTGTACGGCGGCTTCTCGCTCTTCGCGTCGGCCTCGAAGTACCCGCGCTCTACCCAGCGCTCGTACAGCGGCCCCTCCACCTCGGCCGGCGCGTACTGGGTCGGCAGTTCGGTGATGGGCGCTGTCTGCTGCTGAGTGTTCTCGGTCACGGGGTCAGTTTAGGGGTGTTGCGGCCCTGTCCTGAAACGCTTTGGTTCGGTAACGGTGTGGCCCCCGCCGCACTCCCCGCTCGGCGGTTCCGCCAGGATGTTCGGAGGCATAAACATCCTGTGAGGGGAACCTGTCGATGAGCTACAACCAGCCCGGCCCGTACGGCGGCCAGCCGCCCCAGCAGCCCGGGCCCTACGGCCAGCCGGGCCCGTACGGCCAGCAGCCGCAGCAGCCGGGCCCGTACGGCCAGCCGCCGCAGGCCCCGCAGCCGGGTTACGGCTACCCCCAGCAGGCCCCGCAGGGCGTCCCGCCGCAGCAGCCCCCCTACGGCTACCCCCAGCAGCAGCCCGGCCCCTACGGCCAGCAGCCCCCGTACGGCGCCCCCCAGGGCCCCGGCGGCTACGTCCCGCACCCGCCGGCCCCGAAGAAGTCCAAGGCGGGCTGGATCATCGGCGCGGTCGCGGTGGTGGCGGCGATCGGCGTGGGCGCGTACTTCGTGTTCGGCGGCGGCGCCGGCTCGTCGGTCGCGAACGACGGCCCGCACAAGCTGATCACCCCGGAGACGGTGCTCACCGAGTACAAGAAGGGTGCTGGCAGCGACAAGTCCAGCGGCGAGGACTCGCTCAAGGAGGCCCAGCAGAACGGCGTCAAGAACGCCCAGCAGGTCCGCGCCAGCTACAAGGTGGAGGACAAGGCCAACCCCCTCGCGGGCAAGTTCATCTCCTTCAACGGTCTCTACGGCGAGATCGACGACCCGGAGAAGGTCGTCGACTCCGTGTTCGCCAGCGCCAAGGCCGAGGCCGACAAGGACGCGGGCAAGGCGGGTTCGCCGCAGCTGGAAGGCAGCCCCCAGGAGTACAAGCCGGCCGAGCTCGACGGCGCGGTCCTCAAGTGCCAGCAGGCCAAGAGCCAGGCGGACGCCGCGACCAAGATGCCCGCCTTCACTGTGACGATGTGTGTGTGGGCCGACCACAGCACGGTGGGCTTCGTGGTCCCGTCCGACGCGTCCGCCCTGCTCTCGGGCCAGGCCGGCTCCGCCGAGGATGCCGCCGCCATCACCGCCAAGCTCCGCAAGGAAGTCCGCGTCAAGCTCTGACGCGCCGCACACAAAAGGGGCGCCCCACCGGTTCGGTGGGGCGCCCCTTTCCTGTCCGTACGGCTCAGGCCGACTTCTCGTGCCTGCCGTCGTTCTTCACGATCCGGGGGACCAGCGTCGGGTTGACGTTGTTGCGGACGACGTCCGCCGTGATGACGACACGGGCCACGTCCTTGCGGGACGGGACCTCGTACATCACCGACTGGAGGACCTCCTCCATGATGGCGCGCAGGCCGCGCGCGCCGGTGCCGCGGAGGATCGCCTGGTCGGCGATGGCCTCCAGGGCCGGGCGGTCGAAGTCCAGTTCCACACCGTCGAGTTCGAAGAGGCGCTGGTACTGCTTCACCAGGGCGTTCCGCGGCTCCACCAGGATCTGGAGGAGCGCCTCGCGGTCCAGGTTGTGGACGGAGGTGAGGACGGGGAGACGGCCGATGAACTCGGGGATCATCCCGAACTTCACCAGGTCCTCCGGCATGACCTCCTGGAACTGGTCGCTCGCCTCGATCTCGCGCTTGGAGCGGATGGTCGCCCCGAAGCCGATGCCCTTGGCACCCGCCCGCGACTCGATGATCTTCTCCAGGCCGGCGAAGGCGCCGCCCACGATGAAGAGCACGTTCGTCGTGTCGATCTGGATGAACTCCTGGTGCGGGTGCTTCCGTCCGCCCTGCGGCGGGACCGAGGCCGTCGTGCCCTCCAGGATCTTCAGGAGGGCCTGCTGCACGCCCTCGCCGGAGACATCGCGGGTGATCGACGGGTTTTCGCTCTTACGGGCGACCTTGTCGATCTCGTCGATGTAGATGATCCCGGTCTCGGCCTTCTTGACGTCGTAGTCGGCGGCCTGGATCAGCTTCAGCAGGATGTTCTCGACGTCCTCGCCGACGTAGCCGGCCTCCGTCAGCGCCGTCGCGTCGGCGATGGCGAACGGGACGTTGAGCATGCGGGCCAGCGTCTGCGCGAGCAGCGTCTTGCCGGAGCCCGTGGGGCCGAGCAGCAGAATGTTGGACTTCGCCAGTTCGATGGCGTCGTCACGGCCCTGCGCGCCGCCGTTCTCACCGGCCTGGACGCGCTTGTAGTGGTTGTACACCGCGACCGAGAGGGCCTTCTTCGCGGGCTCCTGCCCGACGACGTACCCCTCGAGGAACTCGTAGATCTCGCGGGGCTTGGGAAGTTCCTCCCAGCGCACCTCGCTCGTCTCCGCGAGTTCTTCCTCGATGATCTCGTTGCAGAGGTCGATGCACTCGTCGCAGATGTACACACCGGGTCCCGCGATGAGCTTCTTCACCTGCTTCTGGCTCTTTCCGCAGAACGAGCACTTGAGCAGGTCGCCGCCATCACCGATGCGTGCCACGAGGTGCTTCCCCTTCGCCTGGGAGTGCTTGGTTCAGCGACTCCTGGTGCCTCATATTCGACGGTACCTTGCCGGGCCCCCCGTTCGGGCCCCCCTTGGCACGGTTCACATGGTCGCGATTCGGCCACGCGGACCGTGCCAGGGGAAAGGTCGGCGTCAGTGTGCCGCGGCGGACGTGCTCTTACGGGTCGAGACGATCTGGTCGACCAGGCCGTAAGCGAGGGCGTCCTCGGCCGTCAGGATCTTGTCACGCTCGATGTCGTCGCGGATCTTCTCGATCGGCGTCGAGGAGTGCTTGGCCAGCATCTCCTCCAGCTGGCTGCGCATGCGCAGGATCTCCCGGGCCGCGATCTCCAGGTCGGAGAGCTGCTCACGGCCGGTGCCGCCGGAGGGCTGGTGGATCAGCACGCGGGCGTTCGGCAGGGCCATCCGCTTGCCGGGGGTGCCGGCGGCGAGCAGCACGGCCGCGGCGGAGGCCGCCTGGCCCATGCAGACCGTCTGGATGTCCGGCTTCACGAACTGCATCGTGTCGTAGATGGCGGTCAGCGCGGTGAAGGAGCCACCGGGGCTGTTGATGTAGATCGAGATGTCGCGGTCCGGGTCCATCGACTCCAGGCACAGCAGCTGCGCCATGACGTCGTTGGCGGAGGCGTCGTCGATCTGCACGCCGAGGAAGATCACGCGCTCCTCGAACAGCTTCGCGTAGGGGTCGTACTCGCGGATGCCCTGCGAGGTGCGCTCGACGAAGCGCGGCACGACGTAGCGGTTGTCCATCGGCGCGCCGGTGTAGAGGCCGCTCGCGGAGAGGTTGTTCTGCATCTGGGTGTTCACCGTCCTGGTGGCGTTCGGTGGGCTGGGGCTCTTGAGCGGACTGCCGGGGCTCAGGCGCCCGTGCCGCCGCCGCCCGGAACGCCCGAAGCGGCAGAGATGATCTCGTCGATGAGGCCGTAGTCCTTGGCCTCCTCCGCGGTGAACCAGCGGTCGCGGTCACCGTCGCGGATGATCGCCTCGACGGTCTGGCCGGAGTGGTGCGCGGTGATCTCGGCCATGCGCTTCTTCGTACGGAGGAGGTACTCGGCCTGGATCTTGATGTCCGAGGCGGTGCCGCCGATGCCGGCGGAGCCCTGGTGCATCAGGATGTCGGTGTTCGGCAGGGCGAAGCGCTTGCCGACGGAGCCGCCGGTGAGCAGGAACTGGCCCATCGAGGCCGCCATGCCCATGCCGATGGTGACGACGTCGTTCGGGATGTACTGCATGGTGTCGTAGACGGCCATGCCGGCCGTCACCGAGCCACCGGGGCTGTTGATGTACAGGTAGATGTCCTTGTCCGGCTCGGCGGCCAGGAGGAGCATCTGGGCGGTGATCTTGTTGGCGATCTCGTCGTCGACCTGCTGGCCGAGGAAGATGATCCGCTCGCCGAGCAGCCGGTTGTAGACATGGTCGCCGAGGCCGCCACCGATGGACGGCTCACCCGCGGCGTAAGGCTTCAGATTCGTCACGTATCCACCTGCTCGTCTCCGACGGCCGGGGGCCGTCTCAGCGTCTCGTTCAGAGGGCACTGCCCTCGTATTCATGGACCCTAACGCGCAGGTGGGACAGAGCCATCCCGGTTCCCGAACTGTTCGCTGGGAGCGCAAGGTAGTTGGGGCGTGCGGCGGGGGTCCGCGTACGTCCACGGGCCCGTACGCACAGGGGTGCGTACGGGCCCGTGGCACGGGGTCCGCGTGGGGCGGGGGCCCCTTACTTGTCCTCGGAGACCTCGGCCTCGCCGGTGACGGCCTCGACGGCGTCGGCGGCGGCCTCGACCTCGTCCTCGTCGTCCGAGAGGTCGACGACCTCACCGTTGGTGTCGACGACCTTGGCGGCCTCGACGACGACCGCGAGGGCCTTGCCGCGGGCGACCTCGCCGACGAGCATCGGCACCTGGCCGCCCTCGGCCACGGCCTGGGCGAACTGGTCGGGGCTCATGCCGGAGGAGGCGGCACGGCGGAACAGGTGCTCGGTGAGCTCCTCGCGGGAGACGTCGAGCTTCTCCTTGTTGACGAGCTCATCGAGGATGAACTGCGTCTTGATGCCCTTCTCGGCCTGCTCCTTGGTCTCGGCCAGGAACTCCTCCTCGGTCTTGCCCTGGATCTCCAGGTACTTCGCGAGGTCGAGGCCCATCTGGCCGAGCTGGTGGTGCTCCAGGTTGTGCTTGCGGGTGTTGATCTCGTCCTCGAGAAGCTTCTCGGGCATCGGGACCTCGACCAGCTTGAGGAGCTCGTCGAGGACGCGCTCCTGGGCCTGGGTGGCCTGGTCGAACTGCTTCATGTTCTCGAGGCGCTTGCGGCTGTCGGCCTTGAGCTCGTCGAGGGTGTCGAACTCCGACGCCATCTGCGCGAACTCGTCGTCGAGCTCGGGGAGCTCACGGGCGGCGACGGTGGTGACCTTGACGGTGACCTCCGCGTCCTTGCCCTCGGCGGAGCCGCCCTTCAGCTGCGAGGTGAAGGTGGCCTCGCCACCGGCCTCCAGGCCCTTGACGGCCTCGTCGATGCCGTCGAGCAGCTCGCCGGAGCCGATGGTGTACGACACGCCGTCGGCGACACCGTCCGGGAGGACCTCGCCGTCGACCTTGGCCTCGAGGTCGATGGTGACGACGTCGCCGTCCTGGGCGGCGCGCTCGACCGGGGAGGTCGACGCGAAGCGCTCGCGGAGCTGCTCCACGGACTTCTCGACGTCCTCGTCGGTGACCTCGACCGCGTCGACGGTGACCTCGATGCCGGAGTAGTCCGGGATCTCGATCGTCGGGCGGATGTCGACCTCGGCGGTGAAGGCCAGCAGCTCGCCGTCCTTCAGCTCGGTGATGTCGACCTCGGGCTGGCCGAGCGGGTTGACCGAGGCCTCGTTGACGGCCTCGGTGTAGAACTTCGGGAGCGCGTCGTTGACGGCCTCTTCCAGCACGGCGCCGCGGCCGAACCGCTGGTCGATCACGCGAGCAGGGATCTTGCCCTTACGGAAGCCCTTGACCGTGACCTGCTGGTTGATCTTCTTGTACGCCGCGTCGAGGCTGTCCTTGAGCTCCTCGAAGGGCACCTCGACAGTGAGCCGAACCCGAGTCGGGTTCAGGGTCTCCACGGCGCTCTTCACGGTTCGGTCTCCTTGTGGCTGATTCCTGGAATCCACCGGCACCGCGTGAGGCGGTTCCGGTGGGTCGGCCCGGTCAGAAAGACACACGGGCACACAGCTTGCATAGTAACCGCAAGCGGGATGACGCCCACAACGTGATCAAGAGCGCGTGAGTGGGCACGTGATCGTCATGGTCGGGGTGGCGGGATTTGAACCCACGGCCTTCCGCTCCCAAAGCGGACGCGCTACCAAGCTGCGCCACACCCCGTCGGTGCGACACGTAGGGTACATGGACGGGGACTGTACGGCGCCCTCAGTTTTACCGGTGTGCGCGAACGGCCTTCGAACCGCTACCATGCTCTTCGTGCCGCGGTCCCCGTGACCTGCGGCGCGACGCTGCGCGGGTGTAGCTCAATGGTAGAGCACTAGTCTTCCAAACTAGCTACGCGGGTTCGATTCCCGTCACCCGCTCCACAGGTCCACGGCCCGGTTCGCCTCGCGCGATCCGGGCCGTGGCCGTTTCCCGGCCGTGCGCCGGCTCCGACCCGCCGGTCCGCGTTAATCGCGCGCGCTCCCGCCCGGGCAGTGGCTACGTTCCCCCTTGTCGATCAACCGTTGACCGACGGATCCGGGGAGGGGACCTCATGGAGAAGAGAACGAGAAGATCCACCGTGGTGGCCGCGCTCGCGCTGGCCTGCGCGGCGGGGCTGCTGGGCGGGGGGACCGCGCTCGCGGCGGAGTTTCCGTACACGGTGGCCGAGCCGACGGCGCAGCCGGGCGGGTGCGTGACGGGCGGCGAGCTGCCCTGGGTGGGGAACACCGACGTCAGCCTGTCCGTCCGGACCGTGGGCGAGGAGCCCGACGGGAATTCCCTGGACGCCCGGTTCCGGGTCTGGAAGGAGGGCGCCGCGGAGACTCCCGTCGTCGACGTCGTCGTTCCCACGTCGCTCGGATCGGTGGCCACCCTGGTGGTTCCCAAGGACCGGATCCCGGCGGAGGGCCCGTACTGGTGGCAGGCCCGGGTGGAGCGCGCGGACGGCGCCTCCGCATGGACGGCGCCGTGCGGGTTCGGCACGGACCAGACCCGGCCCGCCGCTCCCACGGTCGAGTTCCTCGACACGGCGTCGTACCCGAACGGGGCACCTTCCGGGACCGTCCGGACGGTGCGCATCAGCCTGCCGGCGGGGACGGAGGCCGCGTACTTCTGCCTCGACCCGCTCGCCGCCACGGGCACCTACGGCTGCGCCGCCGACCGCCGCGTCCCGGTCGGCGCGGACGGCACCACCACCACGACGTTCGTGACCCCGGAGCGCACCGGGCCCGCGAGCGTGTGGGTGCGGGCCTTCGACCGGGCGGGCAACCTCTCCGACACCGCGAACGCCGACTACTGGGTCACCTACCCGTTCATCGAGCCGTTCGGCGACTACGACAGTGACGGCCGTCCCGATCTGCTCGGCGTCGACGCGGCGGGCCGGCTGACGCTGCTCGCGGGTCTGGAGGGCGGCGGTTTCACGTCCCCGGCCGTGGCCGACACCCGGGACTGGACGGGCACGCGGGTGGCACGGGCCGGCCGGCTGATCAACCGGTACGGGCCGCAGGAGGCGAACGACGTGCGCAACGACCTCGTGGCGCTGCGGAACGGCCGGCTGTACGCGTACCCGGGCGACGGCGAGGGCGGTTTCGGCGAGCCGGTGGAGATCACCGGGTTCGACTGGTCCGGTGTCACCCGGTTCGCGCTCGGCCGCCAGGACTACGGGACTCCGGGCCTGGTCGCCGTGAAGAACGGGCAGTTGCTCCACTTCGACGTGTACGCGAGCTGGAACGGCATCCGTGTCGCGGAGCCGACGGTTCTCGCCGCGAGCGGCTGGGACACCAAGGAGCTCGTCGCCTCGGACACGAACCCGGGCGCCGTCCCGGGGACGTTCTGGGCGCGTGACACCCGCAGCGGCACGCTGGAGTTCTTCGGCGTCGACTACGGGACGGAGGCCCCGTACACGCTGGTCGCGCCGGTGACGGTCGCCGCCTCCGGGTTCAGCGTCCGGCAGGTGCCGTCGCTGGTCGCCGTCGGGGATCTGACCGGGGACGAGCGCGGCGACCTGATCACCGCTGACCGGCAGGGCGGGCTCGCCCTGCGTCCGGTGCGGGCGGACGGGACTCCGGCCGCCCCTGAGACGGTCCAGGGCGCGGTGCCGGCCGGGACGCGGCTGTTCTGAGCCGACCGGTCCCACGCGAAGGGCCCCTGCCGGTCTCGGCGGGGCCCTTCGTCGTACGCGCGACGCGTCCGCTCAGAACTTGATCGACGCGACCGTCTGCGTTATCGAGTCCAGGAAGCGCTGGATGTCGTCCGCCATGCCGGTGGAGGCGAGGAAGAAGCCGAAGAGGACCGCGACCACCGCCGGGCCGCCCTTGAGGTTCCCCCCGCGGATCAGCACCACCAGGATGATTGCCAACAGCAACACCACAGACAGTGAAATGGCCACAACTGATCACACCCTCGGTCGGTCCCGCCTTGCCCACCAGGGAGCCCGTGTCCCGGAACACCCCCCGCTGCCTCCATGGTGCCACCAACCCCCCTGCCCTGGCTGCCGGGTGACGAATCGTCGCGAAGAAGATCACATCAGGACGGGGCCGTCGCGGGCGTTCAGGCGGGGCGGGAGATGAGCAGCAGGGCGCGGTCGTCGTTGACGTCCTTGGCGACGGCCTCGATCAGGTGCCAGGCGACGCCGTCGAAGCCTTCGGCGACGCAGCGGTCGGCCTCGCCGGTGAGGCGGTCGATGCCCTCGGCGATGTCCCGGTCCGCGGCCTCGACCAGGCCGTCGGTGAAGAGCATGAGGACGTCACCGGGGCGCAGGGAGCCCTTGACCGGGTGGAAGTCGGCGCCGTCGTAGACGCCGAGCAGCGGCCCTTCGGCGGCCTTCTCCTCCCAGCGGCCGCTGCCCGCGTGGAGCTGGAGGGCCGGGAGGTGGCCGGCGGAGAAGAGCTCGTAGTCCCCGGAGTCCAGGTCGAGGACGAGGTGGATGGAGGTGGCGAAGCCCTCGTCCCAGTTCTGGCGCAGCAGATAGCCGTTGGCCGCGGGCAGGAAGCCGTGCGGCGGGAGCGAGCCGAGGAGTCCGCCGAAGGCGCCGGAGAGCAGCAGGGAGCGGGAGGCGGCGTCCATGCCCTTGCCGGAGACGTCGGTGAGGACGACCTCCAGGGTGCGGCCGCCGTGGGTGCGGGCGGCGACGACGAAGTCGCCGGAGAAGGACTGGCCGCCGGCCGGGCGCAGCGCCATCTCACGGTGCCAGCCCTGCGGGAGGCGGGGCAGGGCGCTCTGGACGCGGATGCGTTCGCGGAGGTCGAAGAGCATGGTGCCGCCGCGCCGCCAGGGCACGCCGACCCGGGCCCTGAACTGGGCGATGAGCAGTCCGAAGAGGCCGCAGGCGGCGACGACGAGGACGGTGCCGGGGGTGACCCGGGCGGGGCCCTGGGTGTACGGGCCGAGGACGACGGACTCCACGATGAGGGCGCCCGCGGCGGTCGCGTACAGACCGAGCAGGCTGGCGGGGCGCAGCAGCAGGCCGCCGGCCACGATGGGCAGGACGAGCGCGGCCGGTGAGCACCAGACGGGGTCGAGGAGGGTTCCGACGGCGATGGCCGGAATCATCAGGAAGAGTCCGGCGAAGGCGAGCCAGTCGGAGCCGTCTCCCCGGAAGTAGTCGACGCCGGATCTGCGCAGCGCGGTGCGGGCCCGGCGGGCGCGCCTGCGCAGCCGGGCCGCGTACGTGTTCACTCCGGCGCGGTGTCCCATTGGCCTGGACCCTATCCATCCCGTCCGACATCGCGCAGGGGTACCCCGGTGACAATGTGCGTGAAATCGGGTCGCCCCGGGCGGGTGCCGCTGATATCGATGGCATATGACGACTGAACTGCGGGTCCTGGACCCGAGTGAGTGGGATCGCTGGTACGCGGTTCTCGAACTCGCCTTCGGGGGCGTGCCCGAGGCACCGGAGGAGCGACAGCTGTGGCGCGACCTGACCGAGTTCGACCGTTTCGTTGGCGTTTGGGACGGTGGCCTGTGCGTGGGGACGGCGGGCGCGTTCACGTTCCGGCTCACGGTGCCGGGCGGGGCGTCGGTCCCGGCCGGCGGCGTGACGATGGTGAGCGTGGCCGGCACGCACCGGCGGCGCGGGATCCTGACCTCGATGATGCGGCGGCAGCTCGACGATCTGCGGGCCGCGGGCGAGCCGCTCGCGGTGCTCACGGCATCGGAGCCGGAGATCTACGGGCGGTTCGGTTACGGCGTCGCCGCGTACGAGGCGCGGGCGACGATCGACACGACGCGGGTGCGGCTCTCGGTGCCGGAGGGCACGGACGGGGTGGCACTGCGGCAGGCCGGCCTGACGGAGTCCTCGGCGGTGTGCGAGGCCGTGTACGCGCGCCTCGTGCCGAAGCGGCCGGGGATGCCGGCCCGGCGGCCGGGGTGGGAGCGGCTGCCGCTGATCGATCCGCCGGGCGACCGGGAGGGCACCTCGCCCCGGTTGTGCGTGCTGGCGGAGCGGGACGGGGAGGCCGTGGGGTTCGCGCACTACGCGATCAAGCCGGACTGGTCGTCCACGGGGGCCGAAGGGGCGGTGCACGTGCACCAGCTGATGGGGCTCGACCCGGTGGCCGAGGCGGCGCTGTGGCGGTTCCTCTGCTCGGTGGACCTGGCCTCGGAGGTACAGGTCCGGAGCCGGCCGGTGGACGACGGCTGGCAGCACCTGGTGAGCGACGTGCGGCGGTGCGCGCCGACCTTGCGCGACGCGCTGCACGTACGGCTCGTGGAGGTGGGCGCGGCCCTGGAGGCGCGGACGTACCAGGCGCCGGTGGACGTGGTGTTCGAGGTGGAGGACGCGTTCTGTCCGTGGAACACGGGGCGGTGGCGGCTCACCGGGGACCAGAAGGGTGCGAACTGTGTCCGTACGGGGGACGCGCCGGATCTGGCGCTTTCCGTACGGGAGTTGGGGGCGGCGTACCTCGGGGGGATCTCGCTGGTGTCCCTGG
The DNA here is from genome assembly GCF_042716635.1 of Streptomyces sp. NPDC058664. NCBI lineage: Bacteria > Bacillati > Actinomycetota > Actinomycetes > Kitasatosporales > Streptomycetaceae > Streptomyces > Streptomyces sp. NPDC058664. The sequence goes on along the minus strand of NZ_JBHXRW010000001.1, from coordinate 335,854 downwards.
CGGGGGCCGGGCGCGTGCGCGAGCTGCGGGAGGGGGCGCTGGTCGAGGCGTCGGTGGCGTTCGGGTCACCCGTGGCGCCCTGGTTGCCGCACCGGTTCTAGGCCGCCGCTAGGACCGCTGGCAGCGCGGGCACCAGAAGAGGTTGCGGTTGGCCAGGTCCGCCGTGCGGATCTCCGTGGCGCAGATGTGGCAGGGCTGGTTCGCGCGGCGGTAGACGTAGACCTCGCCGCCGTGGTCGTCGACGCGCGGCGGGCGGCCCATCGCCTCGGGGGTGTGCTCGGGGCGGACCGTGTCGATGCGGTTCAGGCGGACGCCCTCGCGCATCAGCGCCGCCAGGTCGGCCCAGATCGCGTCCCACTCCCCCGCCGTGAGGTCCCTGCCCGCGCGGTACGGGTCGATGCCGTGCCGGAAGAGGACCTCGGCGCGGTAGACGTTGCCGACGCCGGCGACGACCTTCTGGTCCATGAGCAGGGCGGCGACGGTGCTGCGGGACTTCGAGATCCGGGCCCAGGCCCTGCCGGGGTCGTCGCCGTCGCGGAGCGGGTCCGGACCCAGGCGCTCGTGTATCGCCCGCTTCTCCGCGCTCGTGATGTACGCGCAGGTGGTGGGGCCGCGGAGGTCGACGTACCCGTCCGTGTCGGCGATCCGCATGCGGACGGTGTCCGTGGGCGGCGGGACGGGCGCGCCGCCGAAGTTCACCTTGCCGAAGAGGCCGAGGTGGACGTGGACCCACTCCCTGTCCTCGAAGGCGAGGAAGAGGTGTTTGCCGTGGGCCTCGGCGGTCTCCAGGACGGCGCCGTCGAGCAGCGCCGCCGAGTCGGCGAACCTGCCCTGCGGGCTGGTCACCCGCACGGACCGGCCGCCGAACCGTTCCCGGTGGTCGGCGGCCAGTCGGTGGATCGTGTGCCCCTCGGGCATCAGGCGGTCGGCTCCTGCGGGTGGTGGGCCGGGATCGGGGGGAGCTCGCCGGTGGTCTCGTACGCGGTGAGCATGTCGATCCGGCGGGTGTGACGCTCGTCACCGGAGTACGGGGTGTTCAGGAAGATCTCGACGAACTTGGTCGCCTCTTCCCGGGTGTGCATCCGGCCGCCGACGGAGATCACGTTGGCGTTGTTGTGCTCGCGGCCGAGGGCGGCGGTCTGCTCGCTCCAGGCGAGGGCGGCGCGCACCCCCTTCACCTTGTTCGCGGCGATCTGCTCGCCGTTGCCGGAGCCGCCGATGACGATGCCCAGGGCGTCCGGGTCCGCGGCCGTCTTCTCGGCGGCGCGCAGGCAGAACGGCGGGTAGTCGTCCAGGGCGTCGTAGATGTGGGGACCGCAGTCGACGGGCTCGTGGCCGTGAGCGGTGAGCCACTCGACGAGGTGGTTCTTGAGTTCGTATCCGGCGTGGTCGGAACCGATGTAGACGCGCATGGTGCCGAGTGTGGCATGTCAGGGCCCGGGTAGCAGGCATCGGGGTCGGGACCTTCACCCGGTCCGGTACGGACCTTCGACTCTCGCGCGGTCGCCCGCACAACGATCCGGAATGAGGTCTTCCGTTCCTCCCCGTTCACAGTGTTCAATGCTCAGGCTCGCGACCCGAGCGCCCCCACACAGACACGAGGAAGCGTTCATGAACACGCAACCGACCCTGACGAAGGACGGCGAGGAGACCGGTAACCCCGGGACACCGCACTCCTCCGACGGCCTCAAGGCCGGACTCAAGAACCGTCACCTGTCGATGATCGCCATCGGCGGCGTCATCGGCGCCGGCCTGTTCGTCGGCTCCGGCTCCGGCATCGCCGCGGCCGGCCCCGCGATCCTGCTCTCGTACGCACTCGTCGGCACCATGGTCGTCTTCGTGATGCGGATGCTCGGCGAGATGGCCGCCGCCCGGCCCTCCTCCGGCTCCTTCTCCGCCTACGCCGACCAGGCCCTCGGCCGCTGGGCCGGTTTCAGCATCGGCTGGCTCTACTGGTTCTTCTGGGTCGTCGTCCTCGCCGTCGAGGCGACCGCCGGCGCGGTCATCCTGGAGAGCTGGATACCGGCCGTCCCGCAGTGGGCCTGGGCGCTCATCGTGATGGTGGTGCTCACCGCGACCAACCTCGGCTCCGTCGCCTCGTACGGCGAGTTCGAGTTCTGGTTCGCCGGCATCAAGGTCGTCGCCATCGGCGCCTTCGTCGTCATCGGCATGCTCGCGGTCTTCGGCGTGCTCCCCGGCTCCGACAACCCGGGCGCGGGATTCGCGCACCTCAGCGACACCGGGGGCTTCTTCCCGATGGGCGCGGGGGCGATCCTCACCGGTGTGCTGATGGTCGTCTTCTCCTTCATGGGCAGCGAGATCGTCACCCTCGCCGCCGGCGAGTCCGAGGACCCGCAGAAGGCGGTCACCAAGGCCACCAACAGCGTGATCTGGCGGATCGGCGTCTTCTACCTGGGCTCGATCTTCGTCGTCCTCACCCTGCTGCCGTGGAACGACAAGTCGATCGTCGACAAGGGCTCGTACGTCGCCGCCCTCGACTCCATCGGCATCCCGCACGCCGGCCAGGTCATGAACGTGATCGTCCTGACGGCCGTCCTTTCCTGCCTGAACTCGGGCCTCTACACGGCCTCCCGCATGGCCTTCTCGCTCGGCCGGCGCGGTGACGCGCCGAAGGCCTTCGCCAAGGTCAACAAGCGGGGCGTACCGGTGGCCGCGATCCTCGGCTCGGTCGTCTTCGGCTTCGTCGCGGTCTTCTTCAACTACAAGTGGCCGGACACCGTCTTCGCCTTCCTGCTGAACTCCTCCGGCGCGGTCGCGCTCTTCGTCTGGCTGGTCATCTGCGTGACCCAGCTGAGGATGCGCGGCATCATCCTGCGCGAGACGCCGGAGAAGCTCGTCGTGAGGATGTGGCTCTTCCCGTACCTGACCTGGGCGACGATCGCCATGATCGTCTTCGTCCTCGGCTACATGCTGTACGACGGCGGCAGCGCCCGTGAGCAGGTCGTGCTCTCGCTCCTGGTGGCCGCGCTCGTGATCGTGATCGCGCTGGTCAAGGAGCGCGTCACGAAGTCCGCCCGGCAGTAGACCCGGATGCGAGAGGGCCCGCCGTTCCCCGGGGAACGGCGGGCCCTCTCGCGCGTGTACGGGCGTACGGGGCTCAGCCCTTGCGTCCGACCAGCTTCCAGGCGGCCGGCAGGGCGCCCATGGCGAGGGCCGCCTTGAGGGCGTCACCGATGAGGAACGGGGTGAGACCGGCGGCGACGGCCTGGCCGAGGGTCATGCCGGTGGCGAGCGCCAGGTAGGGCACGCCGACCGCGTAGATGACCGCGGAGCCGAGCACCATCACGCCGGCCGTGCGGAGCACCGAGCGGTCGGCGCCGCGTCGGGCGAGGGCGCCGACGACGGTCGCGGCGAGCAGCATGCCGAGGATGTAGCCGAAGGACGGCATGCCGTAGCCGGAGGTGGCCTGGGCGAACCACGGGACGCCCGCCATGCCGGCCACCGCGTAGAGGGCCAGGGCGAGGAAGCCGCGGCGGGCGCCGAGCGCGGTGCCGACGAGGAGGGCGGCGAAGGTCTGGCCGGAGACCGGGACCGGGGAGCCCGGGACCGGGACGGAGAGCTGCGCGGCGAGGCCGGTGAGGGCGGCGCCGCCGACGACGAGGGCGATGTCGCGGGTGCGGCTCGCGGGGAGGAGGTCGGCGAGGACGGTGCCCGCACGGAGGGTACGGGCGGGGGCGGCGACGGTGCTCATCTGTACTCCGCGAGGGTGAGGGTGGGCGGGACAGGTTGACGGTATGCCAGGAGTGAACGCTCGATCACCGTCAGCCGTCGACAAAGCGTGAGCCGACTGCTTCATGGGGTTTCGACAAAGGAACGCTTCATGCCGGATTCCGTACGGCGCGCCACGTGACCCTTGTCACTGGCAGCTCTCCGGAAGAAGCCCCTTTTGCGCCGGAGGGAGGTCAGCGGAGAGACTGTGGGGTCTCCATAAAGTGTCAACTCCCCGAGAGCGCGAGTCCCCCACCATGCGCGACGCCCCGCCGTCCCCTCCGGCCACCGGCCCCCTCACCGAACCGGAGCCCCTCTCCCACGGTCTGAAGCAGCGTCACCTGACGATGCTGGGGCTCGGCGGCGTGATCGGCGCCGGACTCTTCGTCGGCTCGGGCGCGGGCATCGCCGTCGCCGGACCCGGCATCGTGGTCTCGTACCTGCTGGCGGGCACGCTCGCGATGCTGGTCATGCGGATGCTGGGCGAGATGTCGGCGGCCATGCCGGCCTCGGGGGCCTTCTCGGTCCACGCCGAGCGGGCGCTCGGCCGGTGGGCGGGCTTCTCGGTGGGCTGGCTGTACTGGTTCCTGCTCGTGGTCGTCCTCGCCGTGGAGGCGACGGGCGCGGCACGGATCGCGCACGGCTGGGTGCCGGAGGTCCCGCAGTGGGGCTGGGTGCTGATCTTCATGATCGTGTTCACCCTCGCCAACCTGGCGGCCGTGAAGAACTTCGGCGAGTTCGAGTTCTGGTTCGCGGCGCTCAAGGTCGGCGCGATCGTCCTCTTCCTGGTTCTCGGCACGCTCGCGATCGCCGGTTGGCTCCCGGACACGGACCCCGTGGGGCTCACGAACCTGACCGGGCAGGGCGGTTTCCTGCCGAACGGCTGGGCGGGTGTCGTCTCCGGCGTCCTCGCCGTCGTCTTCGCCTTCGGCGGCCTCGAAGTCGTCACGATCGCGGCGGCCGAGTCGGACGACCCGGCGCGGAACGTGGCGCGGGCGGTGCGCAGCGCGGTCTGGCGGATCCTCCTCTTCTACGTGGGCTCGATGCTGGTCATCGTGACGCTGCTGCCGTGGACCTCGATGAAGCCGGGCGAGTCGCCGTACGTGGCGGTCCTGGACTCGATCGGGGTGCCGGCGGCGGGACAGATCATGAACGTGGTGGTGTTCGTGGCGTTGCTTTCGGCGCTCAACGCCAATCTGTACGGCTCGTCCCGGATGGTGTTCTCGCTCGCCGAGCGCGGGGAGGCGCCGAAGGGGCTGCTGAAGGTGTCGGGCGGCGGAGTGCCGCGTCGGGCGGTGCTCGCCTCGGTGGCCTTCGGCTTCGTCTCCGTACTGCTCAATCTGAAGTGGCCGGATTCCGTCTTCCTCTACATGCTCAACGCGGTCGGCGCGGTGCTGCTCTTCGTCTGGGCGCTGATCGCGGTCTCGCAGCTGCGGCTGCGGCGCCGGATCGAGCGGGAGGCGCCCCAGACGCTGACGCTGCGGATGTGGGGCTTTCCGTGGCTGACCTGGGTGGCGCTCGCGGCGATGGGGGCGGTGCTCGTCCTGATGCTCGGGGACGACGCGGCGCGGCCGCAGGTGCTGTGGTCGGGGGCGGCGGCCGGGACGGTGCTCCTGGTGGCCTGGGTGCGGGAACTGCGCACGAACCGGAAGTAGTCCTTCACGATGTGTGAGGCTCGTGACCGTATAGCGGACTCCGGTTCCCCCTGAGCGGTGCGCCCGCCCAGACTGTGGGCTGCCTCCGTCTCAGCTAGTGAACAGGGTTCGCCCATGTCCCGGACCACCGCGCCCGCGCCGGCCGACCGCAAGGACGGCGCGACCGCACCTGCCGAGGGCCTCTCCCACGGTCTCAAGCAGCGCCATCTCTCGATGATCGCCCTCGGCGGTGTCATCGGTGCCGGTCTCTTCGTCGGTTCCGGCGCCGGCATCGCCGCCGCCGGTCCCTCGATCGTCATCGCCTACGCGATATCGGGCGTCCTCGTGATGCTCGTGATGCGCATGCTCGGCGAGATGTCCGCCGCGAACCCGGCCTCCGGCTCCTTCTCCGTCCACGCCGAGCGGGCCCTCGGCCCCTGGGCGGGCTTCACCGCCGGGTGGGCCTTCTGGTTCCTGCTCTGCGTCGCCGTCGGTCTCGAGGGGATCGGTGCCGCGAAGATCATGACCGGCTGGTTCCCGGGCAGTCCCGAATGGGCCTGGGTCGCGCTCTTCATGCTGGTCTTCTGCGCCACCAACCTGGCGGCCGTGAAGAACTTCGGCGAGTTCGAGTTCTGGTTCGCGGCGCTCAAGGTCGGCGCGATCGTCCTCTTCCTCGGGATCGGCGTGCTCGCGATCGTCGGCGTCCTGCCCGGCACGGACGCGCCCGGCACCGCGAACCTCACCGGCGAGGGCGGCTTCTTCCCGCACGGCTCCGAGGGCCTGATCGTCGGCCTGCTCGCCTCCGTCTTCGCGTACGGCGGTCTGGAGACGGTCACCATCGCCGCCGCCGAGTCGGAGCACCCGGTGCAGGGCGTCGCCAAGGCCGTGCGCACGGCCATGTGGCGGATCGCGCTCTTCTACATCGGCTCGATGGCGGTCATCGTCACGCTCGTCCCGTGGGGCGACGCGGCGGTCGTCGAGAAGGGCCCGTACGTGGCCACCCTCGACCACCTGGGCATCCCGGCGGCCGGCCAGATCATGAACGTGGTCGTGCTCGTCGCCCTGCTGTCGGCGATGAACGCCAACATCTACGGCGCCTCCCGGATGGCCGGTTCGCTGGTCTCGCGCGGTCAGGGCCCGAAGGCGCTCGGCCGCACCTTCGGCGGGGTCCCCCGCCCGGCGGTGCTCGTCTCCTCCGTCTTCGGCTTCGCCTGCGTGCTGCTCAGCTACTGGCGCCCCGACGACGTCTTCATCTGGCTGCTCAACACGATCGGCGCGATCATCCTCGTCGTCTGGTTCTTCATCGCCGCCTCCCAGCTGGTGCTGCGCCGCCGCACCGAACGCGAGGAGCCCGAGAAGCTGGTCGTGCGGATGTGGGCCTTCCCGGTGCTGACCTGGGTGGCGCTCGCCGGCATGGCGGCGATCTTCGTCCTGATGGCCCGCGAGGAGGGCACCCGGGTGCAGCTCTACTTCACGGGCGGTCTGACGCTGCTGCTCGCCGTCGCCGGTTTCGTGCGCCAGAAGGCCGCGGAGGACCGGACTTCCTGATCCCCGCCGTTCCCCGCCGTCTCCTCCGAAACCCCCGGACCGCCGCTCGGTCCGGGGGTTTCGCCGTGCCGGTCCCGTCGGCCCGCGGGACCTGGGACGAAGGACTGATCAACTGCGTACGCACCTGCTGCTAGCCTGCACTTGCATATAGTTTGCAATAAGCAGGAGCAGTCGAAGGGGCCGGGCACATGGCGATCTACACACTTCCGGAGCTGCCGTACGACTACGCGGCGCTGGAGCCGGTGATCAATCCGCAGATCATCGAGCTGCACCACGACAAGCACCACGCCGCGTACGTCAAGGGAGCCAACGACACCCTGGAGCAGCTGGAGGAGGCCCGCGACAAGGGCCAGTGGGGCGCGATCAACGGCCTGGAGAAGAACCTCGCCTTCCACCTCTCCGGCCACATCCTCCACTCCATCTACTGGAACAACATGGACAGCCCGAAGAACGGGGGCGGCGGCGAGCCGCTGGCCGCCGACGGCGTCGGCGACCTCGCGGACGCCCTCACCGAGTCCTTCGGCTCCTTCGCCAAGTTCAAGGCCCAGCTGACCAAGGCCTCCGCGACCACCCAGGGCTCCGGCTGGGGCGTCCTCGCGTACGAGCCGATCAGCGGCCGGCTCATCGTCGAGCAGGTCTACGACCACCAGGGCAACGTCGGCCAGGGCTCGGTCCCGATCCTGGTCTTCGACGCCTGGGAGCACGCCTTCTACCTGCAGTACAAGAACCAGAAGGTGGACTTCATCGAGGCCATGTGGCAGGTCGTCAACTGGCAGGACGTGAACAGGCGCTACCACGCCGCCAAGGCCTCGGTCCCGCTGATCTCCTTCTGACCGGCGGCGCCACCCCGTCGTCCTGCTCGTGATCGTCTTCTCCACCATCACCGGCGGGCGGAATGACGGAAGAACCCCCGTGATGACGTGAATCACGGGGGTTCTTCCGTACCTGCGGGCAGGGTCACTCGAAGCTGGGCGCCGCCGTCCGGGTGCGCTTGATCTCGTAGAAGCCCGGCGTCGACGCCACGAGCAGCGTGCCGTCCCACAGCCGGGCCGCCGCCTCGCCGCGCGGGGTCGGGGTGACCACGGGACCGAAGAAGGCGACCTCGTCGCCCTCGGGGCCCGGGACCGCGATGACCGGGGTGCCGACGTCCTGGCCGACCTTGTCGATGCCCTCCTTGTGGGAGGCGCGCAGCTCGGCGTCGTACGTGTCCTTGTCGGCGTAGTCCGCCAGGTCCCCGGGCAGGCCGACGTCCGTCAGGGCGCCGACGATCGCCTCGCGGGTGATGCCCTCGCCGTTGTTGTGGAAGCGGGTGCCGAGCGCGGTGTAGAGCTTGCCGACGACCTCGTCGCCGTGCAGCTGCTGGGCGGCTACGACGACCCGGACCGGACCCCACGCCTGGGTCTCCAGCATCTCCCGGTACTTGTCCGGGAGCTCGTCGAGCCGGTTCTCGTTCAGCACGGCCAGGCTCATGACCTTCCAGCTGACGTCCACCGGCCGCACCTTCTCGACCTCCAGCATCCAGCGGGACGTCATCCAGGCCCACGGGCACAGCGGGTCGAAGAAGAACTCGGCGGTGGTCCTGCTTTCGGACATGTCACTCCTCGGTACGGCCGTCGGGAAGGTGGTGCGCCGAAAGGAGGCAACACCACGGGCGGGCGACGGCATTCCCGTGCGCGGGGGTGACAGTGGCACATGGGAGGATCGGTGCTGTTTCGAACGCGCCACGAAGGAGTGACCGTGCCCGGTGAGAACCTGTCCCGCGACGAGGCCCACGAGCGGGCGGCCCTGCTGTCCGTCGACGGGTACGAGGTCGATCTCGACCTGAGGTCGGCGGTCGGCGACTGTGCCGAGGCGGTGCGCACCTTCCGCTCGCGGACGACGATCCGCTTCCGTCGCACCGGCGAGGGCACGAGCACGTTCGTGGACCTGATCGCCCCGTCCGTGTCCTCGGTCACGCTCAACGGACGCTCCCTCGACCCGGCGGTCGTCTTCGACGGCTCGCGGATCGCGCTCGACGGCCTCGCCGAGGAGAACACGCTCGTGGTGGACGCGCGGTGCGCCTACAGCAGGACCGGCGAGGGCATGCACCGCTTCGTCGACCCGGAGGACGGCGAGGTCTACCTCTACACGCAGTACGAGCCGGCCGACGCCCGCCGGGTGTACGCCAACTTCGAGCAGCCCGACCTCAAGGCCCCGTACCGCTTCTCGGTGACCGCGCCCGAGGACTGGACGGTCTGGTCGAACGGCGCGGGCGAGCGGGACGCCGAGGGCGTGTGGCGGTTCGCGGAGACGAAGCCGATCTCCACGTACATCACGTGTGTCGTCGCCGGCCCGTACCACTACGTCACCGACACGTACGAGCGGACGCTGGCCGACGGGACCGAGCTGGAGATCCCGCTCGGCGCGATGTGCCGCAAGGGGCTCGCCAAGCACTTCGACGCGGACGACGTCTTCCTGATCACCAAGCAGGGCTTCGACTTCTTCCACGACAACTTCGACTACCCGTACCCCTTCGGGAAGTACGACCAGGCCTTCGTCCCCGAGTACAACCTCGGCGCGATGGAGAACCCGGGCATGGTGACCTTCCGCGAGGAGCTCGTCTTCCGGGGCAAGGTCACGCAGGCCGCGTACGAGGCCCGGGCCAACGTCATCCTGCACGAGATGGCGCACATGTGGTTCGGCGACCTGGTCACCATGGTGTGGTGGGACGACCTGTGGCTGAAGGAGTCCTTCGCCGACTTCATGGGCTCCTTCGTGAACGCGGAGGCGACCCGCTTCGCCGACAGCTGGGTGACCTTCGCCAACAACCGCAAGTCCTGGGCGTACCGCGCGGACCAGCTGCCGTCCACGCACCCGATCACGGCCGACATCCGTGACCTGGAGGACGCCAAGCTCAACTTCGACGGCATCACGTACGCCAAGGGCGCGTCGGTGCTCAAGCAGCTCGTCGCGTACGCCGGCCGGGACGCGTTCCTGGAGGGTGCGCGCCGCTACTTCAAGCGCCACGCCTACGGGAACACCCGGCTCGCCGACCTCCTCACGATCCTGGAGGAGACCTCCGGCCGTGACATGAGGAGCTGGGCGAAGTCCTGGCTCCAGACCTCCGGCGTGAACACCCTGACGCCCGCCGTCACCTACGACGCGGAGGGCCGGATCACCGAGCTCGCCGTCGTCCAGGAGGGCGGCGAGCTGCGACCGCACCGGGCCGCCGTCGGCCTCTACCGGCTCACCGGCGGGGAGCTCGTCCGGTACGCGCGGGCCGAGACCGACCTCACCGGCGCCCGGACGGTCGTCACCGACCTGGCGGGCGCGGAGAAGCCCGACCTGGTCCTCGTCAACGACGACGACCTCACCTACTGCAAGATCCGCTTCGACGAGGGCTCCCTCGCCACCCTCCGGGCGCACCTCGGTGACATCACCGACCCCCTGGCCCGCGCCCTGTGCTGGTCGGCCCTGTGGAACCTGACCCGTGACGGGCTGATGCCCGCCCGCGACTTCGTCGCCGTCGCGCTCGCCTTCGCGGGCCGCGAGACCGGCATCGGCGTCCTCCAGATGGTGCACACCTGGGCGAAGTCGGCCGTCACCCTCTACGCGGCCCCCGAGTGGCGCGAGCGGGGCGGGCGGCTGCTCGCCGAGGGCGCGCTGCGCGAGCTGCGCGTGGCCGAGCCGGGCAGCGAACACCAGCTGACCTGGGCGCGGTTCCTCGCGGCGACGGCCTCCACCGAGGCCGACTTCCAGCTCCTCGAGGGGCTGCTCGACGGCACGGCGAAGATCGACGGGCTCGACGTCGACCAGGAGCTGCGCTGGGCGCTGCTCTCCCCGCTCGCCGCGCACGGCCGGGCGGACGAGGCCCGGATCGGCGAGGAGCTGGTCCGGGACGACACGGCGACGGGCAAGCGGCACCAGGTCCGGCTGCTCGCCTCGCGGCCCTCGGCCGCCGTCAAGGCGCAGGCCTGGGCGCAGGTCGTCGAGTCCGACACCCTGTCGAACGCGCTGGTGGAGGCGACGATCGCGGGCTTCGCCCAGCCCTCGCAGCGTGAGCTGATCGCGCCGTACGCGGAGAAGTACTTCGCGGCGATCGAGCGGGTGTGGGCCGAGCGGTCGATCCAGATCGGCATCCACGTGGTCCGGGGCCTGTTCCCGGGGCTCCAGGACGACGAGGCGACGCTGGCCGCGACGGACGCCTGGCTGTCGGCCCACGAGTCGGCGGCGCCGGCGCTGCGCCGCCTGGTCCTGGAGGCACGGGACGACCTGGCGCGGGCGCTGCGGGCGCAGGCCTGCGACGGACGCCTGACGGTCTAGCCGCGGTCGGTCTAGTCGGCCGGTCTAGTCGGCCGGTCTAGTCGGCCGGTCCCGAGGAGCGGCGCCCCGGAGAGGGCGCCGCTCCTCGGTGCGCCGGGCGACGGGCGCCGGGTGACGAGCGACGGACGCGGGAGACGGCGCCCGCCGTCGGGGCGTGGTGCCCACCACGCGGCAGCTCTCATCGGCACTCGAACGTGCGTACTTTAGGGCGAGCTTGTCCCTAATTGTCGACGAGCGTGTAACAGGGGTTAGGGGAGCCTTCGGGAGCGGAAGACCCCCGGCATGAACCACAACACCCCCATCACCCCCCGCCCCCTCCCCCTCGCCTCCCGCACCGGGCGCCCCGAACGTCTCGCCTCCGCCGCCGAGTTGAGGGCCCAGGGCCTTCCCGCCTCCGAGGTCGCCGCCCGCTGCCGGCCCGGCGGCTGGCAGCAGCTGCTGCCCGGCGTCTTCCTGCTCCACCCCGGGCCGCCCACCAGCGAGGACCGGCTGCGCGCCGCCCTCCTCTACGCCCGCGGGACCGGAGCCGTCCCCCCGCAGGGGCCCGAGGCGATGATCACCGGGCTCGCCGCGCTGACCCTGCACCGCTTCTCCGCCGCGCCCCCGCTCACCGCCCTGGACCGGATCGACATCCTGGTGCCCCGCACCCGGCGGCTGCGCTCGACCGGCTGGGTGCGGGTGGTGCGCGCCCCCGCGTCCCCCGAGCCGGTGGAGCTGACCGGGATCCCCGTCGCCCCCGTCGCCCGCGCCGTCGCCGACGCGGTGTCCGGGCTCTCGGACGCGGAGACGGTACGCCGGCTGCTCACCGAGGCGGTCAGCGGCGGCCACTGCGAACCCGGCGCGGTGGTGCGCGAGTTGAGCCGCGCCCGGCTGCTCACCCGGCCGCACGTGGTGGACGCGGTGGACGCGCTGCTCGCCGAGGGACGGTCGCTCTCCGAGCAGCGCCTGTACGAGATGGTGCGGGAGTTCGCGCTGCCGGACCCGCTGTGGAACGTGGACCTGCGGCTGCCGGGCGGACCGCACCTGGGCGGGGTGGACGCCTACTGGCCCGACCAGGCCGTCGCCGTCGAGCTCGACACCCGGGCGCCGCGGCAGGACGACGACGCGCTCTGGTCCGAGTACACCCGCAAGCGGGAGCACCTGGAGCGGCTCGGCATCACGGTCGTCCACCTCACCCCGCGCAAGCTGCGCGAGGCGATGGACCAGCAGGCCACCGTGGTGCGTACGGCCCTGATGGCCGCGCCCGACCGGCAGCCCGCCGCGTACGTCGTCGTCCTGCCGCGGTGAACGGCCGGAGGCGGGAGGTCAGTTCATGGGGACCAGGCCGGACAGGGTCGCCGCGGGCCTCGCGGACTTCGCGGACTCCCCGGACTTCGCGGTGAGGCCCTTGGGGTCGGCGCCCTTCGGGGTCGTACCGCAGAACTCGGCGTCGATGACGCTCTGGGTGTCGCCCGTCCAGTCCGCGTTGAAGTTGGCGGCGAGGGTGTGCCGCCCGTCACGGGTGGTGTACGCCTCCGAGATCGAGCCGTGGATGCCGCCGCCGTGGCCCCATATCTCCGTGCCGCAGCCCAGCTTCTGCCACGAGATCCCGAGGCCGTAACGGAACTGGGGGTACTCGGGGCTGACCGGCACCGTGGCGGTCAGCTCGCTCATCCCGGACTTCGGGAGCAGCCGGCCCTTCAGGAGGGCGCGGTAGAAGGTCTGGAGGTCCGCCGAGTCGGAGATCATCTCTCCCGCGGCGAGGGCGAGGGTGGGGTTGAGCTCGGTGACGTCGTGGACGGGGCCGCCCGGCACGTAGAGGGGGGAGTAAGCGCGGCTGCTGGGCTGCGGCACGGTCACCCGGGTGCCGGGGACGCTGGTGGCGCGCAGTTTCAGCGGCTTGATGATCCGGTTCTCGACGGCCTTGCCGTACGGGCGCCCGGTGACCTTCTCGATGACCATCCCGGCGAGGACGTAGTTGGTGTTGGAGTAGCTCCAGCCGGCGCCGGGGGCGAACTCCGGCTGATGGGTCATGGCGACGCCGACGAGCTGCCGGGGCGTCCAGGTGTCGTAGCGGTGCTCCAGGAAGCCGGGGCCGAACACCCGCTCCTGGAAGGCGGGGTCCTCGGTGTAGCTGTAGATGCCGCTGGTGTGGTTGAGCAGCTGGCGGACGGTGATGTTCCGGCCGTCGTGGCCGTTGCCCCTGACCACGCCGGGCAGCCACTTCTCGACCCGGTCGTCGAGGTCGAGACGGCCCTCCGCCTGGAGCTGGAGGAGGACGGTGGCGGCGAAGGTCTTGGTGATGGATCCGACGCGGTAGTGGTCGTCGCCCCCGCGGTCGCCCGCGGTGCCGGTCCACCGGTCGCCTCCCTCGCGGGCCTGGGCGACGGCACCGGGCACCCCTGCGTCGACCGCGGCCTGCAGCGCCTGCTGGGTGGCCGTGTGGTCGCGCCGCTCCGGCGCGGGTGCCGCGAGGGCGGGGGTGGCGAGCGCGGTGGCGGTGAGCCCCGCGACCAGGGCGGTGGCGAGGACGGTGCGGGTGGTGCGTACGGCTGACATGCAGGCTCCCCTGTGACTCTGCTGTGCGTGTGCTGCGGTCGGCGGGGAGGACCACGGGGTGGGCGGGACGGTTGAGCCGGGTGGCGATGGTTGAGCGTCTTTCAGCCTTTTGACAGAGGGGTCAGCCGTTCGCCGGATCGGTGAGCCGGGAGCGGCCGACCGGGGGCCGCTCGCGCCACAGGTCGAGGCCGATGTCGACGAGTTCGACCCGGGTCAGGCCGGGGACGGCGTCGAGCGGATGCCAGGCGGCGAGGTCGGTGGAGCCGCCGGTCTCGTTGCGCAGCGCACCGCCGGTGACCTGGGCCTCGTAGATGATCCGCAGCCCCTGGAAGTCACCGGGGCTCGCGAGGCGGCGCAGCCAACCGCGCCGGATGGAGTCGATCCCGAGGAGGGCCGTGGGCTCGGTGAGGTAGCCGGTCTCCTCCTCCACCTCGCGGACGACGGTCTGGACGGGCTCCTCGCCGTGGTCCATGCCGCCGCCCGGCAGGGTCCACCGCTTGGTGCCGTCCTTCGCCACCCACCGGGCGAGGAGCACCTCACCGTCCCGTACGCACACGGCGTAGGCCGCCACCCTCAACTCCTGCTTCATGAGCAGAGGTTAGAACCAGTAGACGGGATACGTCCGGCCCGAGACGCGGGCCGTCCCGAGGCCGACGGCGACCAGGAGGAGGGAGGCGAGGGCGAGAAGGCCGAGAAACGACCAGAACGGCGGGGCCTGGAGGGCGACGATCACGGCGGTGGCGGCGGCGGGCGAGTGCGGGGTACGGGCCGTCGTCATCACGCCGAGGGCGAGGCCGCCGGCGACGGCGGCGCCCCAGAGGCCGGGGCCCGCCACGGCCAGGACGGCGAAGCCGGTGAGGGCGGAGAACAGTTGACCGCCGACGACGGAACGCGGCTGGGACAGCGGGAGGTCGGGGGCGCCCGCCACGAGCGCCATGCTCGCCGCGAGCGGCGGGACGAGCAGGGGCTGGTCGAGCACGGTGCCGACGGCGACCAGGAGGAGGAGCGCGGCGACGCCGCCGGCGGTGGAGGCGAGCAGGATCCGGGGCCGGGGGCGCGGGGGCGGGCCGGGGCGGGCGGGGGCGGCCCGGGTCCTCGTCGGGGTGGTTCCGGCGGTCGCGGTTCCGTCGGCGGGCAGGGCGGCGTCGGGGGCCGGGGTGGTGGTCACGGGCGGTCCTCGGGTGTCGGTGGGCGGGACGGGGGCGCCCACGGGGATCAGGGCTCGGTCGGATTGGCCGGGGAGTACTCCGGGGGCGACCAGCGCAGGGGGCTGCCCGCCGGGGTCTCGACCGTGCGCTCGACACGGAAGCGGACGAACCGGCCGTCGGGCCCGTACTCCGTGTGCGCGCGGCCGCTGAGCTGGAGGGTGGTGCCGGTCTCCCAGTCGAGGAAGAGCAGACCGGCGCGGCCGTCGGCCTCCAGGTTGCCCAGGGTCAGGAACATGGCGTTGCCCGGGTAGTCGCGCCAGCCGAGTTCCCTGGGCGTGTCGGCCCGGACGAACCCGGGGGTCCCCCCGCGATGGCTGACGTCGACGCCGTCAGGAGCGGCGGTGGCCATGAAGAAGGTGTCCGCCGCCCGGACGTGGCGCATCTGGGCGGGGGTGAGCGCCTCGCCGTGCCGGACGGTTCCGGTCCCGGGGCGGTCGGGATCGGAGCCGTACCACTCTCTCTTCTGGAGGTACTTCGGGCAGTTGGAGAAGACCTGTTCGGCTTCGATCGTGAAGCCGCGCGCGCTGGGCCGGGCGGTGCCGTTGAGGCGCATGCGGCGGCGGGTGCGGGGGTCGAGGGCAATGGTGCCGACGGGCGTGCCGGCGGGGGTGACCGCGTCGGCGAGCGGGTCGCGGGCGGGGACGCCGCCGGCGACGGAGACGGTGTGCGGGCCGGTGGCGCGGGCGAAGCCGGGCGCGCCGGTGAGCAGGCTCGACCAGACGCGGCCCGCGCCGTCCGCCGCGCCGATCATCAGCATCGGCTGGGCTTCCAGGAAGGCGGCGGCGACGGGGCGGATGCCGGGGGTGATGGAGCGGGCCACGTGTTCTGCGAGGTCGCGGACGCCCACGCGGTTCTGGACGGCGAGGGAGCCGGGGTTGTACGGGTCCATGGCGGGCCTCACTGGGGTGCGGGGTCGTGGTGGTGCGGGTGCGGGTGCGGCCCTGGCGCGGGGACGCGTTCATGGCTGTGCCCACCCTCCCCCGGACTCCGTCCGGGGGGACCCCCACGCCCTGCGGAACGATTGCCCACAACCCGGCGGATCCGCTAGAAGAAACCGCAGGCCGGGGCCGTTTCCGAGGGGGCTTCCGCGCCTTCCGCGCCCTTCGGGACCGAGATTTCCAGGCGGGTGCCGTCCGGGTCGTGGAAGAAGATGCCGCCGGAGGCCGCGCCCTCGCGGTGGGCGACGACGCCCTCGTACGCGAAGGAGGTGCCGCGGGCGGTGAGCGCGGCCTCGGCGGCGCGGACGTGGTCGAGGGACTCGGCCTCGAAGGCGAGGTGGTGGAGGCCGGCCCGGCCGGGGGCGTAGGTGTCGTCGGCCTGCTGCCAGAGGGTGAGGACGAGGCGGCCGTCCTGGCCGAGGAAGGCGAAGCGGCTGCCTCCCTCCGCACCCGTGCCGAGGGTCTCGAAGCCGAGGACCTCTCCGTAGAAGGCGAGCGAGCGGTCGAGGTCGGTGACGTTGAGGCCGACGTGGTGGGTGGCGAGTGTGCCGATCGCGGTCATGGCGTAGCTCTCCCTCGGATGGTCGGCCAGCCTCTCGAGCTAACCTCTTAATTTGACTTTAGAGGTTAGAAATGAGCGGCGTCAACCGCTCACGTACCCTTGAGGGGTTAGCTCACCGAGGAGGGTGCCGCCATGACCGCCGTCGACCCCAGGCCGCTCACCGGCGAGCCCGTCTCCCTGGACCTCCTCAACACCCGCTGGAACGAGGAGGGCGTCCGCCAGGACCTGCTCACCGGGGTCGAGGGGCTCGCCGTCTGGCTCGCCGCCAACGGCCTCGACGGGCGGTTCGCCGCCGACGCCGACACCCTGCGCCACACCCTCGCCGCCAGGGACGCGCTCGCCGCGCTCGTCGACCACCCCGGCGACCCCGCCGCCACCGCCCACGTCGACGCCGTCCTCGACCACGGCCGCATCCGGGCCACGCTCACCGCCGAGGGCCCCGGCGAGCGGGCCGAGTTCGCCGACCCGGCCCGGGGCCCCGGCTGGACCGCCGCCCGCGACTACCTCGACCTCCTCCGCGCCGCGCCCGACCGCATCCGGGCCTGCGCCCACGAGGCCTGCATCCTGCACTTCTTCGACACCTCACGGAACGGCACCCGCCGCTGGTGCTCGATGGCGGCCTGCGGCAACCGGGCCAAGGCCTCGCGCCACTACGCGCGCACGAAGGACAACTGACACCCCGCCCACTCGTGACACCCCGCCCACTCGCCCCGGTTGAGGGTGATTCATCCCTGATGGCGTGTCGTCCGCAGTGGCGGATGTACGCCATCGACGCATTCCGCCACCTGCCAACCCTCCACAAATCCCTGTCGTTTACGAAAGGCTGAGCGGTCATCCGGTACCGAAATCCGGACCCTCTCTTTCACAACCAGGGATGTACATGACCCCCCAGAGCTCCATACCCGGGCGCTCGCCCTCCGGGAGACGCGCAGCCCGCATCGCGGCCGCCGCAGGACTCGTCGCCGCGCTCGTCGCGGCCGGTGCCGCCCCGGTCCTGGCCGTCGACGACCCGGCGGCCACTCCCCCGGTGAAGGCGACCAAGCCCTCCGACGAGACCGACAAGCTCGGTGCCACCGACGCCCAGCGCCTCACCGAGGCCGAGGTGAGCGGCGACAGGAACGTCACGATCCTCGTCGCCACCGCCCCCGGCGCCACCGAGCAGGTCGCCGACCAGCTCGACGCCGTCGCGGGCGCCTCCGTCGGCAAGCAGCAGGACGCGCTCGGCTACGTCCGCGCGACCCTGCCGACCGCCAAGGCCGAGGCGGCCATCAAGGCCGCGGCGAAGCTCTCCTCCGTCCAGTCGATCGACCTCCAGGCCGAGATCAAGCTGGACGACCCGACCCCGGACGCCGGCGCGACGACGGGCGCCGTCGAGGGCACGACCGTCACCACGACGTACCCGGCCCCGAGCCGGAACACCCCGGCGAAGAACCCGTACAACCCGTCCCACGAGACGGGCGCGGTCGAGTTCGTCGAGGACCACCCGCGGGCCGACGGCCGCGGCGTGACCATCGGCGTCCTCGACTCCGGTGTCGACCTGGGCCACCCGGCGCTGCGGAAGACCACCACCGGCGAGCGCAAGATCGTCGACTGGGTCACCGCCACCGACCCGCTGACCGAGGGCGACGCCACCTGGCGCGCCCAGATCACCCCGGTCACGGGCCCCGTCTTCACCGCGGCCACCCAGAGCTGGAAGGCGCCCGAGGGCTCCTACCAGTGGAGCCGCTTCAGCGAGTCGATCACCGCGGGCGGCGACCCGGCCGGTGACATCAACCGCGACGGCGACACCACCGACGTCTTCGGCATGCTGTACGACCCGGCCGCCGGGACCGTCCGCGTGGACACCGACCAGAACAACGACTTCACGGACAACGCGCCGATGAAGCCGTACAAGGACGGGTACCAGGTCGGCTACTTCGGTACCGACGACCCGGCCACCGAGGTCGTCGAGAAGACGCCGTTCGTCGTCGAGATCCGCAAGGACGTCGCGATGGACCCCCTGGGCGGGACCTGGGTCGGCCAGAAGCGCGACTTCGTCAACGTCGGCCTCGTCGAGTCCTCCCACGGCACCCACGTCGCCGGCATCACCGCCGCCCACGGCCTCTTCGGCGGCCGGATGAACGGCGCGGCGCCCGGCGCGAAGATCGTCTCCTCGCGCGCGTGCACCTGGACCGGCGGCTGCACCAACACCGCCCTCACCGAGGGCATGACGGACCTCGTCGTCAACCGCGGCGTCGACATCGTCAACATGTCGATCGGCGGTCTGCCCGCGCAGAACGACGGCGACAACGTCCGCTCGCGCCTCTACACCCGTCTGATCGACCAGTACGGCGTGCAGCTGATCATCTCGGCCGGCAACTCCGGCCCCGGCATCAACACGATCGGCGACCCCGGCCTGGCCGACAAGGTCGTCTCGGTCGGCGCGGCGATCTCGAAGTCGACCTGGGCCGCCAACTACGGCTCGGCCGTCACCAAGTCGTACGCCATGTTCCCCTTCTCCTCGCGCGGCCCGCGTGAGGACGGCGGCTTCACCCCGACCATCACCGGTCCGGGCTCGGCCGTGAACACCATCCCGACCTGGCTGGCCGGCGCCGGCGTCGCCGAGTCCGGCTACGCGCTGCCCGCCGGTTACGGGATGCTCAACGGCACCTCGATGTCCTCCCCGCAGGTCGCGGGCGCGAGCGCGCTGCTGCTCTCCGCCGCGAAGCAGAAGGGCATCGCGCTCTCCCCGCTCACCCTGCGCACCGCGCTCACCTCGACCGCCAAGCCGATCTACGGTGTCAAGGCGCACGAGCAGGGCTCGGGTCTGATCGACATCAACGACGCCTGGGACTCGATCAAGGACGGCGCGACCGCCCACGACTACAAGGTCGAGGCCCCGGTCGACACCGCGATCTTCCCGGCCCCGCACACCGGCACCGGTGTGTACGACCGTGAGGGCGGCCTCAAGGTCGGCCAGAAGAAGGTCTACGACGTCACCGTCACGCGCACGAGCGGCCCGGACCGTGCCATCGAGCACGAGCTGGACCTCAAGTACAACGACGGCACCTTCCGCATCCTCGGCGACGACGAGATCGACCTGCCGCTGAACAAGCCGGTCACCGTCAAGGTCCAGGCCCGGCCGACCACCGCCGGTGTGCACAGCGTGATCCTGGAGGCCGACGACGAGCGCACCGAGGGCGTGGACAAGCAGATCCTCGCCACCTCGGTCGTCGCGAGCGACCTGGTCGCGCCCGGCTACGGCTTCTCCGCCGCCGGCACCGTCCAGCGCAACAGCCACAAGTCGTACTTCGTGACCGTGCCGGAGGGCGCCAAGACCCTCGAGGTCGCCATCGGCGGTCTGAAGGAGAAGAGCCAGACCCGGTTCATCGCGATCCACCCGTACGGCGTGGCCATCGAGTCCACCGCGTCCACCGCGTGCTACCCGCACTACAACCCGGCGAACACCTGCCGTCCGGACCTGCGTTCGTACGCCGCCCCGACGCCGGGCGTCTGGGAGATCGAGGTCGAGTCGCGCCGCACCTCGCCCGACCTGGACAACCCGTTCACGCTGGACGCCAAGGTGCTCGGCGCCGACTTCGACCCGGCCGTCCAGACCGTGGCCGAGGCGAAGGTCGGCACCCCGGCCGCCGTCGAGTGGACCGTCACCAACAAGTTCGCCGGCATCGACGGCAAGCTGAAGGGCGGCTCGCTGGGCTCGCAGAAGGCCGAGACCCCGACCATCCAGCACCACGAGCAGCAGACGAAGACCGTCACCGTCGGTGAGGGCGTCGAGCGGCTCGACATCGCGATCGGCAACACGTCCGACAAGGCCGCCGACCTCGACCTCACCGTCCTCCTGAACGGCAAGCAGGTCGGCCAGGCGGCGGACGGCGACTCGGAGGAGTCCGTCTCCCTCCTGAAGCCGGCCGCGGGCACGTACACCGTCGTCATCGACGGCTACGCGGTCCACGCCGAGGGCGGCACGACCTACGACTACAAGGACGTGTACTACTCCGCCGCGCTCGGCAGCGTCCAGGTCGACGACGCCACGACCTACCCGCTGGCCCACGGTGCGAGCGCCAAGGTCACGGCCCAGGTCCTGGTCGCCGGCGCGGCCCCCGAGGGCCGCCAGTTCTTCGGCGAGGTCCAGCTGCTCAACGCCCGCGGCACCGTCGCGGGCTCCGGCAGCGTCCTGATCGGCAGCGTCACCCCGTAACACCGCGAGACAGTGGGGGGCGGGCACCGGAACCGGTGTCCGCCCCTCTCCCGTTCTCCCGCGTGCCGGTCAGCCGGGGTGCGGGCAGTCGACTCCGGCGGACCCCGGAAGCGCCTTCTCCACCCATGCGCGCCCGTACTCCAGATCGTCACGCACCGCTCCGACGTCCTCGCCGAGATCGCCGGGCGGGCGGTCCCCCTCCCGGTGGGTGATCGGCCCCTCTCCGGGGAACCGCGAGACGATGACGAGCATGCGCGTGCCCACCCGGAAGTAGGGATCGGCGGACTCCTCGGCGGGGACGTCCCCGGCCGTGAAGACGAGGCGGGGCTCGCCGGCCGCCGTCCCCGCCGTCCTGGCCTCCTTCTCGGCCCCCTCCTTCTCGGCCTCCTCCTTCTTGTACCTGCGCTCCACGCTCAGGGTGACGCGGACCCCCTGGTCCCCGCCCAGCCGCTCGACCCGGGTCACGGTTCCCTCGGCGATGTCCGTGGCGCACGCGACCAAGCCCTCGGCGGTGAGCTTCGCGTCCTCTGTTCCCCCGTCCAGCTCCCCGTTGTGAGCCACGAGGTACGCCCCTCCGGTCCCCAGAAGGCCCAGCGCGGCCACCGCCGCGACCGCGGCGAGCACCCGCCGCGGAGCACGCCGGCGGCGGGGGCGCGGCGCCGCGGGCGGGGGCGGGGACGCCTCGGGGGCGGGTCCTGCCACCGCCGTGGCGATGAGGGCCAGCTGCTCGCGCAGGGTCTCCACGTCGGCCAGCGCCGCCCGCACGTCGGGGTCCCCCTCGGCCCACTCGGGCAGCGGCCCGTCGGACACCGCCAGCCGTACCGGGTCCCGCTCGTCCCTCTCCACCCTCACACCACCTCGTCCGTGTGCAGCCGGGCGCGCAGCGCGCGCACGGCGGCGTGCAGTCGGCTCTTGACCGTCCCCTCGGGGATCTCCAGCGCCTCCGCGATCTCGGCCACCGGCAGATCGGCGTAGAAGCGCAGCACCACGACCTGCCGCTGCGGCAGGGGCAGCGCGTCGAGCCCCTGCGCGACCGACAGCGTCAGGACCCGGGCCTCCTCGACGCCCGGCTGCTCCGTGCCCCACGGCCGCAGCGCGGTCAGCCGCTCGTCGAGCCGCTCCCGGCGGCGCCGGTCCCGGTGCCAGTCCACCGCGATGTTCGAGGCCACCACCGCGCACCAGGCGGCGGTGGACCGCAGGGGCTCCCGTCCCCTCGCCCGGGACTCCAGGAGCTTCAGCCGCACCTGCTGCACGCCGTCCTGGAGCTCCGCGTGCGGCACCCCGCCCAGTGCCAGGACCGCCCTCACCCGGTCCACGAGGGCCGCGTCCAGCGGATCGTCCGCCGCATCGTCCGCCGCCGGGCGCCGGGCCTTCCTCACTACCGCCACCGTGCCTCCTTCCCTTCCGCGTCCCCCCCTGTGACGCGGAAGCGGCACGAAACGTTCGATCCGGCCCCCGGTCCCACGTCCCGACCTGTGGACAATGGATTGGACAAGGCGCCCCGGGACATACGCATCATGGACCGGCAGCACCCTGCACATACGTACGGAGGAGTCCCCGTGAAGGTCGGAATCGTCGGAGCCACCGGTCAGGTCGGCACAGTCATGCGCAGCATCCTGGCCGAGCGGAAGTTCCCCCTCGACGAGCTGCGGCTCTTCGCCTCCGCCCGTTCCGCCGGCACCGTCGTGGACGGCGTCACGGTCGAGGACGCCTCCACCGCCGACTACACGGGTCTGGACATCGTCCTGTTCTCCGCCGGTGGCGCCACCTCCAAGGCCCTCGCCGAGAAGGTCGCCTCCCAGGGCGCCGTCGTGATCGACAACTCCTCCGCCTGGCGCCGCGACCCCGAGGTCCCGCTGGTGGTCTCCGAGGTCAACCCGCACGCGATCAAGGACCGCCCCAAGGGCATCATCGCCAACCCGAACTGCACCACGATGGCCGCCATGCCGGTCCTCAAGCCGCTCCACCAGGAGGCCGGCCTCACCGCGCTCGTCGCGACCACCTACCAGGCCGTCTCCGGCTCGGGCGTGGCCGGTGTCGCCGAGCTGCGCACCCAGGCGTGTGCCGTGGCGGAGACCGCCGACCAGCTGGCGTTCGACGGCGAGGCCGTCGAGTTCCCCGAGCCCGCCGTCTACAAGCGTCCGATCGCGTTCAACGTGGTCCCGCTGGCCGGCTCGATCGTCGACGACGGCTCCTTCGAGACCGACGAGGAGCAGAAGCTCCGCAACGAGTCCCGCAAGATCCTGGAGATCCCCGGGCTCAAGGTCTCCGGCACCTGTGTGCGCGTGCCGGTCTTCTCCGGTCACTCCCTCCAGGTGAACGTCCGCTTCGAGCGTCCGATCAGCGTCGAGCGCGCCTACGAGCTGCTGAAGGACGCCGAGGGCGTCGTGCTCTCCGAGATCCCGACCCCGCTCCAGGCGGCCGGCAAGGACGCCTCGTACGTGGGTCGCATCCGCGTGGACGAGACCGTCGACAACGGTCTGGCGCTCTTCCTCTCCAACGACAACCTGCGCAAGGGCGCGGCGCTGAACGCCGTGCAGATCGCGGAGCTGGTCGCCGCCGAGCTCAAGGGCTGAGACCGGCCGGTCCGTACGACTCCCCGGAGGGGCGGCACCCGTTCGGGGTGCCGCCCCTCCGGCGTTCGGGCAGGCTGCGGAAATGTGCCGTGCGCCACTGAGGCGGCCCGTGGAAGGATGGGCCAAACGTCACGAAACCGAGGAGTTGACCGGGTGCCTGGCACGAACCTGACCCGTGAAGAGGCTCAGCAGCGGGCGGCGCTGCTGACCGTGGACGCGTACGAGGTCGAACTCGACCTCTCCGGTGCGCAGGAGGGCGGCACCTACCGGTCCGTCACCACCGTCCGCTTCGATTCCGCCGAGGCCGGTGCCTCGACCTTCATCGACCTCGTCGCGCCCGCCGTCCACGAGGTCGTCCTGAACGGCCGGTCGCTGGACGTCGCCGCCGTCTTCCGCGACTCGCGGATCGCGCTCGCCCATCTCGCCGAGGGCCGCAACGAGCTGAAGGTCGTCGCCGACTGCGCGTACACCAACACTGGTGAGGGCCTGCACCGCTTCGTCGACCCGGTCGACGACCAGGCCTATCTGTACACGCAGTTCGAGGTCCCGGACGCGCGCCGCGTCTTCGCCTCGTTCGAGCAGCCCGACCTGAAGGCGACCTTCCAGTTCACCGTGAAGGCGCCGAGCGGCTGGTCGGTGATCTCCAACTCGCCGACGCCCGAGACGCCGAAGGACGACATCTGGGTCTTCGAGCCGACCCCGCGGATCTCCACGTACATCACCGCGCTGATCGTCGGCCCGTACCACTCGGTGCACTCGACGTACGAGAAGGACGGGCAGTCGGTCCCGCTGGGCATCTACTGCCGTCCGTCGCTCGCCGAGTTCCTGGACGCGGACCACATCTTCGACGTCACGCGGCAGGGCTTCGACTGGTTCCAGGAGAAGTTCGCGTACGACTACCCGTTCGCGAAGTACGACCAGCTCTTCGTGCCGGAGTTCAACGCGGGCGCGATGGAGAACGCGGGCGCGGTCACCATCCGCGACCAGTACGTCTTCCGCTCGAAGGTGACGGACGCGGCGTACGAGCGGCGCGCCGAGACGATCCTGCACGAGCTCGCCCACATGTGGTTCGGCGACCTCGTCACCATGGAGTGGTGGAACGACCTGTGGCTGAACGAGTCGTTCGCCACCTACACCTCCGTCGCCTGCCAGGCCTCGGTGGCGGGCACCCGCTGGCCGAACGCCTGGACGACCTTCGCCAACGCGGAGAAGACCTGGGCCTACCGCCAGGACCAGCTGCCGTCGACGCACCCGATCATGGCCGAGATCAACGACCTGGAGGACGTGCTCGTCAACTTCGACGGGATCACGTACGCCAAGGGCGCGAGCGTCCTGAAGCAGCTCGTCGCCTACGTCGGCCAGGACGAGTTCTTCAAGGGCGTGCAGGCCTACTTCCAGGCGCACGCCTTCGGCAACACGCGCCTGTCCGACCTGCTCGGCGCCCTGGAGGAGACCTCCGGGCGTGACCTCAGGACCTGGTCGAAGGCGTGGCTGGAGACGGCCGGCATCAACGTCCTCCGCCCGGAGATCGAGACCGACGAGAACGGTGTCATCACCTCCTTCGCCGTCCGGCAGGAGGCCCCCGCGCTGCCCGCCGGCGCCAAGGGCGAGGCCGTCCTGCGTCCGCACCGGATCGCGATCGGCTTCTACGAGCTGAACGCGACCGGCAAGCTGGTCCGCACCGAGCGTCTCGAGCTCGACGTCGAGGCGGCCGGCCTGACCGCCGTACCGCAGCTCGCGGGCAAGGCCCGCCCCGCGGTCGTCCTGCTCAACGACGACGACCTGTCGTACGCGAAGGTCCGCCTCGACGAGGTGTCCCTGAAGAACGTCACCGCGCACCTCGGCGACTTCGCCGAGTCACTGCCGCGCGCCCTGTGCTGGGCCTCGGCCTGGGACATGACCCGCGACGGCGAACTGGCCACCCGCGACTACCTGGAGCTCGTGCTCTCCGGTATCGCCAAGGAGACCGACATCGGCGTGGTCCAGTCGCTCCAGGGCCAGGTCAAGGCGGCCCTCGACCTGTACGCGGCGCCGGAGTGGCGGGAGGCCGGGCTGACCCGCTGGACCGAGGCGACGCTCGCACACCTCCAGGCGTCCGAGCCGGGCAGCGACCACCAGCTGGCGTGGGCGCGCGCCTTCGCCGCGACCGCCCGCACGCCGCAGCAGCTCGACCTGCTCGCCGCGCTCCTGGAGGGCCGCGAGTCGATCGAGGGTCTGGCCGTCGACACCGAGCTGCGCTGGACGTTCGTCCAGCGGCTCGCGGCGACCGGTGTCTACGACGAGCCGGAGATCGCCGGCGAGCTCGAGCGCGACCGCACGGCGGCGGGCGAGCGGCACGCGGCGACCGCGCGCGCGGCCCGTCCGAGCGAGGCCGCGAAGGCGGAGGCCTGGGCCTCGGTCGTCGAGGACGACAAGCTGGCGAACGCCGTGCAGGAGGCCGTCATCGGCGGCTTCGTGCAGTCCGACCAGCGTGAGCTGCTCGCCCCGTACACGGCGAAGTACTTCGCGTCGATCAAGGGCGTCTCGGAGACCCGCAGCCACGAGATGATCCAGCAGATCGTGGTCGGCCTGTACCCGACGCTCCAGGTCTCACAGGAGACGCTCGACGCGACGGACGCGTGGATCGCCGAGAACGACCCGGCCCCGGCGCTGCGGCGACTGGTGACGGAGTGCCGCGCGGGCGTCGAGCGCGCGCTCAGGGCGCGGGCGGCGGACGCGGCGGCGGCCTGACCGTGCCTGAGAGGTGAGGAAGGGCCCCCGGACCGATGGTCCGGGGGCCCTTCCGGTGTGCGGGGGATCAGCCGAGGGAGTCGATCCACTGCCAGCCGCCGGTGCCGACGGTCGCGGCGGGCGCGAAGCCGGTGGACGTGCCCGGCAGGAACTCCAGGTTCTCCGCGGTGCCCGCGGTACGGGTCGACCACAGGTCGGGGACCTTGTCGCCGTTCGCGTCGCCGGCCGTCAGCAGCAGGCGGCGGTCGGCGACGGCCGCCGCTCCGGCGCCGCCGAGGACGGTCGGGGAGATGCCGAGGTACTGGGTTCCCCGGCTCGGGTACTGCTCGATCTCACCGGTCGCGCGGTCCCGGGCCCACACGTCGGCCTTCTTGTCGCCGTTGACGTCGCCCGGCGTCAGCACGTCGTAGCCGGCCCACTCCTCGTACCCGATCCGGACGGCGGCCCTGGGCGCGAAGGTGGGCTGCCCGGCCGTGGGCCCACCACCGCGGTGCAGCCACAGGCCGGTGACGCTGCGGACGAGGACGTCGGGCAGGCCGTCGCCGTCGACATCGCCCGCCGCGAGCGGCGTGAGACCGCTCCAGCCGGTGGGTCGGCCGCCCATGGCGACGCGCGGGCCGAGCTCGCCGCCGCCGGTATTGGGATAGACCCACAGGTCGTCGCCGATGCGGGCCAGCACGTCCGGATGGCCGTCGCCGGTCCAGTCGCCGCGGTGACTGACGACGGCGCCGGCCCAGCCGCCGGTGCCGATCAGACGCTGGCTGCCGAGGATGCCGTCGCCCGTGCCCGGGTACAGCCGCAGATTGCCGTCGTCCTTCACCGCGAGGAGGTCGGGGCGGCCGTCGCCGGTCAGATCGGTGTCGGCGCCGGAGCCCAGGCGGGCGGCGACGCGGAGCAGCTTGTGGTCGGAGAGCGGCTTGACGCCGGGCGACTCGGGTTCGAAGGCGTCGGCCCGCACGGTGTGGAAGTCGCGCGCGCTGAGGAAGACGTGGTCGAACTTCCTGCCGCTCGCGACGGTCGGCTCACCGGTGTGGCAGGAGGTGGCGCCGCTCGTGAGGCACGGCTCGGTGAAGAAGTCGCGGTCGTTCTCGTCGGCCTCGGCGAACGGTCCGGTGCCGGGCGTGCCGGTGCGGATCGGGTTCAGGGCGGGGTCGTAGACCGCTTCCGTGCCCGCGTTGAGGTCGGTACCGAGGATCACCGGGGCTCCGGCGGCCCAGGTGTCGATGTGCGCCATCACCTGCGCGGAGCCGTTGTCCGGCTTGATGTACTGGGCGAGGTGGGTGGTGCAGGCGAGCGTGGTGCGGCCGTCGACCGGGCCGCGCGCGCAGAGCACCGAGCGGGCCTCCTCGTTCGTCGGCACGGTCAGGTTCGCCGTGTACCGCTCCACGGCCGGTGCCTTGACGAAGACGCCGAGGCCGAACCGGGTGTCGGTCGCGGACCACTTGGCGCAGTCGGAGTCGGTCGTGGTGGAGGTCCACACGCCGCTGTAGCCGGGGAGGGCGCCGCGCAGGGCGGCCCACTGGCCGAAGCACAGCTCCTGGAGCATGAGGGCGTCGGTGTTCCAGGCCAGAGTCTGCTCGACGAGCTCGGCCGTCCAGGCCGTCAGGTCGAGGTCGGTCTGACAGGTGTGCGCGCCGCAGACGTTGTACGTGATCACGCGGACGGGCGGCGCGGTGGCCGGGTCGACGACGTCCTCGGCGAAGGCCGGGGCCATGAGGCCGGAGAGCAGCGCCGCGGCGAGGGCGAGCGCGGCCGCCGACCGGGCCACGCCTCTTCTCGCTGCCGAGCTCACCGCCGAACTCACCGCCGATCGGAAACGTTTCATCGGTCCCCCAGATGCTCGATGGTCGCGCCCAGCCGGATGATCTTCGCAGGCGTTCGACGCGACGACGAAGGGGCGCCCTCCCCCGCGGAGGTGCCCCTTCGCCGCGTCTGGAGTCCGCCCGGCGGGCGGGCGTCGGCGCGCTGCCGCTGCCGCCGGACGGAGGTTCTCGGGGTGTCAGCCGCCGAGCCGCGCGAACCGGGCGCGCAGATCGGCCGCGCCCTGCTCCGTGAGGGCGCCGTGCAGTCGCATCCGGGCGACGCCGCCGTCGGGGAAGGCGTCGAGGCGGACGTGGGTGACGACGGCCCGGGCGGGCAGTTTGAAGCGGTGGAGGGTGTCGGGCTGGAGCTTGGTCCGGGGGATGATCTCGAACCATTCGCCCGACTCGCCGTTGCGGCCCTGGAGGGCGATCCAGCCGGCCGAGTTGCCCTTGAGGTAGGCGGTGTCGATCTCGACGGCGCGGACGGCGCCCTGCGCGGCGAGCCGGAAGCGCACCCAGTCGTTGGTGCCGCGCACCCGGCGGCGGCGGTTCTCCCAGCCGTCGTCCATCTTGCGGGAGGTGCCGGGCAGGATGATCTGGGTGGGCGAGGAGTAGAACTTGTCCGAGGCGTCCTCGTACGACCCTCCGTTGAGTACGGAGATCAGGTCGAGGGTGCCGAGCAGCTCCAGCCACTCGGGGTCGGGCACGACCTCGCCGTGGACGCGGAGGCGGGCGATGCCGCCGTCGGGGTGCTGGCAGAGCCGGAGGTGGGTGAAGCGGCGCTCGGCGGTGATCGTGAAGCCGTTGGCGGCGTGGCCGCGGACGGGGGTCGGCGGGACGAGCTCCTCCCACTTGGCGTCGAGCAGTTCCTCGGGACCGGGCGTGCCCTCCACGGAGGTGGCCTGGATGCTCACCCGCTGCGGGTAGTTGCCCCGGAAGTGGGCGGTGTCGACGACGATCCCCCGGATGACGCCGGGGGCGCCGAGCCGGACGATCGCCCAGTCGTGGTCCTCGGGGGCGGGGAAGACGTTCTCCGCGTCGGCGCCACGGCGGCGGCGGGTCTCCCAGCCGTCCATGATCTTGCCCTTGTGGCCGAAGTGCTCCGGGTCGAAGACGGCCCGCTCGCGGACGAGGAGGTTCTCCCGCTCGGCGAAGAACTCGTCGTTGGCGGCGACGACGCCGGCGCCGAGGCGGCGGTCGGCGAGGTCGACGAGCTCGGTGAAGGGGAAGTCACCGGTGCGGTAGTCGGCGTACGGGTCTCCGCCGGAGTAGGGGGCGGCGTCGTTGGCGTGCGGGTCCTGGTGCGCGTCGAGGCTGCTCATGTCCCCGACTCTCCTCCCCCGCCGGTCCCCGGTCCATCGAATGTTTTCGACGGTCCTTTTCAGTTCTGCTGAAAGGTCGAGGGGGGCG
The DNA here is from genome assembly GCF_042716635.1 of Streptomyces sp. NPDC058664. Classification (NCBI taxonomy): domain Bacteria; kingdom Bacillati; phylum Actinomycetota; class Actinomycetes; order Kitasatosporales; family Streptomycetaceae; genus Streptomyces; species Streptomyces sp. NPDC058664. The sequence continues at coordinate 306,679 of NZ_JBHXRW010000001.1, read as the reverse complement.
GGTTCACTGAAAGGTCGAAGGAGTCGGGAAGGTTTCCCTGGCCGCGGCCGCCTGCCTCAGCGCGGCGAGCACCCGGGCCACCGCGGGACCTTCCTCCGCCCCGCGCCGCACCGCCGCGACGACATGGCGGCGCGGCTGGTCGGCGGAGAGGACGCGCATGACGACCCCGGCGCCGCCCCGGCGTTCCGCCGAGGCCATCCGGGGCACCAGGGCGATCCCCATCCCGGCCTCGACCATGGCGAGGATCGTCGTCCAGCCGGAGGCGCTGTGGGCCTGCTCCGGCACGAATCCGGCGGCCTCGCAGGCGGCGGTGGTGATCTCCGACCAGGGCCCTGAACCGCCGAAGATCCACGGCTCGGCCGCCAGGTCCGCGAGCCGCAGCCCGGGGGCGTCGGCGCACGGGTGCCCGGCGGGCAGGGCGACGTCGAGCGGATCGGCGAGCAGCGGCACCCGGCTGAACTTGGGGTCGCGGGCGGAGGGCGCGTGGGCGGCGAGCGAGAGGGCCAGATCGACCTCGCCGGCCGAGAGCAGCTCGTACGCCTCCGCCGCCTCGGCCTCCCGGACGCGGACGTCGAGTCCGGGGTGCGCGGTCCGCAACTGCCGTACGGCGGGCACGAGGAGCGCGGGCACGGAGGTCGAGAAGGCCGCCACCCGCACCTGTCCGGCCTCGCCCCGCAGATAGCCGTCGAGCTCGGCGTCGGCACGTTCCAGCTGCGCGAAGACCACCTCCGCGTGCCGCAGCACCAGATGGGCGGCGTCGGTGAGCCGGACCCGGCGGCCCTGCGACTCCAGGAGCCGTACGCCGAGCTGCTTGGCGAGGTTGGTGAGCTGCTGGGACACGGCCGAGGGGGTCATGAGCAGGGCCTCGGCGGTGGCGGTGACGGTGCCGCGGTCGCGGAGGGTGCGGAGGATCTGGAGCTTCTTGACGTCCCACTCGGTCATGGGGCGCAACCTACCGGGCCTTTCGCGTCCCGGTCGCGGAGGCCGGCGCCACCCCGCCGAGGATGAGCGCCATGCAGGCGCCCCCGAGGAGGCCGAGCCGCTCGCCGAGCAGCGCGTACGACAGGAGGGCGACGCAGACGGGCTGGAGGTAGTAGACGGCGCCCGCGCGTGCCGCGCCGATGAGGGCGATCGCCTTGTTCCAGGCGAAGAAGGCGACGGCGGAGGAGAAGACGCCGACGTACAGCAGGGGGCCGACGGTCGCGGCGCCGACGGTAAACCCGCCCTGGACGGCGAGGGAGACGGCGTAGGCGGGGGCGAGCATCAGGGCGCCGAGCAGGAAGGTGGTGAAGAGGAAGGCGAGTCCGTCGATCTCGGCGGGCTTGCGCTTGAGCAGGGCGCTGTACGAGGCGAAGGAGAGGGCCGCGGCGAACATCCACAGGTCGCCGGCGGTGAACTCCACGGCGAGCGAGCCCTTTCCGACGAGCAGGAGCACTCCGAGGGCGGCGGTCAGCATCCCGAGGACCCGCCTGGCGCCGAGGCGTTCGCCGCCGAGCCGGGCGTAGACCGCCATGATCACCGGGGAGGCGGCCATGATCATGCCCATGTTGGAGGCGGAGGTGGTCAGCCCGGCCTGGTGGACGAGGGTGTTGTAGAGGGCGACGCCGAACAGCGAGGCGAGGGTGACGAAGCCGAGGTGGCGGCGGATCGTCCGCCACTGGCGCAGGAACGGGCGGGCGGCGAACGGGGCGACGGCGGTCAGCGCGATGATCCAGCGCCAGAAGACGGCCTGGACGGGCGGGACGGTGTCGGCCATGTCCCGGGTGGCGACGAAGCTGCCGGACCAGACGGCGGTGGCGAGCAGGGCGAGGAGTACGCCGAGGCCGGCGCCCCGTGCGAGCTTCCTCGCGGGCGCCGGCCTCTCGGTGGCAAGGGTTTCGGTGGCAGGGGTTTCGGTGCCAGGGGTTTCGGTGACGGTCGGGTGGCGGGCGGCGATCAGGCTCATGCGGGCTACCGTCGCACCCCCGAAACCTCCAGGTCCATCGAATCTTTCCGACTATTCCGTTCAGTTGTGCTGAACGATTCGGTGTTGACCTGCGTGCCGGCCTTCGGCCCCTTGGAGGCACGGGGGCTCAACTGGCCCGCCAGGGTGGCGCCGAAGGCGATCGCCATGCCGAGCAGCTGCACCGGGCCGAGGGCCTGGCCGAGCGCCGCCCAGCCGATGATCGCGGCGGTGATCGGCGAGAGCGGACCGAGCAGGGTGACCGAGGAGGCGCTGAGCCGCTCGATGCCGCGGAACCAGAGGAAGTACGAGACCGCGGTGTTGCCGAGGGCGAGGTAGGCGTAACCGGCCAGGTGGGTGCCGGTGAGGGCGGGCGGGGCGCCCTCGACCAGGAAGGCGACCGGCAGGATGACCAGACCGCCCGCGGTGAGCTGCCAGCCGGTGAGCGCGAGGGCGCCGACGCCCTCGGGGCGGCCCCAGCGCTTGGTGAGGACGACACCCATCGACATCGAGAGGGCGGAGAGCAGTCCGGCGGCCACCCCGACGAGGTCGAGCGCGGCTCCGGCCTTGAGGACCACGAGACTGACGCCGAAGGCGGCGGCGACGGCGGTCAGCAGGGACTTCACGGTGGGCCTGTCGCCCAGGAAGAGGGCGGCGAGGCCGACGACGAAGAGCGGGCCGACGGAGCCGACGACGGCGGCGACACCGCCGGGGAGCCGGTAGGCGGCGAGGAAGAGCAGCGGGAAGAAGGCGCCGATGTTGAGCGCGCCGAGGACGGCGGACTTCCACCACCAGGCGCCCCGGGGGAGCTTGCGGGTGAGCGCCAGGAGCAGCAGTCCGGCGGGCAGGGCCCGCATGAGACCGGTGAAGAGCGGCCGGTCGGGCGGCAGGAACTCCGTGGTGACGAAGTAGGTGGAGCCCCAGGAGATCGGGGCGAGGGCGGTGAGCGCGACGACGGCGGCCTTGCGGGACATGACGGGTTCCCCCCTGCTGTGGAGCGGCGGCCGATGCGGACCACCGGACTGGCTTGGCATTAATTAACTTACCACTAAGCTACTTACTTGCAAGTGGGTTAGTCGGAAGTCGGTTAGTCGCAAGTGGCTTAGTTGCCATCGAAGAGGAGGGAGGGGAACACTGGGGCCATGAAGACGCAGCCCCCCGGACACGACGCCGTCGACGCCATCACCGACCAGTGGGCGGCCGTCCGCCCGGACCTGGACACCGTCCCCATGGCGGTCTTCGGGCGGATCTACCGGCTCGCCAACGCCATGCGCGGCAGGGTGGACAAGGCGTACGCGCCCTACGGCATGGCGCTCGGGGAGTTCGACGTGCTCGCGACGCTGCGCAGGTCCGGAGCGCCGTACACGCTCTCACCGCGCGAGCTGACCGCCACGCTGATGATCACCACCGGCGGGATGACAGGCCGGCTCGACAAGCTGGAGAAGGCCGGACTGCTCACCCGCAGCCCCGACCCGAACGACCGGCGCGCACTGCGGGTCACCCTCAGCGAACGCGGCAAGGAGCTGGTGGACCAGGCCGTCGGAGCCGGCCTGGGAGAGCAGCGGGCCGCCCTGGAGGCCGCGCTCACCGAGGAGGAGGCCGACCAGCTGGCCGGCCTGCTGCGCAAGCTCCTCGCCACCACGGTGTGACGCGCCACCGCCGTGCGAGGAGCGCCGACGCACGCGAGGGCGCCGCACGGTACGTCGTACCGTGCGGCGCCCTCGGCGAAGAAGGAGAAGGAGGCGGTCAGGCCTTCTTGGACTTGTCGAGCACCATCACCAGACCGGCGATCACCAGGAACAGCACCAGCGGTGCGGCCACGAACAGGCCGAGGGTCTCGACGACCTCCAGCTTGGGGGCCGGGTCGTCGCCGTCGTCGCGGGTGAGCGCGAGCGCGGGGGACGACATGAGCAGCATCATCAGCGTCGTACCGGCCGCGAGCGAGCCGGCGCGCAGAGCGTTCTTCTTGTCCACGGTGCAAACGTAGCGAACTCCTAAACCGGTCGCGCGCCCGGGGGTGCCGTACGGGCGCCGGCGGCCCCCGTGTCGCCCTCCGGGAGTGCCGTACGGGCGCGCAGCTCGCGCAGCAGCGCGTGCGCGCGGGGCGAGGCGGCCAGCTGCTCCAGGGTGAGCGGCTGCCCGTCCGGGCCGGCGAGCGGCAGCCGCCAGTTGGGGTACTGGTCCCAGGTGCCCGGCAGGTTCTGCGGTCTGCGGTCCCCCACCGCGTCCGGCAGCCACACCCCCACCATGCGGGCGGGGGTGCCGAGCAGGAACCGGTGGACGGCCCTGATCTCGGCCACCTCGTCACCCGGGCCCTCCGGCAGCAGCCCGAGCCGCTGGAACAGGCCGAGCCACTCGGCGGTCTCGGCCGCGTCCCCCGCCCGCTCGCGCTCCAGGTCGCCGGAGAGCAGGCCGAGGCGGTGCCGCAGGACGACGTGGTCGCCGGAGAGCCGGGCGGCCGTCGACGGCAGGTCGTGGGTGGTGGCCGTGGCCACGCACTCGGCGCGCCACCCGTCCTGCGGCAGCGGGCGGCCCGTGCCCGCCCAGTCCCGCTCGAACCAGAGCACGGAGGTGCCGAACACCCCGCGCCCGGCCAGCTCCTCCCGCACGCCGGGTTCGACCGTGCCGAGGTCCTCGCCGATCACCAGGGCCCCCGCGCGATGGGCTTCGAGGACGAGGACCGCGAGCATCGCCTCCGCGTCGTACCGGACGTACGTGCCCTCGGTGGGCTCACGCCCCTCCGGCACCCACCAGAGCCGGAACAGGCCCATCACATGGTCGATGCGCAGCGCGCCCGCGTGGCGCAGGAGTTCCCGGAGGAGCCCCCGGTACGGGGCGTAGCCCGCGGCGGCGAGGGCGTCGGGGCGCCACGGCGGCAGGCCCCAGTCCTGGCCCCGGGAGTTGAAGGCGTCGGGCGGCGCGCCGACCGACATGCCGGCCGCGAAGGCCTCCTGCTGCGCCCAGGCGTCCGAGCCCTCCGGGTGGACGCCGACCGCCAGGTCGTGGACGATCCCGACCTCCATCCCGGCCTCGCGGGCGGCCGCCGCGGCGGCGGCCAGCTGCCGGTCCGTCAGCCAGGCGAGACGGCAGTGGAAGTCGACCCGGGCGGCCAGGTCGGGGTCGTCGCTCACGACGGTCTCGGCGGCGCGCGGGTCGCGCAGCTCCTCGGGCCAGTCGCGCCAGTGGTGGCCGTACCGCTCGGCGAGGGCCTGGTAGGTGGCGTGGTCCTCCAGGGCGCGGCCCCGCGCGGCGAGGAAGTCGTGGAAGTCGGCGCGCCGTCCGGGGCCCAGCTCCACGCTCTCGACGACGAGTTCGAGGGCCCGCCGCTTGACCTCCCAGACCGCGTCCCGGTCGATCACCGCGCCCTTGCCGAGGACCCGCTCGCGCAGCTCGGCCGCCTCGGCGAGGATCCGGTCGAGCTCCTCGCGGCGCTCGGGGCCGATCAGGGCGTACTCGGGGACCTCTTCGATCCGCAGGTGGACGGGGTCGGGGAAGCGTCGCGAGGAGGGGCGGTACGGGGACGGGTCGCTGGGCGCCCCGGGCACGCCCGCGTGGAGCGGGTTGACCTGGACGAAACCGGCGCCGTGCGTGCGGCCCGCCCAGGTGGCGAGCTCCCGCAGGTCCCCGAGGTCGCCCATGCCCCAGGAGCGCTGGGAGAGCAGCGAGTAGAGCTGGACGAGGAGGCCGTACGAGCGCCGCCCGGGGCCGGGCACGCGCGCGGGGCTCACGATCAGGGTGCCGGTGGCCGTACGCCCGTCGGGGGCCTCGGCCTCCACCGTGTGGACGCCGAGGGGCAGCCCCTCCCAGTCCTGGCCAGTGACGACGGCGCCGTCCTCGGTGGTGACCCGGAGCCGGGTGCCGGCCGGCAGGCCGTCCGGCGGGCGCACGGGCTCCCCGTCCCGCCGCCGGACGAGCGTCGGGGGCAGCAGGCGCTCCCGGTCGGCCCGTTCCGCCGCGGCGAGGGCGGCGGTGACCGCCTCCGGCGTGGCGGCGTCGACGCCGAGGGCGCCGAGGACGGCCACCACGGTCGCCTCCGGCACGGGCACGGTGACACCTTCGGAGGGGCTGTAGGCGGTGGCGACGCCGTGACGGGCGGCGAGACGGGCCAGGGTCACTTCACACTCCGGGGGACTCCGTGCCGCCCGCGCTGCCGGGGGCGGTGGGTTCGCTGGTGAGGGGGGCCGCCTCGGTCAGGGGCGGTTCGCTGGTGAGGGGCTCGGCGTCGGGCAGCGGCGGTTCGCTGGTCAGCGGTTCGCCGATGCCGGCCGGCTGCTGCGGCAGCCGTATCCGTCCGATGTGCTGGGCGGTCGTGGTCACGGGGGTCTCCCGGTTTCGTTTCGACTGGTGGGACCAGGGGCAATGACTGAGCCCTACCCACCGCACCACGTTTTACCGGCGGAAAGTGGCGAAGTGACGTCACCTCGCCGACGGCTCGCCGGGCAAAGGCGACACATCGGCCACGTGCATTGACACTTCAGTGCGACGGGTGGTGGGCTCGTGACCCACTCGTGACCAACCGGCGGAGCGGCCGGCCCTTCCGAAGGGAGACCCCGTGCACCTCGGGCGCAGGAAGCGCACCGCGACGGCCGTGGCCGCCGCCGTCATCGGCGGCCTCCTCGGCGGCGTGGTGCCGGGCTCGGCACAGGCGATCCCGACGGCCCCGCGCTTCCCGGCGACACCGCTCGCCCCGACGGCCCCGCGCTTCCCCACGGCACCGCTCGCCCCGACCGCCCCGCTCTTCCCGGCGGCCCCTGCGACACCGGCGCCGCCCGCCGCTTCGTCGGCCACCTCGACCGGCTCCCCCGCGTCGGCCGCCTCCCTCCCCTCCGTCTGGCCCCGGCCGCAGTCCCTGACCGCCGCCGGTTCCTCCGTACGCCTCGGGGACGAGGTGACGCTGCTCGCGGACGACGACGCCGATCCGTACGCCCTCGCCGCCCTGCGTGAGCTGCTGCGGACCGCCGGGGTACGGACCGTCCACACCGGACTCCCTGGCCGGGGGCCCGTCCTGCGCGCCTCGGGCCCCTCCGGCGAGGCCGCGGAGGAGGCGCTGACCGCCCTGCGCGTGCCCGACCGTCTCGATCTGCCGCGCGGTGGCTACCGGCTCGCCACCGGCCGCCTCCAGGGGCGGGACACGGTCGTCCTGGATGGGGTGGGCGAGGACGGCCTGTTCCACGCCGTACAGACGCTGCGTCAGCTCGTCGGCGCCGGCGGGGAGATCCCGGGGGTCGTCGTGCGCGACTGGCCGGGCACGGCCGAGCGCGGGATCATCGAGGGCTTCTACGGCCGCCCCTGGAGCGCCGAGCAGCGGCTCGCCCAGATCGACTTCCTCGGCCGGACCAAGCAGAACCGCTATCTGTACGCGCCCGGCGACGACCCGTACCGGGGGGCGCAGTGGCGCGAGCCCTACCCGGCCGCGCAGCAGGACGAGTTCCGCGCGCTCGCCGAGCGGGCCCGCGCCAACCACGTGACGCTCGGCTGGGCCGTGGCGCCCGCCCAGTCCATGTGCCTGTCGTCGGCCGGCGACGTGGCGGCGCTGACCGGGAAGCTCGACGCGATGTGGGAGCTCGGGGTGCGCTCCTTCCAGCTCCAGTTCCAGGACGCCTCGTACGACGAGTGGCACTGCGACCGGGACGCCGACGCCTTCGGGCGCGGTCCCGGTTCCGCCGCCGCCGCCCACGCGCGCGTGGCGAACACGGTCGCCCGCCACCTCGCCGAACGGCACCCGGACGCCGAGCCGCTGACGGTGATGCCGACGGAGTACTACCAGGACGGCGCGACCGAGTACCGCACGAAGCTCGCCGAGGACCTCGACACGGACGTGCGGGTGGCGTGGACGGGCGTCGGGGTCGTACCGCGCACGATCACCGGCGGCGAACTGGCCGGGGCGCGCGGCGCCCTGCGCCACCCGCTGGTCACCATGGACAACTACCCGGTCAACGACTACGCGCAGGACCGGCTGTTCCTCGGTCCCGCCACCGGCCGGGAGCCGGCCGTGGCCGCCGGTTCCGCGGCCTTCCTCGCCCACGCCATGGAGCAGCCCGCGGCCTCCCGCGTCCCGCTCTTCACCACCGCCGACTACGCCTGGAACCCGCGCGGCTACCGGCCCCGGGAGTCCTGGCCCGCGGCCGTCGACGACCTCGCGGGACCGGAGCCCGCCGCCCGCGAGGCGCTGCGGGCGCTCGCGGGGAACGGCGCCTCCTCGATCCTCGACCCGGCGGGCGAGTCGGCCTATCTGAGGCCGCTCCTGGCGGCCTTCTGGGCCTCCCGCACGAGCGGTGACGGCGCGGGCCGGGAGAAGACGGCGCGCGAGCTGCGGGCCGCGTTCACCGTGATGCGCGAGGCCCCCGGGCGGCTCGCGGACACCGCGGGCGGCACCCTCGACGACGAGACCGGCCCCTGGCTGGAGCAGCTCTCCCGGTACGGCGAGGCGGGCGAGGCGGCGGTCGACATGCTGCTCGCCCAGGCGGCCGGTGACGGCGCGGCGGCCTGGAAGGCGCAGCTGCGCCTCGAAGCGCTGCGCGAGGAACTGAAGGCGAGCCGGGTGACGGTCGGCGCGGGGGTGCTCGACCCGTTCCTCACGCGCGCGGTGGACCGGGCGGCGGCCTGGACGGGCGCCGACCGGCCCCCGGTGGCCCCCGCCGACCGCGCCACCGGCTCGTACACCGTGCGGCTCGACCGGGCGCGGCCCGTGGAGGCCCTGACGGTGATGACCGATCCGGGCGCGACGGGTCCGGCGGGCGCCGGGAGCGCGGACGCGCGCGTGGAGGCGTACGTCCCGGGTGAGGGCTGGCGGCCGCTCGGCCCGCTGTCGGCGTCCGGCTGGACGCAGACCGAGCTCAAGGGGCTGCGGGCCGAGGCGCTGCGGGTCGTGTGGAACGGCGAGGGTCCTGCCCCCGAGGTGCGCTCCCTCGTGCCGTGGTTCGCGGACGGCCCCCGGGCGGGGCTCGACCTGGCCCGTACGGAGACGGACGCGGAGATCGGCGGCCCGGCCCAGCGGGTGGACGTGGAACTGTCGGGCCTGCGTGCCGGCGAGGTGCGCGGGCCGCTGACGGCGAAGGCCCCGAAGGGCGTCACGGTCCGGCTGCCGAAGCAGGCGGTGGTGGAGCGCGGCGCGCGGACGACCGTTCCCCTGGAGGTGTCGGTGGCGCCGGACGCCCCCGCGGGCGCGTACCGGGTGCCGGTGTCCTTCGCGGGCGAGGAGCGGGTCCTGACGGTGCGGGCGTTCCCGCGTACCGCGGGCCCGGACCTGGCGCGGACGGCGACGGCCTCCTCGTCGGGCGACGAGACGGCGGACTTCCCGGCGTCCTCGGCGGCGGACGGCGACCCGGCCACCCGCTGGTCGTCCCCTGCGGAGGACGGCGCCTGGTGGCAGGTGGAGCTGTCCGAGCCGGCCCGGATAGGGCAGGTGGTGCTGCACTGGCAGGACGCGTACGCCTCCCGCTACCGGGTCCAGGTGTCGGCCGACGGGCGTGTCTGGCGCACGGCGGCGACGGTCACGGACGGCCGGGGCGGCCGCGAGTCGGTCCGGATGGACGCGGCGGACACGCGCTTCCTGCGGGTGCAGGGGGAGACGCGGGCGACCCGGTACGGCTACTCGCTCTGGTCGGTGGAGACATACGCGGTGGCCCCGCAGGACCCGCCGAAGGAGCCGGAGACGCGGGAGCCGGGGACGCGGGAGCCGGGGACGCAGGCCGGGGGCACGCATGAAGGACCGGGGGCACCGACCGGGACACCGACCGGGGACACGCCGGAGGAGCGGCCCACCCCCTGACGGGTGCGCCGCTCCGTCACCGCAACCCCCCGCGTACGCAAAAGGCCCGGCTCAACCCGTCGTCAGCGCCCTCACGGGGGCGTCGGCGACGGCGTCGATCCGGGCCATCACGTCCTCGGCGCCGTACGGCTGGAGGTACGGCAGCCAGCGGGGGTCCCGGTGGCCGGTCCCGATGATCCGCCAGGCCAGGCCGGTCGGCGGGGCCGGTTGGTGGCGCAGCCGCCAGCCGATCTCGCGCAGGTGCCGGTCGGCCTTGACGTGGTTGCAGCGGCGGCAGGCCGCCACCACGTTCTCCCAGGCGTGCGTGCCCCCGCGGCTGCGGGGGACGACGTGGTCGACGCTGGTCGCGACGGCCCCGCAGTACATGCAGCGTCCGCCGTCACGGGCGAAGAGGGCTCTGCGGGTCAAGGGGACGGGCCCCCGGTAGGGGACCCGCACGAAGCGCTTCAGTCGCACCACGCTGGGCGCGGGGACGACTTGGGTCTCGCTGTGCAGGAAGGCGCCGGATTCCTCGAGGCAGAGAGCCTTGTTCTCCAGTACGAGGACGAGTGCGCGGCGGAGCGGTACGACGCCGAGTGGCTCGTACGACGCGTTGAGGACCAGGACATGCGGCACGGATGCCTCCTATGACGCCGGCGGCGCGTGGCTCGCGCCGGGACGAACTGCTCTCAGTTTCTCCTTATGCCTGGTCGGAACGCCACCACGTACCGGGATCGGGGTGACGGACCCGGCGTGTTCTCGACCACATCGGCATGTCTGTCTTCTCTTCTGTCTTCTTCTCTGCCCGGGTGAGGTCCGTCTCTCCCTCGAACAGGACAACAGGAGCATGCCCGGCACCCCGTTACTGTGGATGGCCTGCGTACGCGATGCCTGGAGGTCTTCCGTGTCCTGGTCCGCCCTGGCGGCTGCCACCGAGCCCGAACCCCTTCCGACGACCCTGGACGAGGCGGCGGAGAAGGCGACGAGCGCGGCGAGCTGGGTGGAGCAGAACTGGTCCACCTGGCTGAACACCGGGTTGCGCATCCTGCTGATCCTGGTCGTCGCGCTGCTTCTCCGGATGGCCGTCCGCCGTGCCCTGACGAAGCTGATCGAGCGGATGAACCGTTCGGCGCAGGCCGTGGAGGGCACGGCCCTCGGCGGTCTCCTCGTCAACACCGAGCGGCGGCGGCAGCGCTCGGAGGCGATCGGCTCGGTGCTGCGTTCGGTGGCGTCCTTCCTGATCCTGGGCACGGCCGGGCTGATGATCCTCGGCGCGTTCAAGATCGATCTCGCGCCGCTGCTCGCCTCGGCCGGTGTCGCCGGTGTGGCGATCGGTTTCGGTGCCCGGAACCTGGTGACGGACTTCCTGTCGGGCGTCTTCATGATCCTGGAGGACCAGTACGGCGTCGGTGACTCGGTCGACGCGGGCGTCGCCTCCGGCGAGGTCGTCGAGGTGGGTCTGCGGGTGACCAAGCTGCGCGGTGTGGACGGCGAGATCTGGTACGTGCGCAACGGCGAGATCAAGCGGATAGGGAACCTCAGCCAGGGCTGGGCGACGGCGGCCGTCGACGTGACGGTCCGGCCGACGGAGGACCTGGAGCGGGTGCGGTCCGTGATCACCGAGGCGGCGGAGTCCATGGCGAAGGACGAACCGTGGAACGAGCGCCTCTGGGGGCCGGTGGAGGTGCTCGGTCTGAACGAGGTGCTGCTCGACTCGATGACCGTGCGGGTCTCGGCGAAGACCATGCCGGGCAAGGCGCTGAGTGTGGAGCGCGAGCTGCGCTGGCGCATCAAGCAGGGCCTGGACGCGGCGGGCATCCGCATCGTGGGCGGGCTCCCGGCGCAGGCGGAGGAGGCGGCCGCCGATCCGACGGCGGGCATGGCGGCCCCGTCGGCGTTCGCCTCGGCGACCTCGCCGCAGTCGGCGGCGGCGACCCCGCTGCCGAGGTCGGACCTCAACAAGTAGGGGATCCGGAAGACGACGAGCAGGGCATCCGGAAGACAGGGACGACGCCCCCGCGGGTAACGCTTTGGTTGCCTTCGGGGGCGTCTCGCGTTCCCGGGTATTGACGGCCGCGTGACGGCCGCCTTATTTTCCTTCCACCGAATAGGAAACTTTCCTAACAGTGGACTCCCCGCAGCGCCACGGGGAACGGGCCGCCGCCAGGCAGCAGAATGGCCCGACCAGAGCGGAAGGGCAGGTGCGACCCATGGCCGGTACGACCCCGGGAACCCCCGGTACACCGCGCGTGCTGCGCGCCATGAACGACCGCGCCGCCCTGGACCTGCTCCTGGAGCACGGCCCGCTCTCGCGCACCCGGATCGGCAAGCTCACCGGCCTGTCCAAGCCGACCGCCTCCCAGCTGCTCGCCCGCCTCGAAGCGGCCGGGCTCGTCGTCGCCACCGGCACCACCGAAGGCCGGCCGGGACCCAACGCCCAGCTCTACGCGGTGAACGCGCGGGCCGCGTACGCCGCCGGACTCGACGTCAACCAGTTCCGCATCCACGCCGCCGTCGCCGACGTCACGGGCGGGATCGTCGGCGAGTACGAGCTCCGCACCCCCGGCCGCGGGGCCTCCGGCGTCGTCCGCCAGGTCACCGACGCCCTCGACGGGGCCGTCAAGGCGGCCGGCATCACCCACGAGGACGTCCGGCGCCTGGTCATCGGCACCCCCGGCGCCTTCGACCCGGCCACCGGGCGCCTGCGGTACGCCTCACACCTGCCCGGCTGGCACTCCCCCACGCTCCTGGAGGAGCTGGCCGCCGCCCTTCCCATGCCGTTCGAGTACGAGAACGACGTCAACCTGGTCGCCGTCGCCGAGCAGCGGGTGGGCGCCGCCCGCGGCCACGCGGACTTCGTGCTCCTGTGGAACGAGGCGGGCATGGGCGCCGCTCTCGTCCTCGGCGGCCGGCTGCACCGCGGATTCACCGGCGGCGCCGGTGAGGTCGGCTTCCTGCCCGTGCCCGGCACCCCGCTCGTACGGCAGGTCACCAAGGCCAACTCCGGCGGCTTCCAGGAACTCGCGGGCGTCCAGTCCGTGCCCCGGATCGCCCGCGCCGCCGGGATCGAGACACCCGAGCAGCCGTACGTCCCCGTCGCGTCCCGGCTGCTCGCCCACGCCGCCGAGGCGCACGGCGAGGACCCCCGGTACGCGGAGCTGCTCGACCGGTACGCCGAGCGCCTCGCCATCGGGCTCTCCTCGATCGTCGCCGTCCTCGACCCCGAACTGATCGTGCTGTCGGGAGACGCCCTCGTCTCCGGCGGCGAACCCCTCCGCGCGCGCGTGCAGTCCGAACTCGCCGACCTCGCCGCCTCCCGGCCCCGGCTCGTCCTCGCCGCCGTCCCCCGACACCCCGTGCTGCGCGGCGCCCTCGAAACCGCCCTCGCCACCACCCGCGACGAGGTCTTCGACACCTCGCGCTGACCCACCGACCCGCGACACCCTTCCCCTCCAGCCCTCGCCCCAGGGAGACACCGTCATGCCCGTACGCCCGCGCAGAGCAGCCGCCGCGCTCGCCGCCACCGCCTCGATCGCCCTCTTCGCCTCCGCCTGTACCGGCTCCGCGAACAACGCGGCCTCCGACGACCCCAAGGCAGAGACGACCATCACCTTCTGGCACGGCTGGTCGGCGCCCGCCGAGGTCAAGGCGATCAAGGACAACGTCGCCCGCTTCGAGAAGGCCCACCCGAACATCAAGGTGAAGCTCGTCGGCGACATCAACGACGCCAAGCTGGGGCAGGCGCTGCGCGCGGGCGGTTCGAACGGGCCGGACGTCGTCTCCTCCTTCACCACCTCGAACGTCGGCAAGTTCTGCGCCTCGGGCGCCCTCGCGGACCTCAAGCCCTTCATCGAGAAGGACAAGCTCGACCTCGACAAGACCTTTCCGAAGGTCCTCCAGGAGTACACGCAGTTCGAGGGCAAGCGCTGCGCCCTGCCGCTGCTCTCCGACGCGTACGGCCTCTACTACAACAAGGACGCCTTCGAGAAGGCCGGCGTCAAGGAGGCCCCGAAGACCTGGTCCGAGTTCACCGAGGTCGCCAAGAAGCTCACCAAGTCCAAGGGCGACTCGTACGAGCAGCTCGGCTTCATGCCGAACTACCTCGGCTACGAGACCGTCGTCGAGCACTACATGTCGCAGTGGGACCACACGTACTTCGACGAGAACGGGAAGTCGAACGTCGCCAAGGACCCGGCCTTCGCCGAGATGATGACCTACCAGAAGTCCCTGGTGGACGCCCTGGGCGGCTTCAAGAAGCTCGACAAGTACCGCACGACCTTCGGTGACGAGTGGGGCGCCAAACACCCCTTCCACACCGGCCAGGTCGCCATGCAGCTGGACGGCGAGTGGCGGCTGAACTTCCTCAAGGAGGCCAAGGTCGGCTTCGAGGTCGGCGTCGCGCCGCTGCCCGTCGCCGACGACGAGGTCGCCGAGTACGGCAAGGGCTACCTCTCCGGCACGATCATGGGCATCGCGCCGCAGAGCAAGAAGCAGAACGCGGCCTGGGAACTGGTCAAGTACATGACCACGGACACCGAGGCCGTGGTGAACTTCGCCAACGGCATCGGCAACGTCCCCTCCACCCTGGAGGCGCTGAAGTCGCCGAACCTGAAGCTCGACGACCGCTTCAAGGTCTTCCTGGGCATCGCCCAGCACCCCGAGTCCACCACCATGGCCGGCGCGGTGAACGGCGCCTCCTACCAGGAGACCCTCTCCGACCTCGCCCACAAGTACGAGAAGGGCCAGGTCACCGACCTGAAGAAGGGTCTCGCCGACACCGCGGCCCAGATCGACCGCGACATCGCCGCGGCGAAGTGACGGCCGGGACAACACACCCATGAGCACGGACACCCTGCCCGCGAAGGAGGCGACGGCCCCGGCCGCCGCCTCCCCGGAGGGACGGAACACCCTGCGGTCGAAGCGCCGGCGCAACGCGCTGCGCACCGCGCTGTTCATGTCGCCCTGGCTGATCGGATTCGGCTTCTTCTTCGTCTATCCGCTGATCTCCACGCTGTACTTCTCGTTCATGCGGTACGACGGCCTCAACGCGCCGACCTGGCGGGGCGTGGAGAACTGGACGTACGTCTTCTCCGACCTGCCGAAGTTCTGGCCGGCGATGCAGAACACCCTCTGGCTCGCCGTCGTGATGGTCTCCTGCCGGGTGCTCTTCGGCCTCGGCATCGGCCTCCTCATCACCAAGGTCAAGACGGGCGCCGGAGTCTTCCGCACCCTCTTCTACCTGCCGTACCTGGCGCCGCCGGTGGCCGCCACGCTCGCGTTCGTGTTCCTTCTCAACCCCGGGACCGGGCCGGTCAACTCGCTCCTGGAGGCGGTCGGCATCCCCGCGCCGTCCTGGTTCAACGACGCGGACTGGGCCAAGCCGGCCCTCACCGTCCTCGCCGTGTGGGGCGTCGGCGACCTCATGGTCATCTTCATGGCCGCGCTCCTCGACGTACCGAAGGAGCAGTACGAGGCGGCCGAGCTGGACGGCGCGTCCGGCTGGCAGCGGTTCCGGTACATCACCCTGCCGAACATCTCGCCGATCGTGCTCTTCGCGGTCGTCACCGGGATCATCGGCGCGATGCAGTACTACACCCAGCCGATCGTGGCCGCCAAGGTCGCCTCGGGGAAGATGGGCGGCTCCGGAGCGGCCTTCCAGCCCGGCTACCCGGACGACTCCACGCTCACCCTGCCGCAGCTCGTCTACAGCCTCGGCTTCAGCCAGTTCAACTACGGCGCGGCGTGCGTGGTGGCCCTCGTGCTCTTCGCCCTCTCCATGGCCTTCACCGCGCTCCTCATGCGCCGGCGCGGCGGCCTGATCGGCTCGGGTGACTGAACCATGACGACCACATCCGTACTCGACCGTCCCGCCGGGACCGCGCCGAGCCCCGCCGAGAAGACCGCCCGCCGCAAGGCGCTGCTGCACTGGATCGCCGTGCACTCGCTCGGCATCGCCGCGGCCCTCTTCTTCGTGCTGCCGTTCGTCTTCGTCCTCCTCACCTCCCTGATGAGCGACCAGCAGGCGCTCACCCGGGATCTGACCCCGAACTCCTGGCACTGGGACAACTACGTCGAGGTCTTCCGGACGGAGGGCTTCCTCACCTGGTGGCGGAACTCGCTGCTGTACGCGGGGCTCGGCACCGTCCTCGTCGTGGTGTCCTCGGTCCCCGTGGCGTACGCGCTGGCCAAGTTCCGCTTCCGCGGCCGGCACCTGTCGCTGCTGCTCGTGATCTCGATGATGATGCTGCCGCCGCAGGTCGTCATCATCCCGATGTACCTGTTCTGGGCGAAGCAGATGGACCTCTCCGGCACGCTGTGGCCGCTGATCATCCCGATGGCCTTCGGCGACGCCTTCGCGATCTTCCTGCTGCGCCAGTTCCTGCTGACCATCCCGAACGAGTACATCGAGTCCGCGCGGATCGACGGCTGCGGCGAGTTCCGCACCCTGATCCGGATCGTCCTCCCGATGGCGAAGCCCGGCATCGCCGCCGTGGCCCTGTTCCAGTTCTTCTACTGCTGGAACGACTACTTCGGGCCGCAGGTCTACGCCTCCGAGAACCCGGGCGCCTGGACGCTCAGTTACGGCCTGGAGTCCTTCAAGGGCGCGCACCACACCGACTGGAATCTGACCATGGCCGCGACCGTCCTGGTCATGGCCCCCGTGATCCTCGTGTTCTTCTTCGCCCAGAAGGCGTTCGTCGAGGGAGTCACACTGACCGGAGTGAAGGGCTGACTCGACCATGAAGCTCACTGTCGTGGGGGGCGGTTCCACCTACACCCCCGAACTCATCGACGGATTCGCGCGCCTGCGCGACACCCTGCCCATCACCGAGCTCGTCCTCGTCGACCCGGCCGCCGAGCGGCTCGAACTCGTCGGCGGGCTCGCCCGGCGCATCTTCGCCAAGCAGGACCACGCGGGGAGGATCGTCACCACCACCGACCTCGACGCCGGGGTCGAGGGCGCCGACGCCGTCCTGCTCCAGCTGCGGATCGGCGGACAGGCCGCCCGTCTGCAGGACGAGACCTGGCCGCTGGAGTGCGGCTGCGTCGGCCAGGAGACCACCGGCGCCGGCGGCCTCGCCAAGGCGCTGCGCACGGTCCCGGTGGTCCTGGACATCGCCGAGCGGGTCCGGCGCACCAACCCGGACGCCTGGATCATCGACTTCACCAACCCCGTCGGCATCGTCACGCGCGCGCTGCTCCAGGCCGGGCACAAGGCCGTCGGCCTGTGCAACGTCGCCATCGGCTTCCAGCGGAAGTTCGCGAAGCTCCTCGGCGTGGCCCCGTCCGAGGTCCACCTGGACCACGTCGGGCTCAACCACCTGACCTGGGAGCGGGCGGTACGGATCGGGGGCCCCGAGGGCGAGAACGTGCTGCCCCGGCTGCTCGCCGAGCACGGCGACGCCGTCGCCGACGACCTCCGTCTGCCGCGCCCGGTCCTGGACCGGCTCGGCGTCGTCCCCTCGTACTACCTGCGCTACTTCTACGCGCACGACGAAGTGGTGCGGGAGCTCGGCACGAAGCCCTCGCGGGCCGCCGAGGTCGCCGCGATGGAGAAGGAACTCCTGGAGATGTACGGGGACCCGGCGCTCGACGAGAAGCCGGCCCTGCTCGCCAAGCGCGGCGGCGCGTTCTACTCGGAGGCGGCCGTGGACCTGGCCGCTTCCCTGCTGGGCGGCGGGGGTTCGCCGTACCAGGTGGTGAACACGTACAACAACGGCACGCTGCCGTTCCTGCCGGACGACGCCGTGATCGAGACGCAGGCCGCGGTCGGCGCGCACGGCGCCTCCCCGCTGCCGGTCGCGCCGGTGGACCCGCTGTACGCCGGTCTGATCGCGAACGTCACGGCCTACGAGGACCTGGCCCTCGAAGCGGCGCTGCGCGGTGGCCGCGACCGGGTGTTCAAGGCGCTCCTCGCGCACCCGCTCGTGGGGCAGTACGCGTACGCCGACGGGCTCACCGACCGGCTGATCGCGCACAACCGGGAGCACCTCGCGTGGGCCTGACCGGAACCGTGCTCGCCGTCGACGCGGGCAACAGCAAGACCGACGTCGCCGTCCTCGGCGTGGACGGCACCGTCCTCGGCGCGGCGCGCGGCGGCGGGTTCCAGCCGCCCGTGGTGGGGGTGACGGCGGCGGTCGACGCGCTGGCGGAGATCGTCGGCCGGGCGTGCGACGAGGCGGGGGCGCCGGCCGCGTTCGCCCATGTCGCGGCCTGTCTCGCCAACGCCGACCTGCCCGTCGAGGAGACCGCGCTGCGGGCCGAACTCCTCGGCAGGGGCTGGAGCCGGTCGGTACGGGTCCACAACGACACCTTCGCGATACTGCGGGCCGGGCTCGACGAGCCGCGCGGTGTGGCGGTGGTGTGCGGGGCGGGGATCAACTGCGTCGGGATGACCCCGGACGGGCGGACCGCGCGTTTCCCCGCGATCGGGAAGATCTCCGGGGACTGGGGCGGCGGCAGCGGTCTCGCCGAGGAGGCGCTCTGGTTCGCGGCGCGCGCCGAGGACGGGCGCGGTGAGCCGACCGCGCTCGCGCACGCGCTGCCCGCGCACTTCGGTCTGGAGACGATGTACGCGCTGATCGAGGCGCTGCACCTGGGCCGGGTGCCGTTCGAGCGGCGGCACGAGCTGACGCCCGTGCTGTTCCGGGTGAGCGCGGCGGGCGACCCGGTCGCCCTGTCGCTCGTGCACCGGCTCGCCGAGGAGGTCGTCGCCCTGTCGGCGGTGGCCCTCGGGCGGCTCGGGCTCCTCGACGAGGAGGCTCCGGTGATGCTGGGCGGCAGCGTGCTCGCCGCCCGGCACCCGCAGCTGGAGGAGCGGATCCGCGCGCTCCTCGCCGAGCGGGCGCCGAAGGCCGTCGTCGGATTCGTGACGGCGCCGCCGGTCCTCGGGGCGGGGCTGCTCGCCCTGGACGCGGTGGCGGCGGACCCGGAGGCGGCGACCCGGCTGCGGGGGCACTACGGGGCCTGAACAGAGCCTGGACGGGCGGGTCGTGGGGCGTCTCCTCTCTTCGGAGGGACGCCCCGCGGCCATGTTCACCTGTTCGAGCGACACCCGCCACGGAACCGATCACCGCCCGCGGACGTATTCAGAGTGAGGGGGTTCGCCTGCGGATGTGCCGGAGGCATACGGCACGATAAGAACAAGATCGAGTCAATACCGGTGTGCGGACGGCCCCCTGCGGCCATACTGCTGGCCGGGTGGTCGTCCACCGGACCGGTGATCACCGGAGCGCCGGCCGGACGGACCGACGTCAGCGACCGAGGGGGAGGTCAAGTGACACACCCGCCGAACGCGCCCGCGGCCTCGGCGGCGCGGGGCACGGCACCCGCGCCCGCACGCCCGGCCGGCGTGCCCGCGCAGCCGTCGCCCGCGCCCGGCGCCGCCCCGCCCGCGGGACGCGGAGCCCTGGCCGTGGGCCGGGAGAAGCTGCGGGTCGCCACGACGACGGAGCCCGGCCGGCTCCAGATCCTCGGGGCCGTACTCGCGCTGCTCGTCGTCGCGTTCGGAGCCGTCACCGCCCTCCAGGTCGACGACCGGGTGACCGCCGCCGACGACGTCGTCAGCCGCAGCCAGCCGCTGTCCGCCGACGCCGCCGCGATCTACCGCTTCCTCGCCGACGCCGACACCACCGCCGCCAGCGGCTTCCTCGCGGGCACCCTGGAGCCCGCCGAGTCACGCGCGCGGTACGACCGGGACATCGCGACCGCCGCCCGGCTCCTCGTCAAGGCCGCCGCGAGCACCGGCGGTTCCAGCGAGTCGGCCCACGAGATCACCACCCTCAACCAGCAGCTCCCCCGCTACACGGGCCTGATCGAGCGGGCGCGGGCCGCCAACCGGCAGGGCCTTCCGCTGGGCGGCGCCTATCTGCGGTACGCCAACCAGCAGATGACCAGCACGCTGCTCCCCGCCGCCGAGCGGCTGTACGCGGCGGAGACGGCACGACTCCAGAAGGACGAGGAGTCGGCCCGCACCTGGCCGTTCCTCTCCCTCGGCCTCGGCCTGCTCGCCCTCGCCGTCCTCGTCTGGGCCCAGCGCCGCAACTACGCCAGGACGCACCGGGTCTTCAACCACGGGCTGCTGGCCGCCACCGCCGCCACCGTGACCGTCGTGCTCTGGCTCCTCGCCGCCCACACGGTCGCCCGCGCCGGGCTCGACAGCGCGCGGACCCACGGGCAGGAGTCCCTCCAGGTCCTCAACACCGCCCGGATCAGCTCGCTCACGGCCCGCGCCAACGAGAACCTGACCCTGATCGCCCGGGGCGCCGTCCTCACCGAGGACGGCAAGAACGACATGTACGAGGCCGAGTACGCGGCGAGCATGAGCGCCCTGACGACCGCGCTCGCCACGGCGCGCGAGCTGGCCGACGACGACGACGGCCGCACCCCGGTCGACGAGGCCGCCACCCGCACCGGCGAGTGGCAGAAGCGCCACAAGGACGCCCGTGCGAAGGACGAGGCCGGCGACTTCGACGGCGCCCTCGGCCGGATCGTCGGCCCGAAGGGGACGACCGGCCAGTCCTTCGACCAGGTCGACGGGGCCCTGGAGCAGGCCCTCGACTACGAGCAGGGCGAGTTCACCCGCTCCGCCGAGAACGCCAGGGACGCGCTGACGGCGCTGCCCCTGGGCGCGGCGGCCCTCGCGATCCTGGGCGCGGCGGGCGCCGTGCTCGGCATCAACCGCAGACTGTCGGAGTACCGGTGAGAGGGGGCGGGATGCCGAACGGCACGTACCCGCTGGTGCGGCGGACGGCTCGGCGGTTCCGGGGCTGGGGCGGGGTGGCCGCCATGGCCGTGGCCTGCGGGCTCACCGCCTCGCTCACCCTGCTTCCGCTGACCCACGACGGCGGCGACGCGGCGGCCACGCCCGGCGTGCCCGGCCCGGGACCCGGCGTCGGCACCGGCGTCCAGGTCAAGGCGGACACCTGCGAGAACCCGGAGGCGTCCCTGCGGCCCTCGACGGCCGACGGCCCGTCGATCCGGGCCATCAAGGACCGCGAGAAGCTGGTCGTCGGCGTCGACCAGTCCAGCTTCCGCTGGGGCTACCGGAACCCGGAGAAGGGCACCCTGGAGGGCTTCGACATCGATCTGGCGCGGGCGATAGCCAAGGACATCCTGGGCGACGAGAACGCCGTCATCTTCCGGGCGATCCCCACCAACCAGCGGATCCCCCTCCTGAACAGCGGCAAGATCGACCTCGTCGTGCGCACCATGACGATCAACTGCAAGCGGATCCAGCAGGCCGCCTTCTCCACCGCCTACTTCCAGGCCGGGCAGCAGGTCCTGGCGCCCAAGCGCGCCAAGGACATCACCGGTTACGACTCCTCGCTGCGCGGCAAGCGGGTCTGCACCGCCGAGGGCTCCACCGCCTACGAGGCCTTGGAGGAGAACTCCTTCGGCGCGCTCTTCAAGGACAAGGGCGACGGCACCAAGGACGACGAGGACCTGCTGACCGTCCCCAACCAGCTGGACTGTCTGGCCAGACTCCAGCTGGGCGAGGTCGACGCCGTCGTCACCGACAACGCCCTCGCGGCCGGGCAGGCCGCCCAGGACCCCGCGGTCGAGCTGAAGGGCCGGCCGTTCACCACCGAGTTCTACGGGGTGGCCGCGAAGCTCGGCAACGACGACCTGGTCCGCCGGGTCAACCAGGTCCTGGTGGAGTACCGGAAGAAACCGTGGCAGGACGCGTACGCGTACTGGCTCGAGGCGGACCTGCCCGGGATAACCGGGCCACCCGCCCCCCTGTACAAGTGACCCGGCCGGAGAAACCGGCATGCAGCCCCTGGACACGCGGCGGAAGAGGTGATCGATGGGCGTCACGGGACCCCCTGGGCCGGTGATGGACCGGGACGAGGTGGACCGTGCGCTGGGGCGGCTCGGCGCCGAGCACAAGGCGATCGAGGACTCGCTCCTCGCGCTCCAGGACCACGCGGGCCGCAGGCTGCTCGAAGGGGCCGAGCTGACCGGCACGACCCGGGACCGCTGGGCGGCGGCCGAGCGGACCATCACCCTGCTCTGGACCTGCTTCGACGTGTACACGGCCGCCCTGCGGGAGGCCCGCGAGCTGCGCGCCCGGCGCCGCTGGCCCGGCCGTGAGGAACTCGTGGAGCTGACCGACCGGCTGCGCGGCGAGAGCGTGCTCGTCGCGGGCGGGGCGGGCGAGCAGGGGCTGCTCTCCGAGCAGTTCACGCTCGAGGGCCTGGTCCGGCGGATGAACGAGCTGTACGCGTCCTCGCTCGACCTGGTGGTCACCGCCGACGCCGTCTGGTCGGCGCTGCCCGCCCGGATAGACCTGCTCGCCGCCGAGCTGGGCCGTACGCGCTCGCTCGCCCACTCCGTCGGCGTACGGCCAGGGGAGCACCCGGCCGGGGACGAGCTGGAGGCGATCACCGCCGAGCTGACGAGGCTGCGTTCCCAGGTGGTGACCGATCCGCTGGCGTTCTGGCGTCCCGCGGCGGGCAGTTCGGCGCCCGGCGGGGGCCGTCCCGACACCGGGCGGTACGACCGGGCGGCCCTGGCCCTCGAGGACGTCCGGCGCGAGATCGAGGCGGTGCTCGCGGTCCGGAAGGACTCCGAGGACCGTCTCCTCCGGCTGCGGGACGTGCTCTCGCGGGCGGACCGTACGCTCGCCGAGGCGCGGTCCGCGCGCGGCGAGGTCCTCGCGAAGATCGCCGCCTCCGAGGTGCCGGCCGTCAGCGGGCCGCCGACCGTGCTCCAGGAGCGGCTCGCCACCGCCGCCGAGTACCGCAGGCACGCCCAGTGGCACCGGCTCTCCCCGCTCCTGGAGTCCCTGGAGCGGGAGGCCGAGGACGAACTGCTGCGGGCCCGCGAGTCGCTGACCGCGGTCACGGCGCCGCTCGCGGTCCGGGCCGAGCTGCGCGGCCGGCTCGACGCGTACAAGGCGAAGGTGGCGCGCCTCGGCGCGGCGGAGGACCCGCTGCTCGTGGAGCGGTACGACGCGGCCCGCAGGATGCTGTGGAGCGCGCCCTGCGATCTGCGGGTGGCGGAACAGGCCGTGCTGCGCTACCAGCAGGCGGCGGCGGACGTACTGTCCGGCCCGAGAGACGCGGGAGGACGACAGTGGTGAGCGGGGAGACGGGCGTGGGGAGCTGTCAGCGTCCTTCGTGCGAGGGTTCGTACGAGGACATGGGGGGCGGTGAGCTGTACTGCGACACCTGTGGGCTCGCCCCGGTGGTGGCGCCCGGAGGGCTCATCGGCTCGACGCCGACGGGGATGGCCGTGCCCGGCAGGGGGGCCGGCGCGAGCGGTGTCGGCGGTCCGGACTCCAGCTCCTCGCGGAGCGGTTCGCGGGCGTCCTCGCGGGCCTCGTCGCGGTCGTCGACCTCCCGGCGTTCGGTCTCCGGGCGGCTCTCGCGTTCGCTCTCCGGGGCCTCCACGTCCCGCTCGGTCTCGGTGCGCAGCTCGGGTTCGTCGACCGGCCAGTCCGCCAGGAACCGGCTGGGCGCGGGTCTGGTGTCGATCCCGGAGGTGCCGCGCCCCGATCCGCGGGGCGCGGTGATGGAGAACCCCGAGGTTCCCGAGCGGAAGCGATTCTGCTCCCGCTCCGACTGCGGGGCGCCCGTGGGGCGTTCGCGGGGTGAGCGGCCGGGCCGTACGGAGGGCTTCTGCACCAAGTGCGGGCACCCGTACTCCTTCGTGCCGAAGCTGCGCGGCGGGGACATCGTCCACGGCCAGTACGAGGTCGCGGGCTGCCTCGCGCACGGCGGTCTCGGCTGGATCTACCTCGCCGTCGACCGGGCCGTCTCCGACCGGTGGGTCGTCCTCAAGGGCCTCCTCGACACCGGTGACCAGGACGCCATGGCCGCCGCGATCTCCGAGCGCCGCTTCCTCGCCGAGATCGAGCACTCCAACATCGTCCGCATCTACAACTTCGTCGAGCACCTCGACCAGCGCACCGGCTCCATGGACGGCTACATCGTCATGGAGTACGTCGGCGGCAAGTCGCTCAAGGAGATCGCCAACGACCGGCGCACCCCGGACGGCCGGCGCGACCCGCTGCCGGTCGAGCAGGCCTGCGCGTACGGCATCGAGGCCCTGGAGGCGCTCGGGCACCTGCACAGCCGGAACCTGCTGTACTGCGACTTCAAGGTCGACAACGCCATCCAGTCCGAGGACCAGCTGAAGCTCATCGACATGGGCGCGGTCCGGCGGATGGACGACGACGAGTCCGCGATCTACGGCACGGTCGGCTACCAGGCGCCGGAGGTGGCCGAGGTCGGCCCCTCGGTGGCGAGCGACCTGTACACGGTGGCGCGCACGCTCGCCGTGATGACCTTCGACTTCCAGGGCTACACGAACGTCTTCGTGGACTCGCTGCCCGACCCGGACAACATCGCGGTCTTCCGGACGTACGAGTCGTTCTACCGTTTCCTGGTCCGCGCCACCGACCCCGACCCGGCGCGCCGGTTCGCCTCCGCGCAGGAGATGGCCGAGCAGCTGACGGGTGTGCTGCGGGAGGTGGTGGCGCTCCAGTCGGGGCGACCGCGGCCGGCGCTCTCGACGCTGTTCGGCACGGAGGTCCGTGTCACGGACACGACGCTCTTCGCCGAGCTGACGGAGGACGTGTCGCTGCTCGGGGCGCGGAGGGGACGCAAGCAGCAGGCACCGGCGCTGCCCGGGGCCGCTCCGGGTGCGGTGCCGCCCGTCGCGCCCGGTGCGGTGCCGCCCGTCGCGCCGGGCGCCGGGCCGGGTGTCGCGCCCGGTGCCGGGCCGGGTGTCGGCGCGGCCGGGCTCGGGGAGTTGCTCGCGCCGCTCGACGCGCCCGCCACCGCGCTCGCGCTGCCCGTGCCGCGGGTCGACCCCGGCGACCCCAACGCCGGCTTCCTCGCCGGTCTGGCCGCCGCCGCTCCGGGCGAGCTGCTCGCCGCGCTCCACGCCGCGCCCGTGCCCTCCGCCGAGCTGTGGCTGCGCACCCTGCGGGCCCAGCTGGAGCTGGGCGACCTGCCCGCCGCCGTACGGACCCTCGCCGGGATCGAGGAGCGTGACCCGGACGACTGGCGGGTCGTCTGGTACCGGGGCGTCACCTCCCTGGTGACCGGGAGCCACGAGCACGCGGCGCTCGCCTTCGACGCGATCTACGACGCCTTCCCCGGGGAACCGGCACCGAAGCTGGCCCTCGGGATCTGCGCCGAGGTGCTCGGTCAGCTGGACAACGCGGCCGAGTACTACCGCCTGGTGTGGGCCACCGACCCCAGCTTCGTCAGCGCGGCCTTCGGGCTCGCCCGGGTGCGGCTCGCGGCGGGCGACCGTACCGGAGCCGTACAGGCCCTGGAATCCGTACCGGAGGCCTCCATCCACTACACGGCGGCCCGGGTGGCGACCGTGCGGGCGCGGCTGCGGCGGCGCCCGGCGTGGGAGCCGCTCGGCGCCGATCTGACGGCTGCGGCGGCGCAGGTCTCCGCGCTCCAGGGCTTCGGTCTGGACGCGGTGCGCCGGGAGCAGTTGTCGACGGAGGTCTTCGGAGCGGCCCTGGACTGGGTACTCTCCGGAAGTCCCGGTGCGGAACCGGGCGGCGGCACGCTGCTGCTCGGGAGTGAACTGGACGAGCGCGGACTGCGCTTCGGCCTCGAACGCTCGTACCGGGTGCTGGCCCGGCTCGCCCAGCGCGGCGAGGAGAGGATCGAACTGGTGGAGCGGGCCAACCGCTTCCGCCCCCGGACGTGGGTGTGAGGATGTCCCAGAAGCCGAAGCCGTCGCACGGACTCGTGGTCTGCCCGGACTGCGCGGAGCCGCTGGAGTCGGGTGACCGGTTCTGCGGGGCGTGCGGTCACGACCTGACGGCCGTGCCGGCCGCCGGGGTGGAGCCGGACCGCCCGACCGTGGTCATCGGCACCCCCGTGGCCTGGCCGGACGCCCCGCCCCGGGAGCCCGGTTCGCTGTCGACCATGACCCAGCACCCGGGCGACCTCCCGGGCACCGACTCCGGCGGCCGTGACCTGCCGACGATGCCGGTCCGCACGGACGGCCCGGTGCCGCCCGGCGGGAACACCACGGCGGGCACCGGGGACTTCGAACTGGCGGCGCCGGACCCGCGTACGGCGGTACGGGCGACCCCGGCCGCTCCTCCCCCGGCACCGGCCGCTCCCCCTGCGGCTCCGCCCCCTCCGGCACCGGCTCCGGCCGCTCCCGCCCACGCCGCTCCGGCGCCCGCCGCCCACGCCGCCGCCGTGTGCGTGGCCTGCCGGGCCGGGCGCGTGGACACCGACGGCTACTGCGAGAACTGCGGTCACGCGCAGCCACGCGAGCGCGACCACATGGAGCGGGAGCTGACCGGGGTCGCCGCCGTCAGCGACCGGGGGCTGCGCCACCACCGCAACGAGGACGCGTTCGCCGTCTCCGCGACCACGCTCCCCGACGGTTCCCCCGCCACCGTCGCGATCGTCTGCGACGGCGTGTCCTCCGCGACCCGGCCCGACGAGGCCTCCGCCGCCGCCGCGGAGGCGGCCGGCGCCTCGCTGCTCGCGGCGCTGCCCCGGGGCACCCACCCGCAGCAGGCGATGCACGAGGCGATCGTGGCCGCGTCCGAGGCCGTCAACTCCCTCGCGGAGGAGCCCGGCCAGGACGGGGCGGAGCACGACCCGCACCGCCACCGCAACGCGCCCGCCTGCACCATCGTGGGCTCGGTCGTCGCCGACGGCCTGCTCGTCGTGGGCTGGGTCGGCGACAGCCGCGTCTACTGGGTGCCGGACGACCGCGCCACCCCGCCCGCCCGGCTCACCGAGGACGACTCGTGGGCCGCCCAGATGGTCGCGGCGGGCCTGATGAACGAGGCCGAGGCGTACGCGGACGAGCGCGCCCACGCGATCACCGGCTGGCTCGGCGCCGACGCGTACGAACTGGAACCGCACACGGCCGCGTTCAAGCCGGACCGGTCCGGTGTGGTGGTGGTCTGCACGGACGGCCTGTGGAACTACGCGGAGGGCGCCGAGGACATGGCCCGGGTCGTCCCGGCCGACGCGGCGGACCGCCCGCTGCACAGTGCCCAGGTCCTCGTCGGCCACGCCCTGGACGGCGGAGGCCACGACAACATCACGGTCGCCCTCGTGCCGTTCACCGTCTCTCCCCCAGGGGCAGGATCCGCCTGAGCGGTCGCCGATCCCCTGCCCTGTCCCTGTTGTTGTCCGAGGAGCCGTAACCGATGGCGAACTTCTCCAAGCCGACCACGCCCCAGTTCTCGGTGGACGTCTACCAGAACGAGTTCCTGCCCGAGGGCGGCCGTGACGTCAGCGCGATCGTCACGGTCACGTCGACCGGGGGCGGCACGAGCGGGCAGCGGCTGTTCGACCCGGCCGGCGGCGGCACGGCCGGAGTCGTGATCATGGTCGACTGCTCCGGCTCGATGGACTACCCCGCGACCAAGATGCGCGGCGCCCGTGAGGCGACCGCCGCCGCCGTCGACACCCTGCGCGACGGCACGTCCTTCGCCGTCGTCGCCGGGACGCACGTGGCGAAGGAGGTCTACCCGGGGAACGGCGGCCTCGCCGTCGCCGACGCCAGGACCCGGGCCGAGGCCAAGGAGTCGCTGCGCCGGCTCAGCGCGGGCGGCGGCACGGCGATCGGCACCTGGTTGCGGCTCGCGGACCGGCTGCTCTCCTCCGCCGAGCTCACCATCCGGCACGGCATCCTGCTCACCGACGGCCGTAACGAGCACGAGTCGCCGGAGGAGCTGCGGGCCGCGCTCGACGCCTGCTCGGGCCGCTTCACCTGCGACGCGCGCGGGGTGGGCACCGACTGGGAGGTCAAGGAGGTCACCGGGATCGCCTCGGCGCTCCTCGGCACCGCCGACATCGTCGCCGACCCGTCCGCCCTCGCCGCCGACTTCACGGCGATGATGGAGCAGGCGATGGGCAAGGGCGTCGCGGACGTCGCGCTGCGGCTGTGGACACCGGTCGGGGTGGAGATCGCCTTCGTGAAGCAGGTGGCGCCGACGGTCGAGGACCTGACCGGGCGGCGTACGGAGGCCGGACCGCGCGCCGGGGACTATCCGACGGGCTCCTGGGGCGACGAGTCCCGCGACTACCACGTGAGCGTGCGGGTCCCGCGGGCCGCGGTCGGTCAGGAGATGCTCGCCGCCCGGGTCTCCCTGATCGCCCCGGACCCGGCGGGCGGCGATCCGCGCCCGTTGTCTCAAGGACTGGTACGGGCCGTGTGGACGGACGACCTGGCGATGTCGACGTCGATCAACCCGCAGGTCGCGCACTACACGGGCCAGGCCGAGCTGGCGGACGTCATCCAACAGGGTCTCGATGCCCGCAAATCGGGCGATCACGACGGCGCGACGGCCAAACTGGGCCGTGCCGTCCAGCTCGCGGCGGCCTCCGGGAACGCGGATACGGCGAAACTGCTTTCGAAGGTGGTCGACGTCGTCGACGCGGCGACCGGTACTGTGCGTTTGAAGGCGAAGGTCGCGGATGCGGACGAGATGACGCTCGAAACCCGCTCCACCAAGACCGTTCGCGTCAAGAGGTAGCCCGGCCACCGGGCCGGACGACGAGAGGGGGAAGCACCGACATGCCGACCTGCCCGAACGGACACCAGTCGGTCTCCGACGACTGGTGCGAGGTCTGCGGCCATCGCATGGCCGGGGCGGGTGCGCCGACGGGTGCCGTACCGCCGCCTCCCCCCGCGTACGGATATCCCGACCCCGGCGGCCCCGGCCGGCCCCCGATGGGTCCGCCGCCCGGCGCGCCCGGTGGCCCCGGCGCGCCCGGCCCCGGCGGTCATGGTGGTCCGGCCGCTCCCGGTGGCTTCGGCCCCGGTGGCGACCCGAACGCGACGGCCCAGGCGGAGCTCTGCCCGCAGTGCCGTACGCCGCGCGAGTACATGGCGCCGTTCTGCGAGGAGTGCCGCTGGAACTTCCTCACGAACACGGCGACCTCGTACACTCCGGTGGCCCCGCAGAACGCCCCGGCCCCGCCGCAGCAGCAGCCCGGGCCGCCGCCCGGCCTCAACCTGCCGCCGGGTTTCCAGTCCCCGCCGTCCGCGCCGCCGCAGCAGCAGCAGCCGCAGGACCCGTTCGGGTACCAGGGCTCGCGGCCCTCGCAGGTGAACCGCCCGGCCGAGCCGCTGGGGAGCGACCCCACGCACCACCAGGCCCCGCCGCAGCGCCCGCCGCAGCAGCAGCCGGCTCAGCAGCAGCCGCCTGCCCCGCCCGCGTACCTCCAGGCCCAGGCCCCGGCTCCGCCCGCGCCGCCGCAGCCGCGCGCGGACGACGACTGGGTCCTGTCCCCGCCGTCGCAGCACCAGGCCCCGCAGGCACCGCCGCACCAGGCACCGCCGCCGCCTCCGCAGCACCAGGCCCCGCAGGCACCGCCGCAGCACCAGGGCCCTCCGCGGCATCAGCCCCCTCAGGGACCGCCCCCGCACCAGGGCCCCCCGCAGCACCAGGGGCAGCACCAAGGACAGCAGCCCCCGCCGCATCAGGGGCAGCACCAGGGACAGCAGCCCCCGCAGCAGTTCCAGCCGCCGCGGCAGCCCCTGTCCTGGACCGCGGTCATCGGCCCGGACCGCGACTACTTCATGGCGATGATGCAGCGCAGCGGCCCGGAGGCCACGGGCCTGAACCTGCCCGCGTACTCCCCGGCCAAGCACCTGCCGCTGCAGGGCAACCAGATCTCCATCGGCCGCCGCCGGCACTCCACCGGCGAGTCCCCCGACATCGACCTGTCGGTGCCGCCGGAGGACCCGGGCGTCTCGCACCAGCACGCCGTGCTGGTGCAGCAGCCGGACGGCTCGTGGGCCGTGGTGGACCAGAACTCCACCAACGGCACCACGGTCAACGGCGGCGAGGAGCCGATCCAGCCCTACGTCCCCGTCCAGCTCCAGGACGGCGACCGGGTGCACGTCGGCGCCTGGACGACGATCACGATCCGCCTGGGCTGACCCGCGCGTTCACGCGTCCGGCAGGGGCCAGGCGTACGGCCCTCCGGGGTCGTCGAGCCAGGCCCACTGCCGGTCGCCGCTGACCGTCACCCCGAAGCGCTCCCGCTCCGGCCGCCGCTCGCGCAGCCAGAGCGAGAGCGCTTCGCGCCTGTCGAGGGTCCCGCCGACCAGCTGCCACAGGAAGCGGAAGCGCTCGTCCCCGGCCGGGTCGGGACGGGGGACGCGGCCGGCGGCGCCCCGGAGCGCCACGAAGTACGCGGAGGTCGCGAGGAACCGTCCCTCCGCGTGCGTCCCGTCGCGCACCCGCAGCAGGAGCAGGCCGGTGGAGAGCGGAGTGAGGACGAGGGCGCCGGGCCGGCACTGGGCGAGCCAGGGGTACGGGACCGAGGGCACCGCGCAGGTCGCGACGATCCGGTCGTAGGGGGCGCGCTCGGGACAGCCCCGGGCGCCGTCGACGGTGACCACCGCCGGGCGGTACCCGGCGGCGGCCAGATGGGTCCTGGCGGACTCGGTGATCTCCTCGTCCAGGTCGACGGTGGTGACGTGCTCCTCGCCGAGGCGGTGGCAGAGCAGGGCCGCGTGGTAGCCGGTCCCGGCGCCGATCTCCAGGACGTCGTTCCCGTCGCGTACGTCCAGGGCCTGGAGCATCAGCGCCATCAGGGAGGGCTGGCTGGCGGACGAGAGCAGTTCCCCGTCCCGCACCCGGGTGGCGATCGCCGTGTCCTCGTAGGCCCCGCTCAGCCAGCGGCCCTGCCGCTCGGGATCGGGGTCGCCGGACCAGAGCCGCTCGTAGCCGCCGGGCCCGGGGGCGTAGTAGTACGGGACGAAGAGGTGGCGCGGGACGTCGGCGAAGGCGGCCCGCCAGGCGGGGTCGGTCAGTACGCCCTCCGCCTCGATCTCCCGCACGAGCGCCCGTCGCGCCCGCGCGCCGGCCTCGGCGAACTCGTCCCGCCGTTCGTCCATGCCTCCACTCTCCCGCCGTCGGGGGTCCCCGGCGAGCGGTCCTGGGCCCCAAGTCCTAGGGCCGGGCATCTGAGACGATGGAACGGTGAACGAGATTCCCGGGGAAACGACGCAGGAGCAGACCTTCTACGAGCAGGTCGGCGGCGAGGAGACCTTCCGCCGCCTGGTCCGCCGCTTCTACGAGGGCGTCGCGGCGGACCCGCTGCTGCGCCCGATGTACCCCGAGGAGGACCTCGGCCCGGCGGAGGAGCGCCTCGTGCTCTTCCTGATGCAGTACTGGGGCGGCCCCCGCACCTACAGCGACCACCGCGGCCACCCCCGCCTCCGGATGCGGCACGCCCCGTTCACCGTGGACCAGGCGGCCCACGACGCCTGGCTCCGCCACATGCGCGCGGCCCTGGACGAGCTGTCCCTCGCCCCGGAACACGAGCGTGAGCTCTGGCGCTATCTGACCTACGCGGCGGCCTCGATGGTGAACACGGCCGGCTGACGCCCCCTCACCCGACCGTCCTCGCCCACCCGTCCTCGTCCCATCGGACACAACCCCTATCGCCGTCCCACCGGCCATGGACGGACACATTCCGGAGTCGGAACGCCGATTAACGGTCACGATCCCATCAAGGTCGGTCCGTAAGCGGTTTCCAGCGGCACATGCGCTCTGAAAGCATCCGGGGGAAGTTCCGGGAGCGTTCGGAAGATGTCCGGCGTGCGCACCGTGATCAGGGTGGCCAGGGGGATGGGTGACGGGGTTCGTATTTCTGCGTGTCAGGGCGCACCGGCTGCTGCTCTCCGCGGCGCTGCTCGCCGTGCTCCTGACCACCTCGGTGCTCGCCACCCTCGCCTCGTTCTCCGGGGCGATCGGGGACGCCGCGCTCCAGGCGGGGCTGCGCGGCCGGTCCGCGGCCGCCGCCTCGCTGCTCGTGAGGGGGCAGATACCGGCGGCCGAGCGGGCCGGTGCCGAGGAGGCCGTCCGGGAGGGGATGCGGAGGACCTTCGACGGGCTGCCCGTGACCGTACGGCGGCTCGAACGCTCCGGACCGTACGCGCTGCCCCGGAGTCTCCAGCCTCCGGCCGCCCGCAAGGGCGACCCCGACCTCACCCACTTCGCCGCGCTCGACCGCGCGAAGCTCTCCCTCGTCCGGGGCGCCTGGCCCTCGGCCGCCCGGACGGCCGGCGTGGTCGAGACGGCGCTGCCCGAGGAGGCGGCCCGGCGGCTGCGGGTCGGCCCCGGGACCGTGCTCGACCTGGGCGACCGGCTCGACGGCCGACGGGTGAAGACCCGGATCACCGGCGTCTACCGGCCCGTCGACACCGGTGACCTGTACTGGCAGCTCGACCACGCCGGCGGTCGGGGCGTGCGGACGGTCGCCTTCACGACGTACGGCCCGCTCCTCGTCGACCCGGCGGTCCTCGCCTCCGGGACGCTGAGCTCCGGCGACACGTCCTGGCTCGGCTCCGCCGACTTCACCGGCTTCACCACCGACCGCATCGACGCCCTGCGCGCCGCGGCGACCGAGGGCCCGAAGGCACTCGCCGAGGCCCCGGACCGGTTCGGCACGACGGTCTCCGCGTCCACCGCGCTCCCCACCGTCCTGGAGCAGACCCAGCG
This sequence comes from Streptomyces sp. NPDC058664, assembly GCF_042716635.1. Taxonomy (NCBI): domain Bacteria; kingdom Bacillati; phylum Actinomycetota; class Actinomycetes; order Kitasatosporales; family Streptomycetaceae; genus Streptomyces; species Streptomyces sp. NPDC058664. Next base: position 274,513 of record NZ_JBHXRW010000001.1, on the reverse strand, counting down.
GTCCCTGCTCGTCTCCCGTTCCACCCTGCTGATCGTCGCCGTCCAGCTCGTGCTCCTCGCCGCCTACGCGCTGCTGCTCGTCGCCCGGCTGCTCAGCACCGAGCGCTCCGGCGAGACGGCGCTGCTGCGGGCCCGCGGCGGTTCGCGGCGCCGGATCGCCGGCCTCGCCGCCGTCGAGGCGCTGCTGCTCGCCCTGCCCGCGACGATCGCCGCCCCGCTCCTGTCGGGACCGCTGACCCGGCTCTTCGCCGAGCGGTCCGCGCTCTCCTCGCTCGGGGTGGAGCTCGACACGACCGCCTCGCTCCAGGTGTGGCTGGTCGCCGCCGCCGTGGCCCTGTGCTGCGCGGTGGCCGTCGTCGCCCCCGCGCTCGCCGCGGGGGACGGCTCCGTCGTCTCGCTGCGCAAGGCCCGCTCGGCTTCGCTGCCCGGTCCCGTACGGGCCGGGGCCGACCTCGCGCTCCTCGCCGTCGCCGCCGTCGCGTACTGGCAGTTGCAGCGCCCGGCGGCGGCGGGCGGCACCCTCGGCTCCGGGGACTCCGGCGGGGACTCCGTCGACCCGGTGCTCATCGCCGCGCCCGCCCTCGCCCTGCTCGCCGGCACCGTCCTGACCCTGCGTCTGCTGCCGCCCGCCGCCCGACTGGCCGAGCGGCGCGCGGCGGGCGGGCGCGGTCTCTCCGCGGCCCTGGCGGGCTGGCAGTTCAGCCGTCGGCCGCTGCGCGGCGCGGGTCCCGTCCTCCTCCTCGTCCTCGCCGTGGCGATGGGCATGCTCGCCATCGGGCAGAGCGGGTCGTGGGAGCGTTCGCAGCGCGACCAGGCAGACTTCCGCACCGGTACGGCCGTCCGGGTGTTGAGCGCCGGTCCCGGGGAGCCGACGCAGACCGAGCGGCTGGGTGCCGTGCCCGGTGTCCGCGCGGTGGCCCCGGTGCACCGCACCAGCATGGACGTGGCCGGGAAGAACGCGACCGTCCTCGCCGTCGACACCCGCAACGCCGCCGACGGTCTGCTGCTGCGCCCCGACCTCGCCGACGTTCCCGTCCGTTCCCTCCTCTCACCGCTCGCTCCCCGGGCGACCACCCGCCCCGGCCTGGCGCTGCCCGCCGGCACCCGGACGCTCACCGCCGACCTGCGGCTCGCAGGACCGACCGGTGCCACCCGGGTCACGGCCGTCCTGGAGGATCCGAGCGGCGTCCCGTACCGGCAGGCCATGGGATCGGTGCCCTCCGACGGCCGGACGCACCGGCTGACCCTGGACCTCGGCGGCCTGACCGCCGTACCGGGCACCGACGCGAACCGCGGCTCCGGCGGCCGGCTCACCCTGACCGGCCTGGAGTCCGCCGCCCCGATCGACGACGGCGTGAAGGACACGCAGACCCTGCGCGTCGAGCGGTTCGGCGTGGTCGGCGGCGACGGCGGCGAGCGGGTCCACGCCCCGGGGCAGGTCCTCGCCGCCTGGACACACCTCTACGAGCAGGCAGGGGAGGATACGAAGGGCGGCAGTCCCACGTCCGGCGTCCCCGGCGCCCCCGGCCCCGGGGGCCGGCCCGCCCCGTACGCCGTCTCCTTCGCGGTCACCGGCGCGGCCCCCGGGAAGGAGTACCGGGGGCCCGAGGAGTACCTCCTGCGGATGACCTCCCCCGGGCCCAGGGCGCCCGAACGGCTGTCGGCCGTGGCCACCGGGGCCTTCATGACGGCGACCGGAGCCGAGCCCGGCGAACCGGTCGAGGTCTCCATCGGCGGCCGCAGCGTCGACGTCACCGTCGACCACGTCGTCGAGGAGCTGCCCACCACCGGCCCCGGTGCCCGGGCGGCCTCCGCGACCAGTCCCGTCGCCACCCCCGAGGACGGCGGCGCGGTCCTCCTCGACCTGGCCTCGGTCAACCAGTACCTGTCCACCGGCGAGGCCTCGACCGTGCCGGCCACCGAGTGGTGGCTGACCGTCGCCCCCGGCCGGGCGGACGAGGTCGCCGCGGCCCTGCGCGCCCGGCCCGACGCGAACCCCGCCCAGGTGCTCGTACGCGACGAGATCGCCGCCGAGCTGCTCGGCGACCCGCTCGGCGCGGGCCCCAACGCCGCCCTGATGGCGGTCGCCGCCGCCGGGGCCGCGCTCGCCGCCGTCGGCTTCGCGGTCGGCTCGGCCGGCGCGATGCGGGAACGGTCCGCCGAGTTCGGGGTGCTGCGGGCGCTCGGCGCGCCGCGCCGCCGCCTGGCCCGGCTGATCGCCGCCGAACAGGGGCTGCTCATCGGCATCGGCCTGCTCGTCGGCATCGGCCTCGGCACCGTCCTGGCCCGGGCCGTCGTCCCGCTCGTCGTCCTCACCGGCCAGGCCGCCCGCCCCGTGCCCCCGGTCCTGGTCGAGCTGCCCGTCGGCCAGGTGGCGCTGCTGCTCGCCGGCGTCGCCGCGCTGCCGCTCGTCATGGTCGCCGTGATCGCCCTGCGCCCCACGGACCCGGTCGTGACCCTGCGCCACCAGGGGGAGAACTGATGGAGCCGACCACCCCGTACGACGGCGACGGCGGCGAGCACGGCCGCAACGGCCACAGCGACAACCATGGCGACCGCGGCGACCGCGGCGACCGCCGGGACAACCACCGCAACGGCCACAGCGGCGGCGACGGCCACCGCGAGGGCCGCGACAGCCACCGCGACGGCGACCACGACCGCACCGACATGCCCGCCGTACGCAGGAAGGCCTCCGACATGCCCCGGTCCCGGTCGTCCCGGTCCGACAAGCCCGCCCGCGCCGTGGCGCCCTGGGTGCGGACCCGGCTGCGGACCGCGCCCCTGGCCGCCGCCTCCCTCGCCCTCCTCGTCCTGGTCACCGCCTACCTCGCGGCCGCGCTGCCGCGCGCGGTGGACGCGTACGAGACGGAGGGCCTGCGGCACGACATCCGGACCGCCGCCCCCCGCAACGCCGTCCTCGAACTCACCGCCCCGCTCGGCGTGACCCCGGAGGAGTCGAGCCTGCGCCCGAAGGCCCTCCAGGAGCAGCACGACGCGGTGAGCGCCCTGTTCCCGGAACCGATCCGGACCGACCCGGGGCAGAACGTCCACGGGATCCGCACGGTCAAGCGCGCCGAGGGCCTCGATCCCTGGCTGCCCCGGCCCAACGGGATGTCCCCCGAGTTCGTGCTCTCCTCGCCGTCCGGTCTCACCGAACACGCGACGCTGCGGAAGGGCCGGCTCGCCGCGGGCACGGCCCGCGCGCCGGAAGCGGTCGTGACCGTGAAGACCGCCGCGGCCCTGCGCCTGAAGCCCGGCTCCGTCGTGCACGTGCCGAGCAAGGTCGGCACGGAGTCGCTCGCCGTGACGGTCACCGGGATCGTGGAGCCGCGCGGCCCGGAGTCGGCGTACTGGTCGGTGGAACCGCTGCTCCGCACCCCCGCGCTCGCCCCGCTGATCGCGAACGGCGAGGTGAAGTACTACTGGCAGGGCGCGCTGCTCCTCTCCCCCGCCTCGGCACCCGCCGTGGTCTCCGTCTTCGGTGACCAGGAGGTCTTCTTCCGGTTCATGCCCACGGTCGACCACCTCACCGGCCGGGACACCGACCGGCTCACCGCCGCGCTCGACTCGGCGGCCGGCGGCCCCGACCTGCTCAGGATGCGGAAGGTGGTGGGGCCCACCGGCGCGCTCACCACCGAACTCGACGCGATCGTGGACTCGTACCGTTCGATGCGCGACGCGATCGCCCCGGTCGTCGCCGTCGCCGTCTTCGGGATCGGCGCGGTCGCCGCGGTCGTCCTCGCCATGACCGGCGGTCTCTTCGTCGCCCGCCGGGACCGCGAACTGTCCCTGCTCCGCTCCCGTGGCGCCTCGCTCACCGGCATCGGCCTGCGGCTGCTCGGCGAGACCTCGGCGGTCGCCGTACCGGCCGCGGCGCTCGCCCTGGCCCTCGCGGTGGTGACCGTACGGGCACCCGGCGGGTCCGGCGGCATCCCCCTCGGGCCCTCCCTCCTCGCCGCCTCGGCCGTCGCCCTGCTCGCGTTGCTCGTCCTGCCGGTACGGGCGGTCGTCCTGCACCGGCGGCCACGCCTGCACGGCGGCCGGGACGACCTGCTCACCGCGCGCCCCTCCCGGCGCCGTACGGTCGTCGAGCTCACCGTGCTCGTCCTCGCCGTGGGCGCGGTCGCATCTCTGCGGCTGCGCGGCACCGGCGACTCGGGGGACCACCTGGTGAGCGCCGCCCCGGTGCTCGTCGGCCTGATCGCCGCCTCGGTCCTCGTACGGATCTATCCGCTGCCGCTGCGATGGCTCGGCCGGCCCGCCCGCCGGCTGCGCGGGGCGGTCGGCCCGCTGGCCCTGGCCCGCGCCGGACGCTCCTCCTCGGCCGGCACGCTCCCGCTGCTCGCGCTCGTCCTCGCGCTGACCACGGCCGCCTTCGGCGGCTCCGTCCTGGCCGGGGTCGCCGACGCCCGCGACCGGGCCGCCCTCCTGGCGACCGGCGCGGACGCCAGGATCGACGGCTCGGTGGAGTGGACCCCGCTGCCGGCCGGTCTCACCGAGTCGGTGCGCGGGACGGCGGGGGTACGGGACCTGGCGCCGCTGCAGATCGAGTACGGGGTGGCGCTGCCGTCCCGGCTCGGCACCTCCGCCCAGCCGATGAGCGGCACCCTCGTGGGCGTCGAACCGGGCTCGTACACCCGGCTCGCCCAGCGCACGGGCTTCGGCCCGTTCCCGGCGGGGCTGCTCGCGTCGACCGGCAAGGGCGGCAAGGAGGCCGCGGCCGACACCGAGCGGGTGCTGCCCGCGATCGCCTCGCCATCGGTCGCCGAACGGCTCGGCGACGCGCCGCAGGAGATCGTGTCGGCGGCCGGCGTGTTCCACGTCAGGGTGGTCGCCGTCCGGCCGGCCACCCCGGCCCTGCCCGGCGCCGACTTCCTCCTCGTCAACGCCGCCGACCTCACCCACCGGACCCCCACGGTGCTGCTCGTCACGGGCCCGAAGGACGGTGCCGCGCTGCGGGCCGTCGTGAAGGCGAAGACCGGCGCCCTCCTCGTGTCGACGCGCGCCGAGGCGCGGGCCGGCTACGTGGACTCGCCGCTCCAGTCGGGCGCCGAGCGGATCTACCTGGGGGCGATCGGCGTGGGCGCCGGCTTCGCCGTGGTGGCGGTGCTGCTCTCCCTGCTGCAGAACGCGCCGGAGCGGACGACGCTCCTCGCCCGGCTGCGGACGATGGGGCTGACCCGGAAGCAGGGGCGGCGGCTGCTCGGCCTCGAAGCGGTGCCGCAGGCGGTGCTCGCGGCGCTCGGCGGGACGCTGGTCGGCTGGGCGACGGTGCCGCTGCTCGCCCCCGGCATCGACCTGTTCCGGCTCGCGCTCGCGACGACACCGGGGCTCGCCCCGTCGGCCGGCGCGCCGCTGCGGGCGGACCCGTGGTCGCTGGTGGTGCCGGCGCTCGCGGTCGTCCTCCTGACGGCGACGGCGGCGGCAGGACAGGCGTGGTGGGCGGGACGCAAGGGCTCGATCAAGGAACTCAGGGCAGGAGACGCACGATGACGAAGACCGACATCGAGACCCGGGGCGCCGGTGCGACGGGCTCCGCCGCGGACCCCACCACCCTGGAGGAGCTGGAGCGGCGGGCGACCGCGCGGCGCGACCGGCCCTCGTACGGCCATGACGCGCTCATCGCCTGCGACCGGCTGGTCCGGATCTTCACCACCGACGGGGTGGAGGTGCAGGCCCTCCAGGGGCTCGACCTCCTCGTCAAGGAGGGCGAGCTGATGGCCCTGGTCGGCGCCTCCGGCTCCGGCAAGTCGACGCTCATGAACATCCTCGCGGGTCTGGACGTACCGACCGCGGGCGCCGCCCGGGTCGCCGGGTGCGACCTGCTCGCCATGGACGGCAAGGCGCGGCTGCGCTACCGCCGCGAGGTCGTCGGCTTCGTCTGGCAGCAGACCGCCCGCAACCTCCTGCCCTACCTGACGGCCGCCCAGAACGTGGCGCTGCCCATGCAGTTGCGGGGCCGGTCCGGGCAGAAGGCGCGGCGGGCCGAGGAACTCCTCGCGATGCTGGGCATCGCGGAGGCCCGGGACCGGCGGCCGCACCAGCTGTCCGGCGGCCAGCAGCAGCGGGTGGCCATCGCGGTCGCCCTCGCCAACAACCCGGCCGTGCTCCTCGCCGACGAGCCCACGGGCGAGCTGGACTCGGCCACCGGCGAGCAGGTCTTCGCGGCCTTCCGCCGCGCCAACGCCGAACTGGGCACGACGATCGTGATCGTCACCCACGACCAGGCGGTCGCCTCCGAGGTGCGCCGGACGGTCGCCATCCGCGACGGCCACACCTCCTCGGAGGTACTGCGGCGCACGGAGGTCGACGAGCAGGGCCAGGAGTCGCTGGTGGCACGGGAGTACGCGATGCTCGACCGCGCGGGCCGGCTCCAGCTCCCGGCGGAGTACACGCAGGCCCTCGGCATGGAGCACCGGGTGGCGCTCGAGCTCGAACAGGACCACATCGGGGTCTGGCCGGACGACGCGGAAGGCTGAGCGGGCGGAAGGCCGAGGAGACGGAGGCCTGAACGGGCGGAGGGCCGAGCGGGAGGGCCGAGGAAACCGGCGTCGGCCTGTGGAGCGTCCCTCCCTACGGGGGGTGATGTCCATGTCGTCGAGAAAGGCACGCCGGGCCCGCGCGGCCGTGTTCCTGCCCGCGGCCTGCGCGGTCGCGCTGGCCGTGTGGGCGGCCTGGTGCTTCGGGGGCGCGTCGGCGCCGTCCACGACGGTCGCCGTCTCGGTCGGCGGGGCCGCGATCCTCGTCGCGGGGGTCGCGTACTTCCTGCTGGTCACCGGGAACCCGGGGTTCTTCGGCGCGCTCGCGCTGGCCTGCGGGCTGCTCCTGACGGCGGCGGCCGTGGACCAGGCGGCCGCGCGCGGGGAGGTCGCCGAGTGCGTCGTCGTGAAGGTCACCGGGGAGCACCACGAGGCGATCGTCGACGGCGGTCTCGACACGACCCTCTACCACCACACCCTGCGCTGTCCCGGCGGCTATCCGTCGACGCTCGCGGAGGACCGCCGGGTCGCCCCGGACGGCGGGACGGTCCGGGTGGCCTTCGATCCGCGGCGGCGGGTGGACCCGGCGTTGGAGGGGTCGAACTCGCCGTGGCTCCCGGCGTTCCTGGCCGTGCTCGCGCTGGCCGCCGCGACGGCGGGGGCGAGGCACGTCAGCCGGTGGGAGAGCCGCCCGGACCCCCGGCCGAAAGGCCGGCCGGGCCGTACGACGGGCCGCCGAAGGCCTTGAGCCGGGCCGCCGAGGACCCGACGGGCCGACCCCGATGAGCCCCGATGAGCCCCGATGAGCCCCGATGAGAGGCATACCCGCCGGTCAGCGGGGGGCGACGGCCAGGGACATCGGTACGGTGCGCAGCGCGATCGAGCCGTACGGGGTACGCAGCCGCAGCCACGGCCCGGAGGCGAACAGCGCGACGGGCGCCTCCTCCGGCGTGGGCGGCAGGAAGCCAAGCGACTGGGCGGCGTGCACGGCCCGCAGGGGCAGACCGGTGGACCCGAGGGTCCTGGACCAGATCTCGCGGCCGATGCGGTCGCGCTCGGCCCTGGTCCGCCGCTCCTCCGGCAGCTCCTCGTCCCGCGCCCGGAACTCGGCGACGGCGGCGGCGACCGCGCCACGCATCTCCACGGCGCCCGGCAGCCCGGCGACCGGCGTCCAGCCGGTGCGCGGCGGGAGCACGCCCGCCCAGGACGGTCCGGTCACGGAGTCCGGGACGACCGCCTTGCCCGCCGCCTCCTCGATGCCTTCGAGGAGTTCACCGGCGGAGACGGTGACGTCGAGTTCCACGGCGTCGACGAGCCGGGCCGTACGGATCGCGAGCACCTCGAAGGACGCCGGACGGCCGAAGACGGCCAGCGCCCCGCCGCCTGCCTGGAGGCGGACGGCGGCGGCCCGGTCGTAGTGGACCAGCCGGCCCAGGAAGGCGGCGAGGGCCGCCGCCTCCCGGGCGTCGGCGAAGTGCAGCGGAGCGAGCACGGTCATGCGGCGGACGTCATCCCGTCGTCGACGTACTCCTGGAGGAACTCGCGCTCCTCGGAGGAGATCCGTCGCGGTCGCTGCGCCGCCAGGTCGAAGGGCACGACGACCGTGGACGCCCGTACGTACGTGACGTCGGGGTCCTTGATCTCGTACGCGATCGTCAGCGACGCCGCGCCTATCTTCGTGACCCAGGACTCGATGGTCACCGGCTCGTGCCGGTGGACCAGCGGCCGCACGTAGTCGATCTCGTGCCGGGCCACGACGGACCCGCCGGAGAACGAGGGGGAACCGTCCCCCGGCGCCAGCCGGAACATGAAGTCGATCCGCGCCTCTTCCAGGTACCGCAGGAAGACGACGTTGTTGACGTGCCCGAAGGCGTCCATGTCCGACCAGCGCAGGGGACAGCTGTAGATGTGCCTGGTCACTGACCTCAGCCTCGGGTCAGCTTCTTGTACGTGGCGCGGTGCGGACGGGCCGCGTCGGGGCCCAGGCGCTCGACCTTGTTCTTCTCGTACGACTCGAAGTTGCCCTCGAACCAGTACCACTTCGACTCACCCTCGTACGCGAGGATGTGCGTCGCGACCCTGTCCAGGAACCAACGGTCGTGGGAGATGACCACGGCCGCACCGGGGAACTCCAGGAGCGCGTTCTCGAGCGACGACAGGGTCTCGACGTCGAGGTCGTTGGTCGGCTCGTCGAGGAGCAGCAGGTTGCCGCCCTCCTTGAGCGTGAGCGCCAGGTTCAGGCGGTTGCGCTCACCGCCGGAGAGGACACCGGCGGGCTTCTGCTGGTCCGGTCCCTTGAAACCGAAGGCGCTGACGTACGCGCGCGACGGCATCTCGACCTGACCGACGTTGATGTAGTCCAGCTCGTCCGACACGACGGCCCAGAGGGTCTTCTTGGGGTCGATGTTGGAGCGGGTCTGGTCGACGTAGCTGATCTTGACCGTGTCGCCGATCTTGACCGTGCCCGAGTCCGGGGCCTCGAGGCCCTGGATCATCTTGAACAGCGTGGTCTTGCCGGCGCCGTTCGGGCCGATGATGCCGACGATGCCGTTGCGGGGCAGGGTGAAGGACAGGTCGTCGACGAGGACCTTGTCACCGAACGCCTTGGAGAGGTTGTTGACCTCGACGACGATGGAGCCCAGACGCGGGCCCGGCGGGATCTGGATCTCCTCGAAGTCCAGCTTCCGCATCTTGTCGGCCTCGGCCGCCATCTCCTCGTAGCGGGCGAGGCGCGCCTTGGACTTGGTCTGCCGGCCCTTGGCGTTGGAGCGGACCCACTCCAGCTCTTCCTTGAGGCGCTTGGCGCGCTTCTCGTCCTTGCGGCCCTCGACCTTGAGGCGGGTGGCCTTCTTCTCCAGGTACGTGGAGTAGTTGCCCTCGTAGGGGATCGCGCGGCCGCGGTCGAGCTCGAGGATCCACTCGGCGACGTTGTTCAGGAAGTACCGGTCGTGCGTGACGGCGACGACGGCGCCCGCGTACTTCGAGAGGTGCTGCTCCAGCCAGTTCACCGACTCGGCGTCGAGGTGGTTGGTGGGCTCGTCGAGGAGGAGCAGGTCCGGGGCCTCGATCAGCAGCTTGCAGAGCGCGACGCGGCGCTTCTCGCCACCGGAGAGGTTGGTGACCGGCCAGTCGCCGGGCGGGCAGCCCAGCGCGTCCATGGCCTGCTCCAGCTGCGCGTCGAGGTCCCAGGCGTTGGCGTGGTCCAGGTCCTCCTGGAGCTTGCCCATCTCGTCCATCAGCGCGTCCGAGTAGTCGGTCGCCATGAGCTCGGCGACCTCGTTGAAGCGCTTGAGCTTCCCCATGATCTCGGCGGCGCCGTCCTGGACGTTCTCCAGGACCGTCTTGGCCTCGTCCAGCTTCGGCTCCTGCATGAGGATGCCGACGCTGTAGCCGGGCGACAGGAAGGCGTCACCGTTGGACGGCTGCTCGAGGCCCGCCATGATCTTCAGAACGGTGGACTTACCGGCACCGTTCGGGCCGACCACACCGATCTTCGCACCCGGCAGGAAGCTCAGCGTCACGTCATCGAGGATGACCTTGTCGCCGTGCGCCTTGCGCGTCTTGCGCATCGTGTAGATGTACTCAGCCAAGAGAAACCGTCCGGCTAGGAGTGAGTGGGCAGATACACCCCATCTTGCCTGACCGCCACCCTCAGGCGGAAACCGGTAAGGCGGGAGCCGAGGACTCCGGGGGGACTCGCGGGGGCTTGCGGGGGCGTTCGGGGCGGGAGCGGGGCCCGGACGTGCGACGGCCCCGGGCGCGATGAGCGGTCCGGGGCCGTGCGGGGTTCACGGGGTGATTCCGATGTGACGCAGATCACTCCATGGGGTCAGGCTCCGTCCCGGTGCCGACGGGGCCGGCACCGGGGCCTGGGGTCAGTTGCCGGCGGTCTTCTTCTTGCGGAGGAAGAACACCGCGCCGCCGCCGATCACGACGAGCGCGGCGGCGATGCCCGCGATCATCGGGGTGGCGTTGGAGCTGCCGGTCTCGGCGAGGTCGCCGCCACCGGTCGTGGTGGTGGTGCCGGTGGAGCCGCCCGTGGTGTCACCGGTGGTGCCGGTGGAGGTGGACGGGGTGACCGACGGGGTGGGCTCGGCCGAGGGCTCCGTGGTGGGGGTCTCGGACGGCTTCGGGCCGGGGGTGGCCGTCTTGCAGTCCAGGACGCCCTCGAAGGTCTCCTCGAAGCCGTTCGGGCCGGTGATCGTGAACTTGTACGCCTCGTCCTCGGCGAGCGGGACCGCGATGGTCTTGCTCTCGCCCGGGGCGACCGTGTGCGAGGTGCCCTTCAGGTCGAAGGTCCAGGCCTCGTCGCCCTCGTTGGAGGCGATGACCTCGAGGCCGCCCTTGGCGCAGTCCTTGGCGACCGTGACGGCCGGGACGGCGCCCGTCTTCGCCCAGGTCGCGGAGGCCTTGCCGGTGACCGTGGACTCGCTGGAGCCGGCCAGGATCAGGGTCTGCGAGGGGCCGTCGACGGAGACGAAGGCGCGACCGAGGGAGACCTTGGTGGTGGCCTCGGCGGTCAGCTCGGCGGAACCGTCGGCGGTGCCGGCGGGAACGTCGAAGAAGAGCTCCGTCGTGCCCTTCGGAACCTCGGTGACGGCCTTGCCGTCCTTGCCGACGACCGTGACGCCCGCGGGGGCGCCCGGGGCGACAGAGATCTTGGCGGTCTCGGCGTTGGTGTCGACGGTGATCGGGCCGAGCTTCTCGCCGGCCTTGCCCGCGACGGAGGACGGCGAGACGCTCAGGGAGGCGGTCGGCTCGTCGAGCTGGACGGCCTTCTCGAGCAGGTACGCCGTCAGCTTCTCGGCGTCCGCGTCCTTCGGCGTCGCCTTGACGTCGTCGGAGAGGGTCCAGATCGCGGCCTGGGTGCCGGCCGCGGCCTCCTTCTTGTCGAGGTCGACGCCCACCTTGGCACCGAGGGCCTCGGCGGAGAACTTCGGGTAGGCGTTCTCCAGGATCCAGAGGATCTTGCCCGCGTTCTCGTTGTTGTGCAGCGAGGACTCCTCCCAGCCGACTTCCTTGTAGTTGAAGTCGGTCTTCGCACCGGTACGGAGGTCGATGCAGTAGGTGAAGAGAGTGCCCCCGTCGTCGACCTCCATCTTGAAGAGACCACCGTCGACCGACCACTTGTCACCGTTCTTCTCGGTGATCTCGACGTCGGCGATGTCCTCGGTCAGGCCGTTGAGCTTGGCCATGACACCGCCGGAACCCGAGGCGGGGTCATCGGCGAGCGCCGGACCGGCGGTCGCTATCGTCCCGACCGCGACGAGGCCGGAGACCAGGGTCGCGGCGGCAAGGCGGGCAGCGCCGCGCCCACGAACTGAAAACATTGCATTCCCCTCCGGGCGAGTCGCTCCGCAAACTTGGTCAATTCGCGTGGGGGGAGCGCACGCCAGCAGATTTACAGACCCGATGGGCTCATGTGCCACATGAGTACCCGGGAATCCTAGGGATGCGGAACCCCCCGGTGCCCTGCCATACGTTCAGATAACCATTCCGTCTCGAAATCGTTATCACGCACGGTGAGTTGGTCGACAAATCCCCACGACGCAAGGTCAGGGGACGGTCACCAGCCGCGTTGTCGCCTCCGCCGCGGCGTCCGCCGCCGCCTCCGCCCACGGGTCCCGCCCGGATAGCGGAACAAGTGATTCCGCCGGTTCCGGCCGCGCCGCGGGCTCCGTGTGCGGCGCGGAATCCGGCCGTACCGAGCGCCGGAAGGCCGCCGTGCCCCGCGTCAGATCGTGCCCCACGGCCAGTGCGGCCACGTCCACGAAGGTCTTGCGCTGCCCTTCGCGCTCGTCCTCACGGACCCTCAGGCGACCGTGCACCACGAGGGGTTCCCCGACGGACACCGAGGCCGCGAGGTTGGCCCCGAGCGACCGCCAGGCGGACACCGTGTAGAAACTGGTGTGCCCGTCGGCCCAGAGCCCCCGCTCCCGGTCCCAGCGGCGCGAGGTCACCGCGAAGCGGAACCTGGCTACCCCGCCCGTCGCCGTGTCCCGGTACTCCACAGCCGTCGCCACATTGCCGACGAGCGTCACGGTCGTGTCGTTCATGGTCCCGCCCCCAACCTCTGCGTTTCTCTTCTCCCGGTCGCCACCATGCTGGGGCGAACCGGGAGTTCCCGCCCGCGCCTGTGGACGGCCGAGCGGATGGGGGCAACTCCCTCACCCGGGAGGGGGAACGGAAGCCCGGACGGAAGGAGGCGGAAGCCCGGGTGAAGCGGGCGCCGCTATCTCCCCCGCACTCCCGCGCGCGTCGCGCCCAGCCGGGTCGTACCGGACCGGATCCCGCCGACGATCCGCGCGGAGGACCGTGTGCCCACGACGGTCGCGTACTGCTCGCGCACCTCCCGGTACCGCATCAGCTCCGCCGCCACCGGGTCGAGCACACGGGCCCGGCCGCAGGCCGCCGCCGCCTCGCGCAGGCGCCGTTCGGCCTCCTGCCCGTACCGCTTGGCCGGGCCCTTCACCGCGCCCTCGCAGGCCCATTCGACGAGCGGTCCGCCGATGATGCCGCCGAGCATCACGAGGACCGGCGGGAGCAGGCCCGGTTCCACGAGGCCCGCGATCTGACCCACCAGCCACAGCGCGCCGAAGACCTGCAGGAGCGTCATCACGACCTGGGCGAGGACGGCGGCGGGCCACCAGGCGGGCCGCGGCGGGCGGGCCGCCGGGTCGCCGAGGGTGACCGCCAGCTCGTCCAGGGCCTCGGGCAGCCCCTCCGCGCCACGGGCCGCCGCCTCGCGCACCGCCTGCGCCCAGGGCGTCGGAAGCCCGCGCGAGGCCTCACCGGCGACGATCCGTACCGCCTGCTCCACGCGCTGGCGTGCCGTCAGCTCCTCCTCGACCGGGGAGGAGAGGCGCGGGTCCGTGGAGCCGTGGGCGCGGATCCGCTCGTACCAGCGGTAGAGCCGCAGCCAGGGCGTGCCGCAGGCGCGGATGGCGCCCCGCCGCCAGACCCGCTCGGCGGCCTCGCCCGCGGCGTGGGCGCCGACGGCGGCCGCGAGCCGGTCCGTGAAGGCGTCCCTGGCCCGCTCGTCGAGGCCGGGCCGCCCGTCGGCGAGGTAGACGGGGCGCAGTTTGGCCGCGGCGGCGTCCACGTCGGCGGCGAGCCGGCGCTCCGGAGCCGTACGTTCCTGGACGAACCGGGCGATCGTCTCGCGCAGTTCGGGTACGCCGTCACCGGTCAGCGCGGAGACGGCGAGGACGGTGGCGCCGGGTTCGCCGTGCTCGCCGAGCGCCACGCCGTCCTCGTCGAGGAGCCGGCGCAGGTCGTCGAGGACGAGGTCGGCGGCCTCCGTACCGAGCCGGTCGATCTGGTTGAGGACGACGAAGGTGACCTCGGCGTGTCCGGCGAGCGGCCGGAGGTAGCGCTCGTGGAGGGCGGCGTCCGCGTACTTCTCGGGGTCGACGACCCAGACGACGGCGTCGACGAGGCCGAGGACCCGGTCGACCTGGTCGCGGTGGGCGGTGACCGCCGAGTCGTGGTCGGGCAGGTCGATGAGGACGAGCCCCTGGAGCTCGGTGTCGGCCGCGCCGCCCGCGAGGGGCCTGCGGCGCAGCCGGCCGGGGACGGCGAGCCGGTCGAGGAGTCCGGCGGCGCCGTCGGACCAGCTGAGCGCGATGGGCGCGGAGGTGGTGGGGCGGCGCAGACCGGTCTCCGAGACGGGCACGCCGGCGAGGGCGTTGAAGAGCGTGGACTTGCCGCTGCCGGTGGCGCCGGCGATCGCGATCACCGTGTGCCGGGAGGAGAGCCGCTGCCGGGCGGCGGCCTCGTCGAGCACGCGCCCGGCCTCGGCGAGGGCCTCGCCCTCGACCCGCGTACGGGAGAGCCCGACGAGTTCGTGGAGGGCGTCGAGGCGGGTGCGGAGGGGGCCGCCGTAGTTCCCGCCGAGGGGCGGAAGCGTGTCCTCCTCCCGCTGGGCCTTCTCCTGCGCCTCCTGGTCCCCGGGGCGGGCGGCGGCCGCCCGCTCGGCGGCGCGGCGGGCGATCAGCCCGTCGTCCCAGCGGCGGCGGTCGGAGTCGGAGTGGGGTTCGTGATTCCGGTGACGGTCGCGCTGCGGGTCACGCTGGTCTCCGTGGCCCCCGTGTTCCCGCCGGTCCCGGTCCCGTTCCCCGCCCGGCTCGTGGTCGTGGTCGTGGTTCCGGTGGTCGCGGTCGCGGTCGTCCGCCACGTCATTTCTCCTTCTGCAGTACGGAGAGCGCGGCGATCAGCTCCGCCTGCGGCTCGGGGGTCACGTCGAGCGCTTCGAGGGGCGCGAGGCGCCGGTCGCGTTCGGCGTGCAGGACACGGTCGACGTACGAGAGGACCAGTTCGCCGCCCTTGTCGCGCAGGCGCAGGGCGGCCTGGGCGCCGAGGAGTTCGGCGAGGCGTTCGCCCGCGGGCCGGGTGCGGCGGCCGCCGAGGAGGGCGGCGGCGAGGAGGGCGGCGACGGTGTCGGCCTCGGGGGCGGCCGTACGGGAGGTGGAGGGGCGCTCCACGCGCCGCGCCTCCTCCTCGGCGAGTTCTTCGAGCACTCGGCGCCAGCGCCGCACCTCTACGCCGATCCGCTCCCCCGCTTCACGGGTGCCGCCGGTCCGGAGCGGGCCGAGGGCGCCGGAGGCGGGTTCGCGGCGCCAGACGTCGCAGACGCGCTCCTCGGCGGCGGAGACGGCGCAGTGGAGGAGGGCGGCGAGGGATTCGGTGAGGGCGTCGAGGAGTTCGTCGGCGGTGCTGTCGCGGGGGTAGCCGCGCCAGCGGGTGCGGGCGTCCCCGGCGAGGACGGCGCCGCGGCCCAGCTGTTGGCGGACGCGTTTGCGCTGCTCGGCGTACGCGGCTCCGACGGCGTCGCCGAGGCGGACGGCGGCGGCGTACTGCGCGGCGACGGCGCCGGCCAGCTCGGGGAGCCGGGTGTCGAGGGAGTCGATGACGCCGGAGGCGGTCCGGTCCGCGGCCTGCTGCCGGGCGGCCGGGTCCTCGGCGCGGTGGGCGAGCCAGCCGCGCAGGGCGGCGACGGCGCTGTCGGGCAGGAGGCCGCTGCCGCCGTCGGCGGACTCGGGGAGCTCGGGAATGGTGAAACGGGGTACGCCGCCGAGGCCGGCCTTGTCGAGCAGGGCCTCGTACTGCCGGGAGACCTCGCCGATGACCTGGTGGGGGACGCGGTCGAGGACGGTGACGAGGGTGACGTCGTACTCCTTGGCGGTACGGAGCAGGTGCCAGGGCACGGCGTCGGCGTACCGGGAGGCGGTGGTGACCAGCACCCAGATGTCGGCGGCGCAGATCAACTCGGCGGCGAGGAGCCGGTTCTCTACGACGAGGGAGTCGATGTCGGGCGCGTCGAGGAGGGCGAGCCCCCGGGGTACGGAGGCGGCCGTCTCGACGCGGAGGGCGTTCTCCTCGGGGACGGCCTCGTCGGCGGGGTGGTCCTCGTCGGCCTGGGGCAGCCAGACGCGGGTGAGCTGCGGGAGGACCCGCATCCCGGCGAACCAGTGGTGGTCCTCGGGGTGGCAGACGAGCACGGGCGTCCGGGTGGTGGGTCTGAGCACGCCCGACTCGCTGACGCGCCTTCCGACAAGGGAGTTGACGAGCGTGGACTTCCCGGCCCCGGTGGACCCGCCGACGACGGCGAGGAGCGGGGCGTCGGGATCTTTCAGCCGGGGCACCAGATAGTCGTCGAGCTGGGCGAGCAGTTCTGCCCGGGTCTGCCGGGCGCGTGGCGTGTCGGGGAGAGGCAGGGGGAGACGCACGGCGGCGACACGGTCGCGCAGGGCGGAGAGTGCGTCGATCAGCTGAGGCCGTTCGTCCAAGGTCACCACATGCGAAGAATGCCCAATTTATGAGTGTTTTTGAAGCCTATTACGGCCCTGCGCGCCGAAGAGAAGGGTGGTGGCCGGAACCCCAGGCATAACGAGTGCACAACACCCGCCCCGAGCGACGCTAAAAGCGCTGCGCGAATCGCACCTGCCTGCGATTATCGTTCCGCTTCACCGAACCTCCACATCGTGCCACGCAGGTGAAGCAACCGGGCCAAGGCGATCGGAGCCCTATCCTTGTCCCGGCAGGCCACACCCCACCCACAAGGGGCTCCTGGCCACACGGCCACCACCCGGCCCCCGTAGCTCAGTGGATAGAGCAGGTGCCTTCTAAGCACTTGGCCGCAGGTTCGAGTCCTGCCGGGGGCGCAAGATCGGGACCCTCCTTCGGGAGGGTCCTTTTTGCTGGCCAGGGGTGGTTTTCGGCCGGGGGCGAGAATGCCGGGAGAGGGCTGCGGGTGGCTTGATCTATCCGGTTGAAACCGGCCAGGGGCGGCCTCTGGCGGCTGTTCTTCCCACAACTTCCCGAAGTTTTGGGACTGTCCTCCGCCCCGGCTCACCCGGGGCCCGCCCGCCCTTCCGTGTCGGTCGGTTCCCTGCGGCGCGCCGGCGCTGAAGCCGGCGCACCGGAAGCAAGGGGTGTCGATGGCGAGATCCGCCCACGTCTGCCGGCCGAACAGGCCGGGTCGCGGATCGCCGTCGAGGACGATCGGCGGGACCTCCTCCAGGGAGACGCCGGCGGAAAAGCCGGGGGCGGAGGCGGTGCCGGTGGCGCCAGGGCGATCGATGTCACGAATCCGGCCCTGCGCAGCGACCGCCACGAGGGCCGTCTCAGGTTCGCCCGAGCGGGAGGCGGGCTCGTGGCGCGCGCGGAGCACCGTCAGGAACTCGGTGAGTGCCGCGACGAGTCCTGCCGCCCCTTCCCGTCTCCCTGCGGCGAACCGGGACAACGGGACTACCCGTACCCCCCATATCCGTATCCCGTATCCCGTATCCCCGACCGTGCCCCCCTGACGGAACGCATACGGCATGATCGGCCGACGTGGAGCCTGAAGCGACAGCAGCTTGGACATCCGCCTTCGGCGCGCTCGGCGGCGTCGCCTTCGGCACCGATACCGCCATCGCCGGAGCCCGCGTCCGGGCGCGGCCGGCTCGTCGGGCAGCCGAAACAGCTCTCGCGGCGGGGGGTGGGTCATGCGGCACGTGGTGAAGACGGTGGCGATATGCCTGGCGGCGGCGCTGACTGCGGCAGTCGCGGTGCTGGCTTCACTCGCGGCCAACGCCGCGACCTCGCACGACCGTTGGCCGGGCGTCCTCGATGCTGTCCGGTCCGACCCCTGGCCTTGGGTGGGCTGGCTCGGGGCCGGGGCGGTGACATTGGCCGTGGTCGCGGTTCTGATCAGTGGCGGTCCCTCGGTGTCCGCCCAGGATCCGCCCCCACCCGGCGCGCCCGTCGTCCCCGCCTGGGTGGTGGACCGTGCGGAGATCCGCACGGCCGTGGCCGCCGTGTGCGGACGTAAGGCCGAGGCGGTGGGCATCACCACCGCTCTGGAAGGTGCGGGCGGCTTCGGCAAGACCACCCTCGCCACGCTCGTCTGCGCGCACCGGCGGGTGCGGCGCCGGTTCAGGGGACGGGTCTACACGATCACCATCGGCCGGGACGTAAGAGGCAGGTCGGCCATCGCCGCCAAGGTGGCGGAAGCGACAGCCTTCATCACCGGGGACACCACCGCCTTCGAGGATCCCGACCGGGCCGGTGAACACCTGGGGCGGCTGCTGGAACGGCGGCCACGGACCCTGATCGTGCTGGACGACGTATGGGAGCGGGAGCAGCTGGCGCCTTTCCTGCGAGGCGGCGAGAACTGCGTGCGGCTGGTGACCACACGGGTACCGGCCATCCTCCCGGAAGGAGCGGAGCGGCTCCAGGTGGATGAGATGTCCCCTGAGCAGGCCCGGTCGGTCCTCACCTGGGAGCTGCCCGAGCTGCCGGACGAGACCGTGGCCGGTCTGCTGCGGGCCACCGGCCGATGGGCGCTGCTGCTGCGGCTGACGAACCGCCTCATCGCCCGACAGGTCGCGACCGGAGCCGACGCGGCGGCAGCTGCCCAGGGGGCGTTGGAGGGACTGCGGGCAGGTGGCCCGGCCGCCGGGGAGGCCCCGCCCCAGCCACTGGACCTGGACGACCCCGCCCGCCGTTCCCGCGCCGTCCGGGCGACCATCGAGGCGAGCACCACCCTCCTCCCGGACGGCGGCGCCCGGCGTCTGGCCGAGCTGGCCGTGTTCGTGGAGGACGAGTCCATCCCCGTACCGATCGTCGTACACCTGTGGAGGGCCACGGGCGGCCTCACGGAGCCGCAGGCACGCGACCTGTGCGCCCAGCTGGACCGGTTCTCCCTCGTCGCCCTCAGCCCGGAGAACGGCGGGCGGCTCACGCTCCACGACGTACTCCGCGACTACCTGCGCGAGGAGCTGGGAGCGGCCGAGCTGCAACGCCTGAACGCCGTCCTGGTGGGCGCCGCCCTCCCGGCCGACTGGCCCGCGATCCAGGAGGGCTACCTGCTGGACCACGCGATCGAACATCTGCTGGCCGCGGGACAGACCGGCCGGGCCGAGCAGCTCGCGGGCGATATCCGCTGGGTCGAGACACGTCTCCATCAGCGCGGCCCCACCGCCCCCGTGAGCGACCTCGCCCGCATCCCGACGACCACGGCGGCCGCGCTGGCCCGCGACCTCACCCGTGTCTCCCATCTGCTCACCCCCATGGAATCCGACAGGATCCTGACCGCCGTCCTGCACAGCCGTCTGGCCGAACTCCCCCACTGGGACCGGCAGATCGCCGCCCGCCAGGCCGCGGACCCGGACCTCCGCCCACTGCTGGCCGGCCAGTGGCCGCTCCCCGACCTGCTGGACCCCGCACTGCTGCACACCCTCACCGCTCCGGACAGCGTGCTGTCGGTGGCGATCGGGCCGGACGGGGCGTGGGTGGCCACCGGCGACGCCAGTGGCGAAGTGGTGATCCGGGACCCCAGGACAGGCTCCGTGCTCGCGCGGGAGCGGCCTGGTACGGGAGGGATCCGGGCCATGACGCGCGGTCCTGACGGCAGTTCGCTGATCGTCGGCATCGGCCGCTCGGTCTTTCGCACCGACCCGCTCGGCGGACACCCGGCCGAGACGCTGTTCACCTCGCGCGACGAGATACGGAACCTGGCAACCGCACCGGACGGGAGCTGGTGCGCGGCGGCGGACAGGGCGTTCGCGCATTTCGTGCACGTGGAGAACGGCGCATCCGTCTCCCCCTCGGGCCGAGGGGGTGGCGACATCCACAGCGTGCGGGTCTCACTGCCTCCCACGCCTGGCGGTCGCCCGCCGGACGCCCGGGACGACCCGTGGAAATCGGCGGCTTCGCCACCGCTGGCCGTCGCACCCGACGGTCGCCGGCTGGCGGCCGCCGCGCCCGGCAAGCGGGTTCGCCTGTGGGACATGGCTTCGCGCGCAACGCCGGCGGAGACCCTCGACAGCCCGGTTGCCATCTGCGCCGTGGCCTTCTCCCCGGGCGGAAACTTCCTTCTCACCGCGGACGCCCAGGGCGACGTCCGCCGGTGGGACCTCGGTCACGAGCCGATGAGGACGAGACTCCAGGAGTCCTCCACGCTCCTCACCCGCAATCCCGGCTCCGTCACGGCGCTGGCCGTCGCGCCCTGCGGCACCTGGTACGCCGTGGGCGACGCGGACGGGCTCG
This sequence comes from Streptomyces sp. NPDC058664, assembly GCF_042716635.1. Taxonomy (NCBI): domain Bacteria; kingdom Bacillati; phylum Actinomycetota; class Actinomycetes; order Kitasatosporales; family Streptomycetaceae; genus Streptomyces; species Streptomyces sp. NPDC058664. The sequence continues at coordinate 254,501 of NZ_JBHXRW010000001.1, read as the reverse complement.
TGCGCTTGTGGGACCTGTCCGACGGGCGCTGCCGTGCGGTGCTGACAGGGCACACGGACGCCGTCGTGGACGTCGTCGTCGCCCCGGACAGCTCCTGGCTGGCCACTACCGGTCTCGACGGCGTGGCAAGGGTGTGGGAGACCCCGCCCGAACCGCAGGCCGCGCCGATCGAATCCCGGACCCGGCCCGTGGTGGCCGTCGCGTACACCCCGGACGGATCGCACGTGGCCACGGTGGAAGAGGACGCCATGCGGTTCTACGAGGCGGAGGGCGGTGCCGCCTCACTGACGCTCGACAGCCCGTTGCGCACGGACTCCAGGTCGCCGAAGGGCGGGCAACTGCTGGCTTTCGCTCCCGACGGATCCTGGCTGGCCGGCCCGAGCTATGTCATTCGTGTCTGGGACCTCGTCACCCAGCGCGTCAAGGCCCAACCGGCCCACAGCGGACAGTTCATGAGCGTGATGGTGGCTGCTCCCGACGGATCCTGGCTGGCCGACGCGGGCTATCACGGCGTGATACGGCTCTGGGACCCCGAATCGGGAGAGCTGCGGGCCGCGCTGACGTGCGACGGCCCGGTGCGCTCAGTGGCGGTCTCCCCGGACACGACCTGGCTGGCGAGCGGCGGGAACGACGGCGTGGTAACCGTCTGGGACCTGGCCACCCACACCCGCACAACCCAGCTGACCGGCGGGAACGGCGCGGTCCTCGCACTGTCGGTCTCGCCGGACGGCGACTGCCTGTTCGGCGCGGGCGAAGACGGGACCCTACGCCTGTGGAACCTGCGGACCGGGGACCACCGGGGCCTGCGCACCGGCAGCGGCCAACCGCTGCACGCGGTGGCCGCCTCCCCGGACGGACGCTGGATCGCCACGGCGGGCGAGGACGCCACGGTACGGGTGTGGGACCGCGCCGGCGGAGAGGTGGTGGCCGCCCAGCGCACCGAGGGCGCCCTGCGGTCCTGCGGCTGGCGGCCGGACGGCAAGGCCCTCGCCGTCGGGGGCGACCGCGGTCTGTACGTCTACCTCTTCCGGTCCGCAGCCTCACACTGATCCAGGAGCCTGAGCACTTGGCCGCAGGTTCGAGTCCTGCGGGGCGCGCAGATCATGACCCTCCTTCGGGAGAGGATCTTGGGTGGCTTGACGTATCCGGCCGAAACTATCCAGAAGTGCCCGTTCGGCGCGAAAGCAGTCCGGAGTTCCGGGACGACCTCGCGAGAGAAGCGAGGGGAGTGAGCGGACAAATCGGCATTCGGGTTGAAGTCGCGATCACGTCCGGATCATCCTTGCTGCTGGCGCTTCCGCGCCGTCGGCCAAGGCCACGACCACGGCCTGGAGGCCCTCGTCCGTGGATACGGCGTCGACGTGAAGCAACCCTCGCCTCGCGCACGTGAGAGGAACGCCGGAGCGCGACCGGGCAGAGATCCGCCGGCCCGCGGAGGCGGGGGCCGCTCCCACCTGGTCGGCGGGAGTGGCGTCATCACCTGCCACCCGCAGCCGCGACCTCTGGTGGGGTGCCTACCGGCGGCTCGGCACCGGCTGGCTGGAGACACCCGGCAGGTTCCGCACGACCGGCGCGTCCGGCACCTGAGACACCGGGCGCCTTCCTCCGTCACTTCCTCCAAGCGGGCTCTCATCCGCCACGGACAGTCCCACAGACTTGTTGCAGATGAGAGCCGGATCGCCCTAGCGTGGCGCACATGCAGTCCTACACCATCGGTCAGGCCGCGCGTCTCCTCGGTGTCAGCCCCGACACCGCACGCCGCTGGGCGGACGCGGGCCGGGTCGCGACCCACCGCGACGAGAGCGGGCGCCGGCTCATCGAAGGCCGGGCCCTGGCCGCGTTCTCCGTGGAGCTCGCGCAGGGCGGCAACGCCGACGACGACACGCCGTACACCTCGGCGCGCAACGCCTTCCCGGGCATCGTCACCGCGATCAAGCTCGGCGACGTCGCCGCCCAGGTCGACATCCAGGCCGGGCCGCACCGCCTCGTGTCCCTCCTCACCAGGGAGGCCGTGGAGGAACTGGGACTGGAAGTCGGCATGCAGGCCACCGCCCGCGTGAAGTCGACCAGCGTGCACATCGACCGCACCTGAGCACGACCCTCATGCGGTACCGGGTGGGAGCGGCCGTCGGCGCGGCCGGCACCCCGTGCCACGCATCTTCCGTACGCCCCAAGGAGCCCGCACCCTCATGTCCCTCTCCCGTACCCCGCGTACCTCTCGTGCCCCTCGCATTCCGAACAGGCGCCGTACCGCCGCCGCCGTCCTCACCGTCGCCCTGCTCGCACCGCTCGCCGCCTGCGGCGACGACGGCGCGAGGAAGGACACCGGCGGGTCCCCGGCATCCGGCTCCTCCTCTGCCGGCGCCCCCGCGGCGGACCTCACCGTGCTCGCCGCCGCGTCCCTCACCGACGTCTTCAGGACGGCCGGGGCCGCGTACGAGAAGTCCCACCCCGGCACGAAGATCGCCTTCTCCTTCGCCGGCTCCCAGGAGCTCGTCGCCCAGGTCGCCCAGGGGTCCCCCGCCGACGCCCTGGTCACCGCCGACACCAAGAGCATGGACAAGGTGAGCGCCGACACCGGCACCCCGGCGGTCATCGCGAAGAACCGGCTCGTCATCGCCACCGGTGAGGGCAACCCGTACAAGGTCGACGAGCTCAAGGACCTCGCGGACACCAAGCTCAAGGTCGTGCTCGCCGCGCCCGAGGTCCCCGCCGGCAAGTACAGCCAGAAGATCCTCGACGCCCAGAAGATCACGGTGAAGCCGGTCTCCCAGGAGCCGAACGTCCGCGCCGTCCTCAGCAAGGTCGAACTCGGCGAGGCCGACGCCGGACTCGTCTACCGGACGGACGCCGAGAGCGCGAAGGGCAAGGTCGACGCCGTCGCGATCCCCGACGCCCAGAACGCGATCGCGTCCTACCCGGCCGCCACGCTCAAGCAGTCGAAGAACATCGAGGCCGCCGCCGCGTTCGTCGCCTGGCTCTCCTCGCCCGAGGCCCAGAAGATCCTCCGGGACGCCGGCTTCCAGAAGCCGTGAGCGACCCGGACCACCCAGCTCGCGAGGGGCTGCCCGGCCACGACGTCCAGGGGAACGGGCAGCCCCTCCCTCCCTCTCACCCACGCAGTCGGGATCAACCGTGAAACGAGCAGGCGTACGTACGCCCGGCGCCCGCGCGCCCCTCGCCCTGGCCGTCCCCGCCCTCCTGGGCATCGCCCTCCTGACACTGCCCCTGGTGGGCGTCCTCGTACGGACCGAGTGGGGCGACCTCGCCGGCCACCTCGGTTCCCCGGGCACGCTCCGCGCCCTGAAACTGTCCCTGGTCGTGTCCTTCTGGGCGCTCGGCATCTCCCTGCTCCTCGGCGTCCCCCTGGCCTGGCTGCTGGCCCGGGTCCCGTTCCGCGGCAAGGCGATCGTCCGCTCCCTGGTCCTGCTGCCCATGGTCCTGCCGCCCACGGTCGGCGGCGTCGCGCTGCTCCTCGCCTTCGGCCGGCGCGGTCTCCTCGGGCCCTGGCTGGAGGGCACCTTCGGCATCACGCTGCCCTTCCACACCTCGGGTGCCGTCCTCGCCGCGACCTTCGTCTCCATGCCCTTCCTCGTCATCAGCCTGGAAGGCGCGCTCGGCGGACTCCGGCCGCGGTACGAGGAGACCGCCGCCTCCCTGGGGGCCTCCCCCCTCCGGGTCTTCCTCACCGTCACCCTGCCGATGGTCGCCCCCGGCCTGATCGCGGGCGCGGCACTCACCTGGGCGCGGGCGCTCGGCGAGTTCGGCGCCACGATCACCTTCGCCGGCAACCTCCCCGGGACCACCCAGACCCTGCCGCTGCAGGTCTACCTCCTCCTCCAGGACGAGCCGGAGGCCGCCACCTCGGTCTCCCTGCTGCTGCTCGTCATCGCCATGGGCGTACTCATCGCCCTGCGCGGCCGCTGGACGGGGACACCGGCCGACCGCGCACGCCGGGCCGCCGCACCGGCGGAAACCGAGCGGTCCGAGAGCAGCCCGGTGGAAACCGCCCCGTCCGCGATCAGCCCAGCGGGAACCGCCCCGACGGAAACCGGCTCGTCCGCGACCGGCCCCGCGGAAACCGTCCCGGCGGAACGCCCCTCCCCGCTCCCCGGCGGCGCCCCGTCCGGCGACCGCTGGTCCCTGCGCGCCGAGGTCACCGGCTTCACCCGGCTCACCCTGGACGCCGGGCCGGGCACCACCATCGCCGTCGTCGGCCCCAACGGCGCCGGCAAGACCACCCTGCTGCGCGCCCTGCTCGGCCTCACCCACCGCGCCCACGCCACGCTCCGTCTCGGCGAGACCGAGGCCACCGGCCTCCCCCCGCACCGCCGCCGCGTCGCCTGGGTCCCCCAGGACGGTGCCCTGTTCCCGCACATGACGGCGCTCGCCAACACCGCGTACGGCCTCCGCGTCCAAGGCGTCCCCCGGGCGGAGGCCCGCCGCGCCGCGCAGGAATGGCTCGACCGGCTCGGCGTCGGCCGGCTCGCCCGGCGGCGCCCGGCCCAGCTGTCGGGCGGTCAGGCCCAACGGGTCGCCCTGGCGCGGGCGCTCGCCGCCCGGCCCCGGCTCCTCGTCCTCGACGAGCCGCTCGCCGCGCTCGACCAGACCACCCGCGCCCACGTCCGCCACACCCTGCGCACCCACCTCCAGGGCTTCGGCGGCGTCTGCCTCATCGTCACCCACGACCCCGTCGAGGCCGTCTCCCTCGCCGACCGCGTCCTCGTCCTCGACGAGGGCCGCGCGGTCCAGGACGACTCCCCCACCGAGGTCACCCGCCATCCGCGCTCCCCGTGGGTGGCCCGGATGCTCGGCCGCAACGCCTGGCCCGGCACCGCCACCGCCGACGGTCTCGCGCTCGCCGACGGGGGCACCCTCGTCACCGCCGACCCGCTTCCGCCGGGCACGGAGGCCCTCGCGGTCATCGCCCCCGAGGCCGTCTCCGTCCACCGCGAACGGCCGACCGGCAGCCCGCGCAACGTCTGGCCCGGCACCGTACGCGAGATCACCGCGAGCGGCAGTCGCCTGCGCGTCCTCGTCACCTCCGCGCACATGCTCGACCTCGTCGCCGAGATCACCCCGCAGGCCGCGGCCGAACTCGGCCTCGCGGACGGGGTGCCCGTCTGGACCAGCGTCAAGGCGACCGAGGCGACGATCGTGGCCTTGTGACCGGCATGCCGGGAGCCCGGCCCGGCGCGGTGGGTGACCGGGCGCCTTCCGGGTAGCCGCCCGGGGGACAGGGGGCGATGCCCTTCGGGCCCGTTCCCGCCACCGCGAGACGGCGAAGGAGCGTTCCGTGGACACCGCCGAGACGATCGACCGGCTGTTGCGGGAGTACGGGCGGACCTACGCCGACGAGGCCGGGATCGTCCTGCGGGACAAGCCCGCCCCGCTCTACCGGCTCCTGGTGCTCACCGTTCTCTGTTCCGTCCGGATCAAGGCGGACATCGCCACCGCCGCCGCCCGCGAACTCTTCGCCGCCGGGCTGCGGACGCCGCGGGCCATGGCCGGCTCCTCCTGGCAGGAGCGCGTGGACGCGCTCGGGCGGGCGCATTACGTCCGGTACGACGAGAGCACCGCGACCGCGCTGGGCGAGGGCGCGGAGCTGGTCCTCGACCGGTACCGCGGTGATCTGCGCCTCCTCCGCAAGCGGGCGGGCGGCACCGCGGAGGAGGTGGGACGGCTGTTGCGGGAGGTGCCCCGGATCGGCCCGGTGGGCGCCGGCATCTTCTGCCGGGAGGCCCAGGCCGTCTGGCCGGAGCTGCGGCCGTTCTTCGACGAGCGCTCCCGTGCGACCGCCGCCGCCCTCGGCCTCCCCGGCACCGCGGCCGGGCTCGCCCGGCACGTGCCGCCCGAGGACACGGCCCGGCTCGCCGCCGCCCTCGTGCGCGTCAGCCTGTCGAAGGACGCGGCGCGGGAGCTGCGGACCGCGTGAGACGGACCGCACCCTTCGGCTCACGGACCCGCGCCCTTCGGCTCACGGACCGCACCCCTCGGCTCAGCGGACCGGGTGCGGGAGCCGTACGCGGACCAGGGTGGTGTCCACGCCGCTGTCGACCAGGCGGCCGTTCGCGTCGAAGGCCTCCGGGCCGTCCGTCATGCCGAAGTCGTTGTCGTTGAGGAGGACGAGGGTCGAGGAGCCTTCGACGGCGATGCCCTCGATCTTGCCGGGGACGCCCTTGACGGTGTTCAGGTCGATCACGAGGCGCTTGCCGAGGACCGGTGCCCCGGCGGCCGCCTCGTCGTCGAGCTGCTCCAGGGTCGGGACGGCGGACGTGTCCCAGGGGGAGCCGAGGATGCCGGAGCCGCGCCGGAGGCGTACCTCGTACAGGCGGGAGGCCTTGTCGGTGCGTTCCTGGACGAGGAGGCGGTCGCCGCCGAGCGCGACCACGGAGGAGATCTTCAGCTCGGACGTCTTCGTCTGGCCGGGCTCGACGACACCGACCGGGTCGAAGCGGTACGCGTACTCCGCCGTGACCCGGTTCTGGCGGGTCGAGAAGCGCAGCAGCCTGGTCGTACGGGAGTTCTCGCCCGAGGCCTTGTCGGGGTGGAGCAGCGGGCTCTGCAGGGCCATGACCAGGTCGCCGTCGGGCAGCAGCGCGAGGCCCTCGAAGCCGCGGTTGGTCCTGCGCGTGAGGAAGACCGACGGCAGGGACTCGACCACGGGATAGTCGGCGCCGGTGAGGTCCAGGCCCTCGGGCACGTGCCGGACGAGGACGCGGCCCTTCGCGGAGACGTGCACGAGCGAGGGCCCGTACTCGTCGACCAGCCAGAAGCTGCCGTCCCGGTCGCGCACGAGGCCCTCGGTGTCGAGGCCGTTCGGGTCGTACGGGAGCGGGGTCGAGGCGTCGTAGGTGTACGGGGCCTCGTCGCGGCCCTCCTGGTTGGGCAGGCCGGTGACGGGGGCGCCGGAGGTGGTGGTGAGCGGGATGGACCTCAGGACCTCGATGCGACCGCCGACGGCGCGGACCTTGACGACGGCCGGGTCGAAGCCGGGCACGGGGAACGTGCGCCGCTTGTCCTTGCCGACGGATATCTGGCCGTTGGGACCGCGGTCGGTGACGGTCCAGTACTCGCCGCGCCGTTCGGCCGGGTACAGGTCGCTGCCGATGCCGCCGAGGTCGACGTCCCGGTCGTCGTCGACGCTGCCGGGCAGCAGGGCGTTGCTGAAGGCGGCCAGCGGGATGTCGGGCAGGGTCGAGGTGGAGACGACCCGGGCGGGCGCGCCGTGCCGCACGGGCTCCGCCTCGGCCGTGCCCATGACCACCGAGAGCGCGAGCGCGGTGGTCAGCGGCAGTACCACGACGGCGGGCCTGCGGAGCTTGTGCGGATTCATCCGGACTCCCTTGAACACACGGGACGAACACACGGGACGTCACCCGTGGAAGTGGCCTCATGGTCCTTTTCCGGCCACAACGGCGAGCGTCGTGCCCGCGACGCCGGGGCGAGCCCTGGGTGAACGCGGGGCTCCGGGCCAGGAGGAGAATCAGGTCATGGTGATCACCGCGCGCGCCCTCAACCGCTCCACCCTGGCACGGCAGTTGCTCCTCGACCGCGCTCCGATCGGCGTCGAGGAGGCCGTACGGCGGGTGGTGGCGCTCCAGGCGCAGCAACCGGGCTCGCCGTACGTCGCGTTGTGGAACCGGGTCGCGGGCTTCGACCCGGCGCGGCTCGACCGGGCCGTGGGCGGCTACGAGCTGGTCAGGTCGACCCTGATGCGGCTCACGCTGCACCTGGTGCACGTCGAGGACTGGCGGGCCTTCCGGGAGGGCATGGAGCCGACGCTGCGCGGTTCGCGGCTGGGCGATCCGCGGTTCAGGGCGGCGGGGTTCACGGCCGCCGACGCCGACGAACTGCTGCCGGACCTGCTGGCGTACGCCGGGGAGGCGCGGACCGGTGCCCAGCTGCGGTCCCGTCTCGAGCAGGCGCGGGGCGGGCCGGTGGAGGCCGTGGTCTGGCGGATGCTGCGCCAGTACGCGCCGCTGTGGCACGCGCCGACGGGGCCGCCGTGGTCGTTCGGGACGGCGCAGTCCTTCGTGACGGCGAGCACGCCGCCGGTGCTCGCCGACCCGGAGGCGGCGGCCGCGGGGCTCGCCACCCTGCTCCTGCGCTATCTGGAGGGCTTCGGCCCTGCGTCCGTACTCGACATGGCGCAGTTCACGATGGCCCCTCGGGGCAAGGTCCGCGAGGCGGTGCGGGCGCTTGACGGGCGGCTCGACCAGCTGGCGGGGCCCGACGGGACGGTGCTGTACGACGTGCCCGGCGCGCCCCGGCCCGCCGAGGACGTCCACGCGCCGCCCCGCCTCATGGCCATGTGGGACAGCGTCCTGCTGGCGTACGCGGACCGGGGCCGCGTCATCCCGCCCGCGTACCGCAAGCACGTGATCCGCGTGAACGGTGACACGCTGCCGACGCTCCTCGTCGACGGGTACGTCGCCGGGGTCTGGCGGCCGGTCGGCGGCGGCATCGAGGCCTCGGCCTTCCACCCGCTGCCCGCCGCCGTCTGGGAGGGCCTCGCGGCCGAGGCCGGGGCCCTCGGCGCCTTCCTCGCCGCCCGGGACCCGGGGGTCTACCGCCGCTACGACCACTGGTGGGCCAAGGGCCTGCCGGCCGTGGAGACCCGGGTGCTGCCGACCGCCTGACGACCACCGCTCAGTCGGAGGCCCCGGCCGGCGCGATCAGCTCCCTCAGCGCGACGTTCAGCCGGAGCACGTTCACACGCGGCTCGCCGACGAAGCCGAGGATACGGGCGTCCGTGTGGGTGGCGATCAGCTTGTCCACCTCCGCGACGGGCAGGTGGTTCCTCGCCGCGACCCGGTGGGCCTGGAGTTTCGCGTACTCCGGGGAGACGTGCGGGTCCAGGCCGGAGCCGGACGAGGTGATCGCGTCGGCGGGCACGTCCGAGGCGGTGACCGTGTGGCCGGGCACCGAGTTGTCCTTGACGACCGTCGCCTTGGCGTCCCTCACCCACTGGATCAGGTCGGCGTTGTCACCCGAGCGGTTGGTGGCGCCGGAGAGGATCAGCTCGTACCGGGTGTTGACGGTGTTGGCGCCGAGGCCGTGGGACGGGCGTGGCTGGAACCAGCGCTTGTCCTCGTAGGTCTGGCCGATGAGTTCGGAGCCGACGACCCGCCCGCTTCCGTCCTTGATCCCGGAGCCGTTCTCCCGGCCCGGGAAGGCCACTTGGGCGATGCCGGTCACGGCGAGCGGGTAGAGCACGCCGCACACGGCCGTCAGGACGAGGAGGGCACGCAGTCCCGCCCACAGCACTCGGCCCGTGTTCGCCGCTGAGTTGTTGGTCATGGTCAGCACGCTTTCTGAATCAGTGCGGCCCGGGGATCGTGGAGAGGAGCAGGTCGATGAGCTTGATGCCGACGAACGGGGCGATCAGGCCGCCGAGTCCGTAGATCGCGAGGTTCCGGCGGAGCATCGAGTCGGCGCTGGACGGCCGGTAGCGCACGCCCTTCAGGGCGAGCGGCACGAGGGCGACGATGATCAGCGCGTTGAAGACGACCGCGGAGAGGATCGCGGTCTCGGGCGAGGTCAGGCCCATGATGGTGAGCTTGTCCAGCGACGGGTGGGCGGCGGCGAACATCGCGGGGATGATCGCGAAGTACTTCGCGACGTCGTCGGCGATCGAGAAGGTCGTCAACGCGCCTCGGGTGATGAGGAGTTGCTTGCCGATTCCGACGATCTCGATGAGCTTGGTCGGGTCGGATTCGAGGTCGACCATGTTGCCGGCCTCCTTCGCGGCCGACGTCCCCGTGTTCATCGCCACGCCGACGTCCGCCTGGGCGAGCGCCGGGGCGTCGTTCGTGCCGTCGCCGGTCATGGCGACGAGCTTCCCGCCCGCCTGTTCCCGCTTGATGAGGGCCATCTCGTCCTCGGGGGGGGTGGCCTCGGCGAGGAAGTCGTCGACGCCGGCCTCCTCGGCGATGGCCTTCGCGGTCAGCGGGTTGTCGCCGGTGATCATGACCGTACGGATGCCCATGCGCCGCAGCTCGTCGAACCGCTGCCGCATGCCGTCCTTGACGACGTCCTTGAGGTGGACGACCCCGAGGACGCGCGCGCCCCTGTCGTCCTCCAGGGCCACGAGGGGCGGTGTGCCGCCCTCCAGGTCCTCTCGGGCCTGAAGGAGCTGACGGTGATGAACTCGACCAACTTCCGAGTTCCACGGCTTCGCCAAGGACCGGTACACGACGCTCAAGGAGGCGTACGACCGGATCCTCGCCACCAAGGTGACCGCCCGCTGGGCGAACTCCGCCCCGGCGGCGGCGGATCCGGAGCACGACTGGGACCGCTCGTACCAGAAGGTGCGCCGTCACATGCTGGAGGCGTTCGCGGAGACGTACAGCTACTCGCTCCAGCAGACGCTGCACGCGATGGCCGACCGGGTCCTGGACAACGTGTCCACGGTCAACGAGGTCCGGCTCAACCTGCCGAACAAGCACCACTTCCTGGTGGACCTGGAGCCCTTCGGCCTGAAGAGCGACAACGAGGTGTACTTCGCGGCCGACCGGATGTACGGCCTCATCGAGGGCACGGTCCACCGGGACGGCGTCCGGCCGGTCATCGCGACCAGCGACTGGATCACCGCCTGAGCCGTCTCCGGCTCACAGCGGCCCGGCCGTCCGGACTCCCAGCCAGACGGCTCCGAGTCCGGCGGCCAGGCTGCCGGCGACGTTGAGCACGGCGTACCCCCTCGCCCCGTCCTCGTACAGCTTCAGGGTCTCGTACGAGAAGGTGGAGTACGTGGTCAGCGCCCCGCACAGACCCGTGCCGAGCAGCAGGTACGCCCGGCCGGACGCGGCCCCGGTGAGCAGCCCGAGGACGAACGAGCCGACGACGTTCACCGTGAACGTGCCCCAGGGGAAGCCGGGGCCGAACCGGGCCCGTGCCGCACGGTCCGTGAGGTAGCGCAGGGGCGCGCCGACGGCGGCTCCCACGACGACGAGCAGCCAGTTCACGCGCGCCCCACCCGCCCCCGGCCGGTCCGCGCGCGTACGGCCCTGGCGGCGGTGACCCCGGCCAGGACGGCGGCGAGCGCGGTGACCACGGTCCCGCCCAGGTAGAGCAGACCCCGTGTCGGGTCACCCGCGCTCAACAGCCGCTCCGTCTCGAGGCCGTACGTCGAGAAGGTGGTGAACCCGCCGCAGAAACCGGTGCCGAGGAACGGGCGGAGAAGCGGGTGCGGGACGGCCGTCGACCACTCGGTCGACCGCTCCGTGAGAAGGACCATCAGCACACCGAGCAGTGCGCACCCGGCCACGTTCACCGTGAACGTCGTCCACGGGAAGGCGCCTGCCGGGGTCGGCAGGAGCAGCCCCGCGCCGTAGCGGGCGGTCGCGCCGAGGGCGCCGCCGGCGGCCACCACCCCGACGACCGGCAGTTCGACGCGCCATCGCATCCCCACAGATTACGAGGCGCGGACAAGGCGAGGCGCACGGACGCGGCTCCCGGCCTGGGGCATTAACCGGGGTCCGGCCCGTGCGGCCTCGCTCTGCGATGGTCCGGCCACTCGCTGCTACGGGTCAAAGCGGGGCCGGTGAGTCTGTCAGATCCCCCGGGGGGCGTTCCGGAGGGACGCGACCGGGGCCCGCACGAGAAGTGTGGAGAGGCCTGGAGACCCCTCCGACCTGCGACGACACGGCGGTAGGTGGTCCGGCCACCATCGGGCGGCCGATTCGGGTGCCGGGTACACCTCGTCCCGGGGGGCGGGGACGGGCGACGGTGGTGGGGCAGCGGGAGGGAGCTGCGCAACCTTCGGGCAGGAGTGTCGTGAGTACATCCGTCGCAATCAAGCGCAGGGCCGTCGCCGGGGCCGTTCCGCCGGCCGCTCCCCTGGGCGTCGTCAGTTCCGTCGGCGCGGCCGGCTCGCGCGATGACGTCTACGCCGAGCTGTGTGCCGCGCTGTTCTCCGGCTTCCCGCGCCGCGACCAGCGCCTGAAGGCCGAGCAGTACCTGCACGGCCTGCTGACCGCGCAGGGCCGCAAGTCCATCCGTAACATCGCCGCCCAGATAGGCGGGCCCGCGGCCGAGCAGAGCCTGCACCACTTCGTGTCCAGCTCGACCTGGGACTGGCAGCCCATGCGGGCCGCGCTCGCCCGGTTCCTGGAGCGGAACAGCTGCCCGCAGGCCTGGGTGGTGCGTCCCATGCCGATCCCGAAGGCCGGGGAGCACTCGGTGGGCGTGGACCGGCGCTTCGACCCGGAGCGCGGCCAGGTCTTCCACGGCCAGCAGGCGTTCGGGGTGTGGTTCGCGAGCGACGAGCTGAGCGTCCCCGTGAACTGGCGTCTGTTCCTGCCGGACCCCTGGGTCAACGACCGGACCCGGCGCGACCGCGCGGAGGTTCCCCAGGAGGCCGGCGAGGAGACCCTGGAGGAGTGCGCGGTCTCCGCGGCGCTCGACACCGCGCGCTGGCCCGACGTCACCCGCAAGCCGGTGCTGCTCGACATCCGGGGCGGCGCGGGGCGGGCGGCCCTCACCCGGCTCGCCGGGGCGGGAGTGCCGGTCGTGGGCCGGATCGGTCCGGGCTCCCGGCTCGCGATCGCCGACCGGTCGCTGCCCGGTTTCGGCGCGGGCCCGCTCTCGGCGGTGCAGATCCTGGAGTCGCTCAAGGGGCTGCGGAGGCCGGTGAGCTGGGTGGACACCGTGGCCGGCGCGCAGACCTCGCGTACGTCGCTCGCGACGGCCGTCCGGGTGGCGCTGCCCACGCCGGGCGGGGAACGGATGCGTCCCCTGGTGCTGCTCGGCGAGTGGGACGACCCGCGGCGGGCCCCGGCGCGGATGTGGGTCAGCGATATGACCGGGTCTCCGGTCGGCTCCCTGGTGCGGCTGACGAAGCTGGCCCGGCGGGTGGAGCGGGACTTCGCTGCGGTCGGGGAGGGGGCGGGGCTGCGGGACTTCGTGGGCCGCTCGTTCCGCGGCTGGCACCGGCACATCACGCTGGCCTCGGCGGCCCACGCGGCGACGGTCATGGCGGCCACCGACTGGTCGGCGGCCTACGCCTCCGGCTACGGGTCGGGACGCACGGCGAGCTGACGGACCGAACGGCCCCGGACGCGAGGGGAGCCGACGGGCCGGACGGGCCGTGTACGTGCGCGAGGAGCCGGCGGTCGAACCGCCCCGTACGCGAGGGGAGCCGACGGGCCGGACGGCCGTACGCGCGGGGGAGCCGACGGGTCCCCGCCCGTGGCGGGGCCGTCAGTTGCCCCGGTCCGGCGGGCCCGGCTGGCGGGCCGGGTCCGCCGTCGCGCGGCCGCGGGCCAGGACCTCCCGGGTGCGCTGGAGGCGCAGGGCCAGCTGGACCTCCAGGACCTGGCCCGGCTTCTGCCATTCGGGGCCGAGGAGTTCACCGATCCGTTCGAGCCGGCGGGAGACCGTGTTGGGGTGGACGTGCAGCGCCTCGGCCGCGTTGGTCGGGCTGCCGCCGGAGGCGAAGTACGCCTCCAGGGTGTGGGTGAGGTCGGTGAACCGCTCGGCGTCGTAGTCGAGTACGGGTCCGATCGCCGCCTCGACGAAGCCGTCGACGTCGTTGTCGTCGGAGAGCAGCAGCCCGAGAAACCCCAGGTCCTGCACGGAGGCCGCAGAGCCGATGCCTCCGAGGGCGCTCATCGCGTCGAGGCAGCGCCCGGCCTCCTGGTGCATCCGGACGACGCCGTCGGGGCTCATGGCGGGCCCGGCGGCGGCGACCGAGACGGGGTGGCCGAGCAGCGGGGACAGTTCCGCGGCGACGGCCTTGGCGGCGGCGGAGGCGTCGATGCCGGGGAGCAGCAGCACGATGCAGCCGCCCTGCACGGTCTTCAGGCCGGAGAGGCGGTACGCGTACGAGGACGCCCAGACGACCGCCCTGCCCTGTTCGCCGCCCTCGGGCCGCGCGAGCACCAGGACGTGCGGTTTGCGCAGGTCGACGCCGAGGCGGCGGGCCCGTTGGGCGATCTGCTGCGGGGCGTGCGGCGGGTCGGCGATGAGGTCGTCGAGGAGTTCGTCGCGGACGGGTCCTTCGGCGACGGCCGTGGAGCGGCGCATGAGGAGGAGGAAGGCGACGGACTGGGCGGCGAGTTCGAGGAGCCGTTCGTCCTCGCCGGTGAGTCCGCCGGCGGCGTGGACGACGAGGCCGCCGAGGTCCTCGGAGCCGGCGATGACGGGGGCGACCCAGGTGTCGTCGGCGGCGAGGACCGGGCGGCGGCGGGCGTGCGCGTCGAGCGAGGCCTTGGCGACGGCCTCCTCGTCGAGGCCGGGGAGGTCGCCCGCGGTGGCGAGGGAGCGGCCGCCCTGGTCGCGGATCATGACGGTCGCGTCGAGGGCGTCGGCGGCGGCCTTGGCGACGTTGTGCAGGTCGCCGCCCGCGAGGACGAGGTTCATGATGCGGCCGTGGGCCTCGCTGACGTGCCGCATGCGGGTGAGGCTGGTACGGATCCGGGAGCTGTCGCGTTCCAGTTCGGAGACCTCGGCGCGGGTGCGGTCGAGGAGCCCGGCCTTGTCGACGGCGAGGGCGGCGAGGTCGGCGAGCGCGGCGAGCAGCCCGATCTCCTCGGAGGTGTGGTGGCGGACGCGGCGGTCGGCGCCGTGGAGGGCGCCGATCACGGTGTCGCCGCTGCGCAGCGGCGCGGCCATGATCGCGTGCAGGTCCTCGGCGCGCAGGGCCGCTTCGGCGGCTTCGTCGAAGGCGGGCGCGTGGACGCCGGCGTCGAGGGAGCCGGAGGGGGCGAAGCGCTCGTCGGCGAGGTAGTCGGCGGTCCAGACGGGTTCGCCGTGGAGCTGGACGGCGCCGCCGAGCCCGTACCCCTCGGCGATCCGCAGTCCCGGAACGAGCCCGGGTCCTTCGGCGCGGCCGGCGCGGGAGCCCTCCGTCGTGTGGACGTAGCAGGCGCCGTGCGGGCCGCGGAGGGTCACGTACGCCAGGTCGAGGCCGAGCAGCCGGCGGGCGCGGCGGGTGATGACGCGCAGCAGGCTGTCGAGGTCGTAGGAGGAGGTCAGGTCGCGGGCGGTGTCGGTGAGGGCCGCGAGTCCGGCCTCGCGGCGCGCCTCGTGCTCGCGTCCGGCGCGGGCCTCGCCGGCGAGCGCGACGGCCCGTTCGAGGCGGTGGAGTTCCTCGCCGGCGAGTCCGGAGAGGCGGGCCTCGTCGAGGAGGGCGTCGAAGCGGGCGGGCGGGGCCTGTCGGGCGAGCAGTTCGAGGACCGTGAGCAGCGCGTCGGCACCACCGGCTCCGTCGGCGCCGTGCAAGGTCATGGTCCCGTCCCCCGTGGTCGAACGAAATCGGGCACCTGGGAGGAAACCCGTACTGCTCGCCGAAACTAATTCGGCTTCGGGAGTCGGTCAACGGTGAGTTGCCGCACTTCATTCCCCGTCACGGTCCCGGTGTGACGTCACGGTTCCCCCCGGTCGTCCGTATCGCGGGACCGCCGTCCCGCGGGGCGGTCAGCCGACGGAGCCGGCGGGGACGAGCCGGGGACGAGCCGGGCCGAACCGGTCGGGACCGAACTCGGCGGGGCCGAACCGGGTGGAACCGAACTGGGCGGAACCGAACTGGGCGGAACCGAACTGGGCGGGGACGCGGGGGCCGTACACGGGACGGGCCTCGGTGTGCCGTACGGCGAGGACCGAGCGCTGGAGCCGGCGGAGCCGCGCCGAGGGCTCCATGCCGGTCTCCTCCTTGAGCGCCGCCCGCAGCCGCTCGTAGACGGTGAGGGCCTCGTCGTGCTGGCCGCAGCGGAGCAGGGCGACCATGTAGTGGGCGTGGAGGGGCTCGTTGGTGCGGTAGCGGGCGACGAGTCCGGAGAGTTCGGAGACGAGTTCGGCGTGCCGGCCGAGGCCCAACTGCGCTTCCACCCACTGGTCGAGGACGCTCAGCCGGGAGGTTTCGAGACGCTCGATCTCCCTGCGGAGGCGGGGTCCCGCGGCGACGCCCGCGTAGGGTTCGCCGCGCCACAGGGCCAGTGCCTCGCCGAGGCGGAGCGCGGCGCGCGGGAGGTCGCCGGCCTCCATGGCGCGGTAGCCGGCGCCGGCCGCGCGCTCGAACTGCCAGACGTCGTGGGCGCCGCCGCCGGTGTCGAGCCGGTAGCCGCCTGGCTGGGAGACGAGGACCGCGTCGGCGGTGCGCCGCTCGGACCAGCCGGCCCCGGGTTCCGCCCGGTCGGCGCCGCGCAGCGCGCCCGCGATGAGCGCCCGCAGGTCGGCTATGTGGGACTGGAGTTCGCCGCGGGCGCCGCGGGGGGCGCCGGACGGCCACAGCTCCTCGGTCAGCACGGTCACGGGGACGACCTGGTCGGCGCTGGCCGTGAGCAGGGCGAGGAGCTGCCGGGGCGCGGCGGCCGTCGGGGTGATGGACACCCCGTGCTCACGTACCGACAGTCCCCCAGGATCCGGACGTCCACCTTGCCCCCTCAGTGTCTGTGCGGTGTCTACGCGCGGGTTGACTCTCGTTGATTAGAAAAGACCCCCGTAGGCATGTCAATAAGAAACCGGAGGGTACGGAATCACCGGCCGGGATATCGGGGTGATTCACCCCCTTTGTAGTGGTATTGGGGTGCAAGGTTTTTGCCATGGGCGGGGGTGAGCGCACCTCCGAAGGCTGTTTCCGGACTCGGAGGTACGCTTTCGCAGGGTCCTTGTGGATCCCGGAGTGGCCGACACGCACGAGTTCACGCCAGATCCAGACCGCTCGGTACGGTTCCGGAGCGGCCCTGGGGCGGGTCCGGCCGTGATCCGCCGGACCCGGCGGGAATGGTCGGAGAGGTCCTAGACCACGGCGGCGGCCGTCAGCAGGGCGAACGCGACGGTGATCAGAGCCGTACGGACGCGGTGGAAGCCGTTCCAGCGCTTCTCGAAGGCCGCCCGGACCGTCGCCGGGTCGTCGCCCGGCGCCTCCGAGGCGGCCAGCGCGTTGTTGAGCGGGATGTTGCCGCCGATGGTGACCGCGTGGTTGAGGACCGCGCACACGAGCCCCGCGAGGACCAGCCACTTCTGCGTGTCCGTGCGCCCGTCGACGGGGACGAGGAACGCGGCGGCGGGGAAGGCGACCACGCCGAGGAAGACGGTCAGGAACACGGCCTTCGGCACGTACTCGTTGATCCGGCGCATCGCCGTGACGAACTCGGCGTCCGTCAGCCGGGCGAGCGCGGGCATGATCCCGGTCTGGAAGACGAGCATGAAACCGGCGTAGAGGCCGGTGCATCCGACGGCGAGGGCGAGCAGCAGGGAGGCCATGGGGCCATTCTGGCCCGCTGCCCGCCGTGCGCGTCAGCTGTACGGGTCGCCCGACCTCAACTCACCCTCCCGCGAAGGGCCTTCACCGGACGCTCCGCCGTCGGGACCGAGCAGTCCCTCGGCCTGCCGTACGGCCTCCGCCAGCTCCCGGACCACCGCCGAACCCGACCGGCCGGCGATCGAGTCGGCGTGCTCCGCGAGCGCCGCGAGGCCGGGGGCCCCGGGCAGGCTCCCGCCCCGCAGGGCGTCCGCGAAGTAGGCGGTGACCGCCGTCAGCTTCAGGCTGTCGTGGCCCTCGCCCCAGATGTCCCCGGCGAGCGACAGGGAGCCCGTCCCGACCGCGCGGGAGCGCTCGTGCGGCGCCCGGGTGGCGGGGTCGAGCCAGCGGACGGTGGCGGTGGCGAGCGGACCGGCGGCTCCGGGACGGGTCTTGACCGCGTACAGCGCGGTGACGGTGTGACCGGCCCCCACCTCGCCGCCGTCGGCCCGGTCGTTCCGGAAGTCCTCGTCGGCGACCTCCCGGTTCTCGTAGCCGATCAGCCGGAACTTCTCGACGGTCCGCCGGTCGAAGGAGACCTGCGCCTTGGCGTCGCGGGCGCGCAGCTCGACATGGGAGGGCAGCTGGTCGACGAAGACCTTGCGGGCCTGCGCGGAGGTGGAGACGTACGTGGTCTGGCCGTCGCCCCGGTCGGCGAGCTGCTCCATGAACGTGTCGCCGAACTCGCTGCCCACGCCGACGCCGAAGAGGGTGATCCCGTACTCCCTCCGCTCCTGGTCGATGCGTTCGAGGATCGTCCCGGCCTCGGTGGCACCGGTGTTGGCGAGCGCGTCGGAGAGCAGCACGACCCGGTTGGTGGCGCCCTTCCTGTGGCCTTCGACGGCGACGTCGTATCCGGTGCGGACACCCGCCTCGACGTTGGTGGAGGCGCTCGTCGCGAGGGCGTCCACGACCTCGCGGATCCGGCCCCTGGCCTCCCCCACCCGGGTCATCGGCAGCCGCGTCTCGGCCTCGTCGCTGAAGGTGACGAGTGCGATCGAGTCGTCGTCGCGGAGCTGGTCGGCGAGCAGTCCGAGGGACTCCTTGACCAGGTCGAGCCGCCCGGGTTCGGCCATCGATCCGGAGACGTCGACGACGAAGGTGAGGGCGGCGGGCGGACGTTCGGCGCCCCGGTCCGCGCCCCGGGTGGCGAGCCCGACCCGGACGAGGGACCAGCCGTCCTGCCCGGTGCGGGCCCCGTCGAGGGTCACGCTGAAGCCGTTGTCCGCCGGGCGCGGGTAGTCGGGGCGGAAGCTGTTGACGAACTCCTCGGGGCGCACGGTCGCCGGGTCGGGCAGCCGGCCCTCGGCGAGGGTCCGCCGGGCGTAGCCGTAGGAGGCGGTGTCCACGTCCAGGGCGAAGGTGGACAGGTAGTCGGGGGCGGGCGCCCGGGAGTGCCCCTCGCCCTCCGTCCCCTCCTCGTACGCCCCGTCGGGACGGGCGCCGTCGGGTGCCGCCGTGGCGGTCCTGCCGCCCTTCGCACCCGACCGGTCGGCGGAGCTCTCACCGCCGTCCGCCGCGCAGCCGCCGACGGCGAGTCCGACCGCGAGCAGCCCCGCGAGCGTGGCCGAGAACCGGGCCCGGTGGCGTCCGGGCGTCCGGACGTCGTGTCGATCCATCTCATCTCCCCCTCTTCGTATGGCACTTGTGAATGTGACGAACGAGAGGCCCGCTGGGAGCCGTCGAGCGGGTTGCGGATGGATCTCGATGCGGCAACGGCGACCGGGACGGGAACGCGTGGCATGGATTCGCCAGACTTCTCAACAGGGGTTGTCACCGTGTGCAGTCGCATGCGTACATGGAGTGGACATCGATCGGGCGGGGGTGGTCAGCGGTGGCAGAGAGCGCGGGCTCCGTGGTGCTCGCCCGTTCGGCGATGAACCGGGCCACGACCGAGGGACAGCGGCCCGCGGGGCGGCCGGTCCGGGGCGCGCGGCGCATCAGCGCGGCGCTCGCGGGACTGGCCGCCTCCACCCGGTACGAACTGCTGACCTTCGACGACCCGGTCGCCTCGGCGGGCTGCGCGATCCCCGAGCCGTTCCTCCAGCTGGCGGGAGCGTGCATGCGCGCGGCGGCCGAGCGGGCCGCCGAGGTCAGACGGATCGTGCCGCGGCACGCCCTGGCCCGGCTCGAAGGCGGTCCGGCGCTCCCCGGCCGGGCCCGCCTCGCGGAGGCCATCCCGTTCAAGATGATCGTCGTCGACCGGACGGTGGCCGCGGTCCCGCTCGATCTGGAGCTGCTCTACAACGGGCTGCTGCTGATCCGCGACCCGGTGGTGGTGCAGGCCCTCGCACGGGTCCATCACGCCTGCTGGGCGGCGGCCGAGGACCTGACGTACGCGCCGTCGCCCCCGGCGCCGCCGTGCGATCTGCCGCCGCAGCTGCGTCCGGTGCTCGACGCCCTCCTGTCGGGGGTCACGGACGAGACGGCGGCGGCCCGGCTCGGCATGTCCGCGCGGACGTACAGCCGCCGGGTCGGCGAGCTGATGACGGCCCTCGGCACGACGAGCCGCTTCCGCGCGGGCGCGGAAGCGGCTCGGAGGGGGTGGCTGTGAGGAGACCGTAGGAGCTTCTACGACACGATGTCCTTGCGGGCGAAGCCCCGGAAGGCGAGCGCGAAGAGGACCAGGGCGTACGTCAGGGAGATCGCGGTCCCCTTCACCATGCCGCCCCACTCCAGCTGGGGCTGGAGCGCGTCGATCCAGGCGAACTGCCAGTGCGCCGGCAGGTACTCGCGCCAGTCGCCGAGCGCCGTGACGGCGTCCAGGACGTTGCCGACGATGGTCAGGCCGACGGCGCCGCCCACCGCGCCGAGCGGGGCGTCGGTGCGGGTCGACAGCCAGAAGGCGAGACCGGCGGTGACCAGCTGGGAGGCGAAGACGAACGCGACGGCGACGGCGATGCGGAGCAGCGCGTCCCCCGCGGGCACCGAGCCGCCGGTCGGCAGCTGGAGCGGGCCCCAGCCGTAGGCGACCGTGCCCACCGCCAGGGCCACGAGCGGAAGGAGGACCATCGCGGCCGCGCTGTAGCCGAGGGCGACCGCCAGCTTGGAGGCGAGGAGCCGCGACCTGGGCACCGGCGCGGCGAGCAGGTAGCGCAGCGAGGACCAGCTCGCCTCGGAGGCGACGGTGTCCCCGCAGAACAGCGCCACCGGGACGACGAGGAGGAAGCCGGCCGAGACGAAGAGGCAGGTCGCGGCGAAGTTGGCGCCCGAGGCGGTCGCCGTGTCCATCAGGGTGATCCGGCCGTTGCGGTCACCGTCCTCGCCGCCGATCGCGAAGGCGACGATCAGGATGAACGGCAGGGCGACCAGGATGCCGCCCATGATCAGGGTGCGGCGGCGCTTCCACTGGCGGAGGGCCTCGACGCGCAGCGGCAGGGTGCGTCCGGCGCGGTAGCCGGGGGCGGAGTCCACGGGGGCCGCGGGCGCCTCGGGCGCCGCGGGGGTGTCGAGCAGCGGGCTCATGCGGCTCCTCCTCCGATCAGGGTCAGGAACGCGTCTTCGAGGCGCCGGTGCGGTCCGACGCCGGTCAGCGGGACGTCCAGGCGTACGAGTTCGCCGATGAGGGTGGTGATGTCGGTGCCGTCGGTCCCGTCGAGACGGACCAGGAGTCCGCCGTCGGCGCGGGTGGCCGAGCCGACGCCGGGCAGGGCGCCGGCCTTCTCGACGAGCGCGTCGTCGATCTCCCGGGCCAGGGTCACGAGCAGGGTGTCGCCGGAGCCGGTGATCTCGGCGACGGGGCCGGCCTGCACGAGCTGTCCCCGGTCCATGACGACGAGGTGGGTGCAGGACTGCTCGACCTCCGCGAGGAGGTGGCTGGAGACGATGACGGTGCGGCCCCCGGCCGCGTACCGGATCATCACCTCCCGCATCTCGCGGATCTGCGGCGGGTCGAGTCCGTTGGTGGGCTCGTCCAGGATCAGCAGGTCCGGCAGGCCCAGCATGGCCTGGGCGAGGGCGAGTCGCTGCCGCATGCCCTGCGAGTAGGTGCGCACCGCGCGTTCCAGGGCGCCGCCCAGGTCGGCGATCCGCAGGGCCTCGTCGACATGGGCGTCCTCGGCGGGGCGGCCGGTGGCCTTCCAGTACAGGTCCAGGTTCTCCCGGCCGGAGAGGTGTGGCAGGAAGCCCGCGCCCTCGACGAAGGAGCCGACCCGGGAGAGGACGGGGGCGCCGGGCCGGATGGCCTGGCCGAAGACCCTGATCTCCCCTTCGTCCGGGGTGATGAGGCCCATCAGCATGCGCAGGGTGGTGGTCTTGCCCGCTCCGTTCGGCCCGAGGAGGCCGAGGACCTGTCCCTGTTCGACGCGGAAGGAGAGGTCCCGGACGCTGTACCGGTCGCCGCCCTTGTACTTCTTCGACAGGCCGGTGATCTGGAGCGGTACGGAGGCCAGTTCGGGGTCGGGCGCGGGAGCGGTGGTGCGGCGGCGGGCCGTGAGCAGCAGCGCGGCGGCGACGGCCAGGCCGAGGAGCGGCAGGCCCCAGACCCACCAGGGCAGGGTGGCGGCCTGGGTGTCGAGGCCGGGCGCGGTGGGGACGGCGAGCGGGCTCTCGACGGCGACGGTGTAGCCGGCGGGGACAACCGGGGAGGCGTAGCCGAGGTCGGTGGCGGCGACGACGAGCCGGAGCCGGTGGCCGGCCTCCACCTCGTGGTCGATCGCGGGCAGGGTGAGCGTGAGGCTCTTCCCGGCCTGTGCGCCGTCGACGCGGACGGGGGTGACGAGCTGGGCGGGCAGCACCTGCTGCCGGCCGTCGGGTCCGACGTCGTACACCTTGGCGAAGAGGACGGCGGAGCCGTCGGTGGCGGTCGAGGTGACCTTGACGCGGACGGTCGGGGTGCCGGTGATCCGGAGCGGCTCGGTCTGCGGCTTCGCGTCGAACCGGGCGTGCTGGCCGGGGAAGTCGAGGGAGATGCCGACGCCGAGCGAGGAGAGTCCGGCGACTCCCCCACCGAGGCCGGGGACGGCGGAGACGGCGGGGGGTGCGGCGCCGGCGGGATTGCCGAAGGACTGCGGGCGTCCGGCGAGCGGGATGTCCGTGGTGCCGGCGGTGAGCCCCGGGTAGCGGTCGGCGGTCGCGGCCCGCAGGGTGGCCTGTCCATCGGTGGAGTCGACGCCGCCGGTGCGGCTGACCCGGAAGGCGGGGCCGGTGTCGACGGACGTGTCCTTCTTCAGCCAGCGGTCGAACCAGGTGCTGATGCGCCGCTCGACGCGCTCGGTCTCGCGGTCGCCGCCGTCGTGGCCGCCGGAGATCCAGTCGACGGCGACGGGGGCGCCGTTGGCGGTGAGGGCCTTGGCCATGGCGTCGGACTGGGCGAGGGTGAAGAGGGAGTCGGTCTGGCCCTGGACGAGGAGGGCGGGCACCTTGACGCGGGAGCCGACGGCGGAGGGGCTGCGGGCCTCGAGGAGGGCGCGGGCGGCGGCGTCGGGCTTCCCCGAGACGGCGACGCGCTGGTAGAGGGCGCAGAGTTCGGGGGTGAAGCGCCCGCAGGCGTCGGCCTTCCCGGGCGCGACACCCGGTTCGGCGGCCGCTCGGGCACCCTGCCCGGTTCCTGTTCCGGCTTCCTGTCCGGCTCCGGCACTCGATCCGGCACTCGATCCGGCGTCCTGGCCTGCTCCCGCTCCGGCGCCCGGGCCCGCCGTCGTTCCCGCGGAGAAGAAGATGCCGGCCCACAGCTTCTTGAAGACGCCCTCGGGGAACAGCGCGTCGGCGAGGTTCCAGTAGGTGATCTGGGGGGCGATGGCGTCGACGCGCGGGTCGTGGCCGGCCGCGAGCAGGGAGATCGCGCCGCCGTAGGAGGCGCCGGTGACGCCGACGCGCGGGTCGCCGGGCTTGTCGAGGAGGACCTCGGGCCGGGCGGCGAGCCAGTCGATCAGCTTCCGGGCGTCCTTGACCTCGTGGTCGGGGTCGTTGAGGCCGATCTGCCCGGTGGAGGCGCCGAAGCCGCGGGCGGACCAGGTGAGGACGGCGTAACCGTCCTCGGCGAGCCGCTCGGCCTGGGCCCGGACGTCGTCCTTGGAGCCGCCGAAGCCGTGCCCGAGGAGGACGGCGGGCCTGCGCCCGTCGCCGTCGCCGGTGAAGTACGAGGTGTCGAGCCGTACCCCGTCGAGGTCGAGCATCCGGTCCGCGCGGTGCACGGGCGGCGGATCGTCCGAAGCGACGGCGGTCAGGGTGCCGGCACCCGCGAGAACGGCGAGGACGGCGGTGACCGCGGCCCACCGGGGAAGTCGGAGTCGCATGGGTCGAGCCTATGCGGGCCCGCTCGTGCGGCGCTGTGGCCCCGAGGGGGAGGCCCCCGACCTCCTGGAGTCGTACGGGACGCGGCGCCGTACACCAGACGCGGTATCCCGCGCCGCCCTACCGGGCGCGAGGCGCGGACGGCGGGGTGCGGACGCACGGGGACGGCCCCGGCACGGGCACGGGGACGGCCCCCGGGCACGGTGTCGCGCGCGCTCCGGGGGCCGTGCTCTCGTGCGGCGTGTCTCAGTGGTTGCGCGGGAAGCCCAGGTCCACGCCCGCCGGGGCCTCGGACGGGTCCGGCCAGCGGGTGGTGACGACCTTGCCGCGGGTGTAGAAGTGCACGCCGTCGTTGCCGTAGATGTGGTGGTCGCCGAAGAGCGAGTCCTTCCAGCCACCGAAGGAGTGGTAGCCCACCGGCACCGGGATCGGCACGTTCACGCCGACCATGCCGGCCTCGACCTCCAGCTGGAAGCGGCGGGCCGCGCCGCCGTCGCGGGTGAAGATCGCGGTGCCGTTGCCGAAGCGCGAGCCGTTGATGAGGGCGAGGCCCTCCTCGTACGTCTCGGCGCGGAGCACGCAGAGCACCGGGCCGAAGATCTCGTCCTGGTAGGCCTTGGCCGTGGTCGGCACGTGGTCCAGGAGGGAGAGGCCGATCCAGTGGCCGTTCTCGTGGCCCTCGACGGTGTACCCGGTGCCGTCGAGGACGACCTCGCAGCCCTCGGCCGCCGCGCCGTGGACGTAGGAGGCGACCTTGTCGCGGTGGACGGCCGTGATGAGCGGGCCCATCTCGGAGGTGGGGTCGTTGCCGGGGCCGATCTTGATCTTCTCGGCGCGCTCGCGGATCTTCTGCACCAGCTCGTCGCCGATGGCGCCGACGGCGACGACCGCCGAGATCGCCATGCAGCGCTCGCCGGCCGAGCCGTACGCCGCCGACACGGCCGCGTCGGCCGCCGCGTCGAGGTCGGCGTCGGGGAGGACCAGCATGTGGTTCTTGGCGCCGCCGAGCGCCTGGACGCGCTTGCCGTTGGCGGAGGCGGTGGTGTGGATGTGGCGGGCGATCGGCGTCGAGCCGACGAAGGAGATCGCGGACACGTCCGGGTGCTCCAGGAGGCGGTCCACGGCCACCTTGTCGCCGTGCAGGACGTTGAAGACACCGTCCGGGAGGCCCGCCTCCGCGAGCAGCTCGGCGATCTTCAGGGACGGCGACGGGTCCTTCTCGCTGGGCTTGAGGATGAACGTGTTGCCGGTCGCGATGGCGATCGGGAACATCCACATCGGCACCATGGCCGGGAAGTTGAAGGGCGTGATGCCGGCGACGACGCCGACGGGCTGGCGGATCGACGCCACGTCCACCCGGTTGGAGACCTGGGTGGAGAGCTCGCCCTTGAGCTGGGTGGTGATGCCGCAGGCCAGGTCGACGATCTCCAGGCCGCGGGCGACCTCGCCGAGCGCGTCCGAGTGGACCTTGCCGTGTTCGGCGACGATCAGCTCGGCGATGGCGTCACGGTTGGCGTCGAGCAGCGCGCGGAACTTGAAGAGGATCGTGGTGCGCTGGGCGAGCGAGGAGGTGCCCCAGGTGAGATACGCGTCCTTCGCGGCGGCGACGGCGGCGTCGACCTCGTCGACGGAGGCGAGCGCGACCTGGGTGGTGACGGCGCCGGTGGCCGGGTCGGTGACCGGGCCCCAGTTGCCCGACGTGCCCTCGACGGTCTTGCCACCGATCCAGTGGTGGACGGTCTTCGTCATGACGAGTTACTCCTTCAGAGATGGCGGCGTCGGGCGGTGACGTGCCGGTCGTACTCCTCGCGGGCCTTGACCGCCGACGGGCGGGTCGACGTCTCGGCCACGGGCACATCCCACCACGCCTGGGCCGGGGGCGGGCCCGACACTGTGTCTGCCGTTTCGGTCTCGACGTAGACACATGTGGGAACCGTCGCGGCCCGTGCGTCCGCGAGGGCTTCCCGCAGGTCACGGATGGTGCGGGGGCGCAGCACCCACATCCCGAGGGAGGCGGCGTTGGCGCCGAGGTCGACCGGGAGCGGGGGTCCGGTGAAGCCTCCGTCCGGGTCCCGGTGGCGGTAGTCGGTGCCGTACCGCTCGGCGCCGACCGCCTCCGAGAGGCCGCCGATGGAGGCGTAGCCGTGGTTCTGCAGGATGATCAGCCGCAGGGGCAGGCGCTCCTGCACGGCGGTGACGATTTCGGTGGGGTTCATCAGGTACGTGCCGTCGCCGACGAGCGCCCAGACGGGCCGGCCGGGCGCGGCGAGCAGGACGCCGACGGCGGCGGGGATCTCGTAGCCCATGCAGGAGTAGCCGTACTCGACGTGGTACTGGTCGGGCGAGCGGGTCCGCCAGAGCTTGTGGAGGTCGCCGGGGAGCGAGCCGGCGGCGTTGATCAGGATGTCGGTGTCGTCGACCAGAGTGTCGAGTACGCCGAGGACCTGCGCCTGGGTGGGGCGGGCGTCCTCGTCGGGGACGGCGTAGGCCGCGTCGACCCGCTCCTGCCAGTCCCGCTTGGAGAAGATCCACTGCGACATGGACTGGCGGTGGTCGCCGAGCGCCCCGGTGAGGGCGGTGAGCCCCTCGCGGGCGTCGGCGACGAGCGGCAGCGCGCCCTGCTTGTGGGCGTCGAAGCCGGTGATGTTGAGGTTGAGGAAGCGGGTGCCCTCGGGGAAGAGGGTGCCGGAGGCGGTGGTGAAGTCGGTGTAGCGGGTGCCGACGCCGATGACCAGGTCGGCGGTCGAGGCCAGGGCGTTCGCGGTGGAGCTTCCGGTGTGGCCGATGCCGCCGGCCTCGCAGGGGTGGTCGTACGGCAGGACGCCCTTGCCGGCCTGGGTGGTGACGACGGGCAGGTGGACGCGCTCGGCGAAAGCGCGCAGGGCGTCCTCGGCGCCGCTGAACCGCACCCCGCCGCCGGCGACGACCATCGGGCGCGCGGCGCTCCGCACGGCCCGTACGGCGGCGTCGAGTTCGGCGGCGTCGGGGCGGGGGCGGCGGATCCGCCAGACCCGGTCGGCGAAGAACTCCTCGGGCCAGTCGTACGCCTCCGCCTGCACGTCCTGCGGCAGGGCGAGGGTGACGGCGCCGGTCCCCGCGGGGTCGGCGAGGACCCGTGCGGCTTCGAGGGCGGCCGGGACCAGGGCCTCGGGCCTGGTGACCCGGTCGAAGTAGCGCGAGACGGGACGCAGGCAGTCGTTGACCGACACGTCGCCCGCGTACGGGACCTGGAGCTGCTGGAGCACGGGGTCGGCGGGGCGGCCGGCGAAGGTGTCGCCGGGGAGGAGCAGGACCGGCAGGTGGTTGACGGTGGCGAGGGCGGCGCCGGTGACGAGGTTGGTGGCGCCGGGGCCGATGGAGGTGGTGACGGCGTGCGCGGAGAGCCGGTTGCGCTGACGGGCGTAGCCGACGGCGGCGTGGACCATGGCCTGCTCGTTGCGGCCCTGGTGGAACGGCATGCGGGTCTCTTCGACGAGCGCCTGGCCGATCCCGGCGACGTTCCCGTGGCCGAAGATGCCCCAGGTGGCGGCGATCAGCCGGTGCCGGGCGCCGTCGCGCTCGGTGTACTGGGCGGCGAGGAAGCGCACGAGCGCCTGGGCGACGGTCAGCCGGATCGTCATGCGTACCCCTCCGTGTGGTCCGGGTGGAAGCAGATCTTCCACTCCCGTTCGGGCCCGGGACCCGCCATGACGTTGAGGTAGTGGAGGTCGTGACCCGGCTGGGCGATCGAGGGACCGTGCCAGCCGTCGGGCACGAGGACGGCGTCGCCGTCACGGACCTCGGCGAGGAGCTCGGCGCCGCCGGGCCGGGAGGGGGAGATCCGCTGGTAGGCGAGGCCGTGCGGGCCCTCGATCTCGTAGTAGTAGATCTCCTCCAGGACGGACTCGGCGCCGGGGCGGTGCTCGTCGTGCTTGTGCGGCGGGTAGGAGGACCAGTTGCCGCCGGGCGTGACGACCTCGACGGCGATGAGCCGGTCGCAGGCGAAGGCGTCCGCCGAGGCGAAGTTCCGCACCTGGCGGGCGCGGTTGCCGCTGCCCCGCGTCTCGACGGGTACCTCCGGCGCGGGGCCGTAGCGGGCGGGGAGTCGTCGCTCGCACTTCGCTCCTGCCAAAGCGAAGCGGCCTCCCGCACCGGAGGCGATCTGGGCGTGGGCGTCGCGCGGTACATAGGCGAAGTCGGTCACTCCCGCGAACACGCTCGCGCGGCCCAGGAGTTCGAGGACCTCGCCGTCGACGCGCACGCTACAGGCACCGGAGAGGGGAAGCACGACCCATTCGGAATCCCCGCTCCCGAAGGAGTGGATCTCCCCCGCTCCGAGGGTGAGGACCCGCAGGGCGGAGTACGTCCATCCGGCCAGGGCGGGGTCGATGTCGACCGCGTACGGGCCTCGGGCGGCGGTCCCTGCGGGCAGGTGGAGGGACGGGGATCGATCAGGGCTCATGCCGGATCCCTACCCGTTCTCCGGCGGAGTCCCCTGACCGGACCCTGGAAGGGCGCCGCCGCCGCTCTCGGGCGGGGAGGCGCCCGGCAGGGAGGCGCCCGGCAGGGAGGTGTTCGGCAGGGAGGTGTTCGGCAGGGAGGCACCTGGCAGGGAGGTGTCCGGCGGGGAGGCGCTCGCGGTCTCCGGCAGGGTTCCGCTGCCCGTGGCGAGGGCCTCGGCGATCTCCCGGGCGTACGGCATGGCGGACGAGCAGGCGAGGCGGCCCGCGACGATCGCGCCGGCGGCGTTGGCGTGCCGCAGGACCGTGGTGAGGTCCCAGCCGGCGAGCAGCCCGTGGACGAGCGCCCCGCCGAACGCG
Organism: Streptomyces sp. NPDC058664; assembly: GCF_042716635.1. Classification (NCBI taxonomy): domain Bacteria; kingdom Bacillati; phylum Actinomycetota; class Actinomycetes; order Kitasatosporales; family Streptomycetaceae; genus Streptomyces; species Streptomyces sp. NPDC058664. Next base: position 226,223 of record NZ_JBHXRW010000001.1, on the reverse strand, counting down.
TCGCCCGCCCCCAGGCCGTTGACGACCTCCACCGGCAGCGGCGGCACCTCGGCGCACGTCCCGTCGGCGGCGAGCGCGAGGACGCCCCGGGGGCCCTGCTTGACCACGGCGAGCCGGAGGCCGTGCCCGCTGCCGGAGGCCAGCAGGGCGCGGGCCGCCGCGTACGGCTCGCGCTCCCCCGTCCCCACCTCGCACTCGTCGAGGTTGCCGACGGCGACGGTCGCGTGCCGCAGTGCCTCCGCGTAGTACGGGCGGGCCGCCGCCGGGTCCGTCCAGAACACGGGCCGCCAGTCCAGGTCGAGGACCGTCACCTCCCGGCCGGACCTGGCCCGCAGCGCCTCCAGGGTCGCGGCCCGGCTCGGCTCGGCGCTCAGGCCGGTGCCGGTCGCCCAGAAGACCCGGGCGGCGCGGATCGCGTCGAGGTCGAGCTCGTGCGGGTGGATCTCCAGGTCGGGGGCCTTGGGCCGGCGGTAGAAGGTGAGCGGGAAGTCGTCGGGCGGGAAGAGGGCGCAGAAGGTGACGGGCGTGGGGTGCTCCTCGACCTCGGCCACCCAGCGGTCGTCCACCCCGAAGCCCTTGAGCTCGCGGCGCAGATAGGTGCCGAAGGGGTCGGCGCCGGTGCGGGAGACGAGGGCGGTGCGGCGGCCGAGCCGGGCGGCGGCGACCGCCACGTTGGCCGGGGAGCCGCCGAGGAACTTGCCGAAGGTCTCGACCCGGTCGAGCCCGACGCCGGTCTGGAGCGGGTAGAGGTCCACGCCGAGGCGCCCCATGGTGATCAGGTCGTACGGCTCCGTCTCCACGTGCCACCTCTCGGCTCGGCCCCGCCCGGGTCTGCCCGCACCCAGGTCTAACCGGCCGCCCGGAGGCGTGTCAACGACATGTCCGGACATTCGGACGACCGGGTGGGACGGAGTGGCCTGCTTGACGCTGCTCGCCGGCCCCGGTCAAGGTGGCAGGCATGACGAAGCCGTCGCCGCAGCCGTCACCGCCCGCACGGACGTCCCGGGAGACCCCGGGGGCATCCCCGCGGCCGTCCCGGATCCGGGTCGGTTCCGCCCCGGACTCCTGGGGGGTGTGGTTCCCCGACGACCCCCGGCAGGTGCCCTGGTGGCGCTTCCTCGACGAGGTGTCCGGCGCGGGTTACGAGTGGATCGAGCTCGGTCCGTACGGCTATCTGCCCACCGACCCGGCCGTCCTCATGGAGGAGACCTCGCGGCGCGGTCTCCGGGTCTCGGCGGGGACGGTCTTCACCGGCCTCCATCGCGGCCCCGGGGTCTGGGACCGCACCTGGGCGCACGTCGCCGAGAACGCGGCCCTCGCGCAGGCCATGGGCGCGGACCATCTCGTCGTCATCCCGTCCTTCTGGCGGGACGACCGCACGGGCGAGGTCCTGGAGGAGCGGACGCTCACCTCCGGGCAGTGGCGGGACCTGACGCGCCTCACCGAGCGTCTGGGCCGGGAGGTGCGCGAGCGGTACGGGCTGCGGATCGTCGTCCATCCGCACGCCGACACCCATCTCGACGGCGAGAAGAGCGTCACCCGCTTCCTCGACGCCACCGACGCGGAGGCGGTCTCGCTCTGCCTGGACACCGGGCACTACGCGTACGCGGGCGGGGACAGCGTCAAGCTGATCGAGACGTACGGCGAGCGGATCGGCTACCTCCACCTCAAGCAGGTCGACCCGGAGGTCCTGGCCGGGGTGGTGGCCGAGGAGGTGCCGTTCGGGCCGGCGGTGGCGCGGGGCGTGATGTGCGAGCCGCCGTCCGGGGTGCCCGCCCTCGAACCCGTCCTGGCCGCCGCGGAGGCCCTGGACGTGGACCTGTTCGCGATCGTCGAGCAGGACATGTACCCGTGCGAGCCGGACGTCCCGTACCCCATCGCGGCGCGCACCCGTCGCTTCCTGCGCTCCTGCGGCGTGTGACCGGCGCATACCTCCCCGACCTGGGGTGACGTGCGGGGACACACCGGTCCGCTGATACATCTGTTTCGTCACACACATCCCTTCCGCGTCACGCATATCTCCGTTACGCGGGTTTTCCGTCACAGGCGCTCGACAGGCGTCCCCCTCCGGTCCGGAGCGGTCGTTGCAGGGGCACAGGCTCAGTGATCGCCAACGCCCGCCCGCAGCGCCCCCGAACGGCACCCCCGCCGCCGCTGCGCGGTGCGCAGGGAGGTACCAGGCATGACGGACAAGAGGCTCTGGTCGTACAAGGACATCGCCACACACATCCGGGTGCAGGCCGACACGGTCCGCTCCTACCGGAAGCACGGACTGCTACCGGCCCCCGACCACGTGGAATCGGGCAAGCCCTACTGGTACCCGGACACGATCCGCGCCTGGGTCGCCGCCCGCCCCGGCAACCGGGGCCGCCGCGGCTGACCCGAGGCAGCGGTCGCGGCGAGGCCGCCGGGCCCCGGAACGCTCCGGGGCCCGGCGGCCCGCTTTCTCATCTGCGCAGGGAAGCGGCCTCGCGCCGCCCGTCGAACCCCTCGGTCGCCTCGGTCACCTCGGTCGCGTCCGGCACCTCGGGCACCTCGGGCGTCCCTTCGGTCTCCGAGGGCCGCCCGGAGCCGCCCCCGTCCGACTCGCTGACGCCGAAGCGGTCGTGGAAGCGCCGCAGGGGGCCGGGGGCCCACCAGGTGAGGCGGCCGGTCAGTTTCATCACGGAGGGGACGAGGAGGCTGCGGACCACCATGGCGTCCATGAGGACGGCGAGGGCGACGCCGAGGCCGAGCATCTTGGTGTTGGTGACGCGGGAGGTGCCGATGGCGACCATGACGAGGGCGAGGATCACGGCGGCGGCGGTGATGAGCCCACCGGTGTGGCGCAGGCCGAAGCGGACGGAGTGCTCGTGGTCGCCGGTGGCGTCGTACTCCTCCTTGACGCGGGAGAGCAGGAACACCCCGTAGTCCATGGAGAGCCCGAAGGCCACGCAGAACATGAGGACGGGCAGGGTGGTCTCGATGTCCCCGGTGGGGGTGAAGCCGAGGAGGCCGGAGAGGTGGCCGTCCTGGAAGACCCAGACGACCGCACCGAACATCGCGGTGAGGCTGAGGGCGTTGAGGAGGACGGCCTGGACGGGGATGAGGACGCTGCCGGTGAGCAGGAAGACGAGCAGCAGCGTGACGAGGACGATGACGGCCGCCGCCCAGGGCAGCCGCTCGGCGAGGGCGTCCTTGGAGTCGACGAGGACGGCGGCCTGCCCGGTGACGGAGGTCCCGAACGGGGCGGGTGCGGCGCGCAGTTCGGTCACGGTCCGCCGGGCCTCCGCGCCGACGGCCTCGCCCTCGGGCACGACGGTGAAGTAGGCGTGGCCGCCGTCGGCGGAGGTCACCGGCCCGTCGGCCCGTGCGACGCCGTCGAGGAGGGTGATCCGCTCGCGGTAGGCCGCGTACTGCGCGGGGGTGGCAGGGCCCTCGGCGAGGACGGTGATCCCGCCGCCGGGGTCGCCGGGGAAGCCGTCCCGCAGCTGGTCCTGGACGACCCGGGAGGAGGCGGTGACGGGGAGCTGGCGGTCGTCGGCGGTACCGAACTCGACGCCGAGGAACGGCAGCCCGAGGAGCACGAGTCCGGCGGTGGTGAGGCCGGCGAAGACGGGTGCCCTGCGCATCACGAGCGCGGCGACCCGCGCCCAGCCCGCGCCTTCACCCCCTCCACGCGCGCCCGCGCCGCCGACCGTACCCGCGCCGTCGCCTTCACGCGCGCCCGCGCCGCTGTCGTCCCGTACGCCCGCGCCGCCGTCTTCACGCCGCGCACCCGCGCCGCCGAACCCGGCCGCGCTTCCCCGGGGAGTGCGGCCGCGGCGGAGGAGTCGCCGCAGGTCGAGCGCGTTGACCCGGTCGCCGAGCAGGACGAGGGCCGCCGGCAGCAGGGTGAGCGCCGCGGTCGCCGCGAGCAGGACCACGGCGATCCCGGCGTACGCGAAGGAGCGCAGGAAGTACTGCGGGAAGACCAGCATCGCGGCGAGCGAGACGGCGACGGTCAGGGCGGAGAAGAGCACGGTCCGCCCGGCGGTGCGCAGGGTGGTGCGCACCGCGGTGTACGTGTCGGCCCCGGCGGCGAGCTCCTCGCGGTAGCGGCGGACGACGAACAGGGCGTAGTCGATGGCGAGTCCGAGCCCGAGGGCGGTCGTCAGGTTCTGGGCGAAGACGGAGACGTCCGTGAACTCGGTGATGCCGCGCAGGACCGCGTTGGTGCCGAGGACGGCGACGATCCCGACGCCGAGCGGCAGCAGGGCGGCGACGGCGCTGCCGAAGACCATGACGAGGAGGACGAGGGTGAGGGGCAGGGCGATGAGCTCGGCCCTCAGCAGGTCCTCCTGGATGACCTGCTGCATCTCGTGGCGGACGGCGAGCCCGCCGCCGAGGGAGACCTCGACGGGGCCGTGCGCGCCCCGGTACTCGGGGGCGATCCGGTCGAGGACCGCGGCGGCGTCCTTCTCCTCGCCGGCGATACGGGCGGCGATCACGGCCTGCCCGCCGTCCTCGGAGCGGAGGGCGGGCGAGCCGGTGGACCAGTAGGAGCCGACGCCGTCGACGCCCGGCTCGGCGGCGAGCCGCCCGGCGAGCCCGCGGGCCTCGGCGGCGACCGCCGGGGCGTCGACGCCGGCCGGTCCGGCGTCCACGAGCAGGAGCAGATTGGGCTGGGAGCCGGGGAAGCGGTGCTCCAGGACCTTCGTCGCGTACGTGGACTCGGCGGCCGGGTCCTCCCAGCCGCCGCTGCCCATGCGGTCGGCGACCCCGCCGCCGGCGAGGACGGCGAGGGCGGTGAGGACGAGGGCCACGAGGAGCGTGAGGCGCGGCCGGGCGGTGACGAACCGCGTCCACCCTCCGGGGCCGCTCGGGGCCCCGCTCCCCCGCGCGGCCCCGCCGGACGCTGTTTTCTTGACTTCGGCCATGACGAGGTGTCCCCTTCACCTGACCCGTGTGCTCGCTTCCCGGCAGGTCACATGGGTCGCCCGTTGCCATAGACTGGCAAACACGAGTGATCACTCGCGTTTCTCAAGAATGCGAGCGACCTCTCGCATTTGTCAAACGCGTTGAGGAAAGCTGGGGACAGTCATGTCCGAAGACATGCCCGAAGACATGGCCGACGGCGTGCCCGGAACCGTGTCCGGGGACGTGTCCGACATCGCACCCGAAGAGCCCGAAGAGCCGAAGCCACGCCGCCGCCAGGCGCGCGGCGAGCGCCGCATCGCGCAGCTGCTCCAGGCCGCCGCGAACGTCTTCTGCGCGAACGGCTACACGGCGGCGAGCACCAACGCCATCGCGCGCGAGGCCCACGTCTCGCCCGGCACGCTCTACCAGTACTTCCCGAACAAGGAGGCCATCGCGATCGAGCTCGGCGAGCGCCTCCTGCACCAGATGCGCGAGGCCCACGGCCAGGCGTTCACCCCGGAGAACCTGGCGCTGCCGCTGCCCGAGCTGCTCGACGCCGTGGTCGACCCGATGATCGAGTTCAACTGCGCGAACCCGGCCTTCCTCGCCCTGATGCACGGCTCCGACGCGCCCGGCCGGATCGCCGAGGAGCACGACGCCCTGCACGTCTCCCTGCTCGCCCGGGTACAGGAGGTGATCGCCCACTACGCCCCCGGCGTACCCGCGCGCGACCGCGCCCGCGTCGCCGACATGACCTTCGCGACCTTCAAGGGCGGCCTGGACCTCGTGCTCGCCGCGCCCGAGGGTCCCGAGCGGGACGCCATGATCGCCGAGCTGAAGACCCTCCTGCTCCGCTACCTCACCCCGCTGACCGCCGGGCCGCTCGCCACGCCGTGACGGGCGCCGACTGGATTTCATACCCCCTAGGGGTATAATTCGGTGTGTACGGCCCGGAACCCACGAGGAGAACCGCCATGACCGCAGAGACGAAGACCGAACTCACCACCGTCTACCAGGTCAAGGGCATGACCTGCGGCCACTGCGAGGGCGCCGTCTCCGCCGAGATCTCCGAACTGCCCGGCGTCTCCTCGGTCACGGCCGTCGCCGCCACCGGGCAGGTGACCGTCGTCTCCACCGCCCCCCTCGACGAGGAGGCCGTGCGCGCCGCCGTCGACGAGGCCGGCTACGAGCTGGTCTGACCGCTCGCCCGCACCGCCCCGCAGGGCCGTACCTTTACCGGGTACGGCCCTGCTCCCTTTCCAGCACCTTCCGGAACGCACATGACCTCCACCCCCACCGTCACGGACCCCGCCGTCACCGAGCTGACGATCGGCGGGATGACCTGCGCCTCCTGCGCGGCCCGCGTCGAGAAGAAGCTCAACCGCATGGACGGGGTGACCGCGACCGTCAACTACGCCACGGAGAAGGCGCGGATCGAGCACCCGCCGGAGGTCGGTGTCGACGAGCTGATCGCCACCGTCGTGAAGACCGGCTACACCGCCGAGGAACCCCCGCCTCCGGAGCCGGAAGGAGAACCGGAGGCGCCGGAAGGAGAACCGGGGGCACCGGAACAGCCGGACCCCGGACTCGCCTCCCTCCGGCAGCGGCTCACCGTCTCCGCGCTCCTCGCCGCGCCCGTCGTCCTGCTCGCCATGGCCCCGGCCCTCCAGTTCGACAACTGGCAGTGGCTCTCGCTCACCCTCGCCGCCCCCGTCGTCGTCTGGGGCGGGCTGCCCTTCCACCGGGCCGCCTGGACCAACCTCCGGCACGGCGCCGCCACCATGGACACCCTCGTCTCCCTCGGCACCCTCGCCGCCTTCGGCTGGTCCCTCTGGGCCCTCTTCCTCGGCGACGCGGGCATGCCCGGCATGCGGCACGGCTTCGACCTGACCGTGGACCGCGCCGACGGCGCCTCCGCGATCTACCTGGAGGTCGCGGCCGGAGTCGTCACCTTCATCCTGCTCGGCCGCTACCTGGAGGCCCGCGCCAAGCGGAAGGCGGGCGCGGCGCTCCGGGCCCTGATGGAGCTCGGCGCCAAGGACGTGGCCGCCCTCCGGGAAGGCACGGAGGTACGGATCCCGGTCGCCGCGCTGCGGACCGGCGACCTCTTCGTCGTACGCCCGGGAGAGAAGATCGCCACCGACGGCACCGTCACCGACGGCGCGTCGGCGGTCGACGCCTCCCTGCTCACCGGCGAGTCCCTGCCGCTCGACGTCACCGAGGGCGACAGCGTCACCGGCGGCTGCGTCAACGTCTCCGGCCGGCTGGTCGTCCGGGCCACCCGGGTCGGCACCGAGACCCGGCTCGCCCGGATGGCGAAGCTCGTCGAGGACGCCCAGAACGGCAAGGCCGAGGTGCAGCGGCTCGCCGACCGGGTCTCCGCCGTGTTCGTCCCCGTGGTGCTCCTCATCGCGCTCGGCACCCTCGTCACCTGGCTGCTCGTGACCGACGACCCGACCGCCGCGTTCACCGCCGCCGTCGCCGTCCTGATCATCGCCTGCCCCTGCGCCCTGGGCCTCGCCACCCCGACCGCCCTCATGGTCGGCACAGGGCGCGGCGCCCAGCTCGGCATCCTCATCAAGGGCCCCGAGGTCCTGGAATCCACCCGCCGCGTCGACACGGTCGTCCTCGACAAGACGGGGACGGTCACCACCGGCCGGATGCGACTCGTGGGAGTGCGCGTGTACGGCGGGAAGTACGGCACCGACGCCACCGACGAGGCCCGGCTGCTGCGGCTCGCGGGCGCCCTGGAGCACTCCTCCGAGCACCCGGTGGCCCGCGCGGTCGCCGCCGGCGCCGCCGAGCGCTGCGGGGAGCTCCCCGTGCCGAAGACCTTCGAGAACGTCCCCGGGCTCGGCGTACGCGGCTCCGTCGACGGCCATCTGGTCCTCGTCGGCCGCGCCGCCCTGCTCGCGGCCGAGGGCGTCGAGGTCCCGGCGGGCGCGTCCGAGCCCGGCACCCTCCACGTCGCCTGGGACGGGGTGGCCCGGGGCACCCTGACCGTCGCCGACACCGTCAAGGACACCAGCGCCGAGGCGGTCGCCCGGCTGCGCGGCCTGGGGCTTCGGCCCGTGCTGCTCACCGGGGACCACCGGGCGGTGGCGGAGGCCGTGGCGGCCGAGGTCGGCATCGACGAGGTGATCGCGGAGGTGCTGCCCGAGGAGAAGGCCGAGGTGGTCCGGCGGCTCCAGGCGGAGGGCCGGACGGTCGCGATGGTGGGCGACGGGGTGAACGACGCCGCCGCGCTCGCCGCCGCGGATCTCGGTCTGGCGATGGGGACGGGGACGGACGCGGCCATCGAGGCGAGCGATCTGACCCTGGTCCGGGGCGATCTGCGGGTCGCGGCGGACGCCATCCGGCTCTCCCGCAGGACCCTGGCGACGATCAGGGGGAACCTGGGCTGGGCCTTCGGCTACAACGTGGCGGCGCTGCCCCTCGCGGCGGCCGGCCTCCTCGACCCGATGATCGCGGGTCTGGCCATGGCCTTTTCGTCCGTGTTCGTCGTATCGAACAGCCTGCGGCTGCGGCGCTTCGCGTGAATTCACCCACACGTGACGCACAGGACCTTCACAAGGAGATCTAGATCACAGATATTGGGGGGTAACCATCTGGGCTGTTCGCGAGTCTAAGTGGGCGATGCCGAGAACGTCTTGGGGGACGTTCATGGGGAAGTCTTGGGGGACGTCCCCATTGGCAAGCGTTGGCCGGGGCACGTGCACCGGGGAGCTTTGAGCGGCCCTCCCGTACGTACCCCGGCAGACCGCATGGCCGCCCGCGCAGCTCCTGCTGACGCGGCAGACGCCCGGCCCGGATCCCGTGGGGGGAATCCGCACCGGGATATGGGAAGCGCCCCGTCTACCGACCCGTGGGGGGATCGGTAGCGGGGCGCTTCTCGCACCTTTTAAGGCTCGGCTCGCCTCCGGGGCACCGACGCGCCCCTTCGGCTCGCTCGCCGGGGGCGCCGCCAGTCCAGGTGAACCTGCTAGCGCGCCTCGACCGGGACGAAGTCGCGGAGGACCTCGCCCGTGTAGATCTGGCGCGGGCGGCCGATGCGGGAGCCCGGCTCCTTGATCATCTCGTGCCACTGGGCGATCCAGCCGGGGAGCCGGCCGAGCGCGAAGAGCACGGTGAACATCTCGGTCGGGAAGCCCATGGCGCGGTAGATCAGGCCCGTGTAGAAGTCCACGTTCGGGTAGAGGTTGCGCGAGACGAAGTACTCGTCGGAGAGCGCGTGCTCCTCCAGCTTCAGCGCGATGTCGAGCAGCTCGTCGGACTTGCCGAGGGCCGAGAGGACATCGTGCGCCGCCGCCTTGATGATCTTGGCGCGCGGGTCGAAGGACTTGTACACCCGGTGGCCGAAGCCCATCAGGCGGACGCCGTCCTCCTTGTTCTTCACCTTGCGGATGAAGGAGTCGACGTCGCCGCCGTTGGCCTGGATGCCTTCCAGCATCTCCAGGACCGACTGGTTGGCGCCACCGTGCAGCGGACCCCAGAGGGCCGAGATGCCGGCGGAGATCGAGGCGAACATGTTCGCCTGCGAGGAGCCGACCAGACGCACGGTGGAGGTCGAACAGTTCTGCTCGTGGTCCGCGTGCAGGATCAGCAGCTTCTCGAGCGCGGCGACGACGACCGGGTCGAGGTCGTACTCCTGCGCCGGGACCGAGAAGGTCATGCGCAGGAAGTTCTCGACGTACCCGAGGTCGTTGCGCGGGTAGACGAAGGGGTGGCCGATCGACTTCTTGTACGCGTACGCCGCGATCGTCGGCAGCTTGGCGAGCAGCCGGATCGTGGAGAGGTGGCGCTGCTGCTCGTCGAACGGGTTGTGGCTGTCCTGGTAGAACGTGGACAGCGCGGAGACCACCGAGGACAGCATCGCCATCGGGTGGGCGTCGCGCGGGAAGCCGCGGAAGAAGTTCTTGACGTCCTCGTGGACCAGCGTGTGCTGCGTGATCTCGTTCTTGAAGGTCGCGAGTTCGTCGACCTTGGGAAGCTCACCGTTGATCAGCAGGTACGCCACCTCAAGGAAGGTGGAGCGCTCGGCCAGCTGCTCGATGGGGTAACCGCGGTACCGCAGGATCCCCTGCTCACCGTCGAGGTAGGTGATGGCGGATTTATAGGCGGCGGTGTTGCCGTATCCGCTGTCGAGGGTGACCAGACCGGTCTGGGCTCGGAGTTTCCCGATGTCGAAGCCCTTGTCGCCGACGGTGCTCTCGACCACCGGGTAGGTGTATTCACCGTCCGCGTACCGCAGTACTACAGAGTTGTCGCTCACGTCATCCCTCACCGACGTAGTGCCTCTTCTTCGAGGTGCCCTGACTGTCTCTACCATCCCCCATTTGGCTCAGGAGAGTGCACTCGGGGTCGACCATTGGGCCAATCGGCGGCACTCAGTGCCGCCAACCTTCATATCCTGCCCCCTTCGCCCCGGTTCCGGTAGCCCTCCGTGATCTTTCACACGACGGCACGACCTGTGAGCCGGAAGGCGAGTGCGGTAAAGCGCCGGCCCGCGGAGACCGTACGGACCGCCTGGGCGATCGCCCGGCGGGAGCCCACCAGGACGACGAGCTTCCGGGCGCGGGTCACGGCCGTGTAGAGCAGGTTCCGCTGGAGCATCATCCACGCACTCATGGTGACCGGGATCACCACCGCCGGATACTCGCTGCCCTGCGAACGGTGGATGGTGACCGCGTACGCGTGGGCCAGCTCGTCCAGCTCGTCGAAGTCGTACGGCACCTCCTCGTCCTCGTCCGTCCGCACGGTCAGCCGCTGTTCGACGGCGTCCAGGGCCGTGACGACGCCGACCGTGCCGTTGAAGACCCCGTTGGCCCCCTTGTCGTAATTGTTCCTGATCTGGGTGACCTTGTCGCCGACCCGGAAGACCCGGCCGCCGAACCGCTTCTCCGGCAGGTCGGGGCGGGCCGGGGTGATCGCCTGCTGGAGCAGTCCGTTGAGCGAGCCCGCGCCCGCCGGGCCCCGGTGCATGGGGGCGAGGACCTGGACGTCACGGCGCGGGTCGAGCCCGAACTTGGCCGGAATCCGCCGGGCCGCGACCTCCACGGCGACCCGGGCGGCGTCCTCGGTCTCCTCCTCCACGAAGAGGAAGAAGTCCGGCAGCCCCTCGGTCCTGGGCGGCACGCCCGCGTTGATCCGGTGCGCGTTGGTGACGACCCCGGACTCCTGGGCCTGCCGGAAGATCCGGGTCAGCCGGACCGCCGGTACGGGGCTGCCCGGGGCGAGCAGATCGCCGAGGACCTCGCCCGCGCCCACCGACGGAAGCTGGTCCACGTCGCCCACGAGCAGCAGATGGGCGCCCGGCGCCACCGCCTTGACCAGCTTGTTCGCCAGGAGGAGATCGAGCATGGAGGCCTCGTCGACCACGATCAGGTCGGCGTCGAGGGGCCGGTCCCGGTCGTAGGCCGCGTCACCGCCGGGCTTGAGCTCGAGGAGCCGGTGGACGGTGGAGGCCTCGGCGCCGGTCAGCTCGGCGAGCCGCTTGGCGGCCCGGCCGGTGGGGGCGGCGAGGACGACCTTGGCCTTCTTCGCGCGGGCCAGCTCCACGATGGAGCGGACCGTGAAGGACTTGCCGCAGCCCGGTCCGCCGGTGAGCACGGCGACCTTACGGGTGAGGGCGAGCCGCACGGCCTCCTCCTGCTCGGGCGCGAGCGTGGCCCCGGTCCGGTCCGCGAGCCAGGCCAGCGCCTTGTCCCAGGCCACGTCCCGGAAGCCGGGCATCCGGTCCTCGTCGGTGCCGAGGAGCCGGCGGAGCTGTCCGGCGAGCGACAGCTCGGCCCGGTGGAAGGGGATCAGGTACACGGCGGTGACGGGCGTCCCCTCGGGGCCCGGCACCACCTCCCGCACGACCCCCTCGGGGTCCTCGGCGAGCTCGGCCAGGCACTCGATGACGAGACCCGTGTCGACCTGGAGGAGCTTCACCGCGTCGGCGATCAGCCGCTCCTCGGGCAGGAAGCAGTGGCCCTGGTCGCTCGACTGCGACAGCGCGTACTGCAGTCCCGCCTTCACCCGGTCCGGACTGTCGTGCGGTATGCCCACGGACTGGGCGATCTTGTCGGCGGTGAGGAAGCCGATGCCCCAGACGTCGGCGGCGAGCCGGTAGGGCTGGTTCCGCACGACGGAGATCGAGGCGTCCCCGTACTTCTTGTAGATCCGGACCGCGATGGAGGTGGAGACGCCGACGCCCTGGAGGAAGACCATGACCTCCTTGATGGCCTTCTGCTCCTCCCAGGCCTCCGCGATCTTCTTCGTGCGCTTCGGGCCAAGCCCGGGAACCTCGATGAGACGGGTGGGTTCGTTCTCGATGATGTCGAGCGTGTCCAGGCCGAAGTGCTGGGTGATGCGGTCGGCGAAGACCGGGCCGATGCCCTTGACCAGGCCGGAGCCGAGATAGCGGCGGATGCCCTGGATGGTGGCGGGCAGGAGGGTCGTGTAGTTGTCGACGGTGAACTGCTTGCCGTACTGCGGGTGGGAGCCCCAGCGGCCCTCCATCCGCAGCGACTCCCCCGGCTGCGCCCCGAGCAGCGCGCCGACCACCGTGAGCAGGTCACCGGCGCCGCGGCCGGTGTCGACGCGGGCGACCGTGTACCCGCTCTCCTCGTTGGCATAGGTGATCCGCTCCAGGACCCCTTCGAGCACTGCCGGACCGCGACCCTCGTTGGACATGTTTCGAAGGTAGCGAAAGCCTCGGACACCGTGGGGCCGGGAGGCGCGCCTGTGGACGGCGTCCGACGGCCCGGAGCTCTCATGTATAAGACGTGGGCGCTCTTCCCGCATGACACACGTGGAGGGTGATCATGGGTGTGACCGACGTGGACGTGGACGACGACGTACTCGCCGAGGCCGCGAAACTGCTCGGTACGACCACGAAGAAGGACACGATCAACACGGCGCTCGAAGAAGTCATAAGGCGCCATCGCCGCAGGGCCGCGTACCAGCGCCTCGCGGAGCGGGGCGCACGAGGTGAACTGGAGCCCACACGCCGAGCATGGGAAGCCCGCAAGGCCGCCCAGCACGGCGAGGACGCCGAGTGATCACGTACCTCATCGACACCAGTGCGTACGTCCACCTCGGCATCGATCCCGCCGCGCACCGCCGTTGGGACGCCGAGATCGAAACGGGTGCCATCGGCATGTGCGAGGCCACCAGGGCGGAAATTCTTTTCACCGCCACCGGCCCGGACGACCGTGACGAGATCGACGAGACCCTCTCCGCCATGTTCGGAACCGTGCGCGTCCCCAAGGACGCATGGCGATGGGTGGAAACCGCCCAGTACAAGCTGACGCAGAAGGGCCGGCACCGCGCGGCGGGCGTCGTCGATCTCCTTCTCTGCGCCACGGCGGTCCACCACGGGTTGACCATCCTGCACCGGGACAACGACTTCGCCACGGTCGCCCGCGTTCTCAAGGGGGTCGAGCAGCACGACGTCCGGCACCTGGGCGGGTGACCGCTCACAGGCGGCGCGCCGCGCCCCGTACGCCCACGGCCGCCCGGCCCCGCACGGCCGGGCGGCCTCGCCTCGGCCCCTCCGCACCGGGGCCGGGCAGCTCGATGGAGCCGGTCAGACCGCCAGGAAGCGCTCCAGCGTCTCCTCGAGGACCTCCACGCCGTCCCGGACCCACAGGTCGTCGTTGAAGAGCTCCACCTCGACCGGGCCCGTGTAGCCCGCCTTCTCGACCAGGTCCACCCAGGCCCGGAGGTCGATGCAGCCGGTGCCCAGCTGGCCACGGCCGTTGAGGACTCCGGCCGGCAGCGGGGTGGTCCAGTCGGCGAGCTGGAAGGTGTGGATCCGGCCCTCCGCGCCCGCGCGTTCCACCGCCGCCGGGGCGCGGTCGTCCCACCACAGGTGGTACGTGTCGACGGTGACGCCCACCTGGGAGGCGGGGAAGCGCTCCGCGATGTCCAGCGCCTGGTCGAGGGTGGAGACCGCGCACCGGTCGGAGGCGTACATCGGGTGGAGGGGTTCGACGGCGAGGCGGACGCCGCGCTCCCCCGCGTAGGGGGCGAGCGCCCCGATCGCCTCCGCGATGCGGGCGCGGGCCGACGGCAGGTCGGGGCAGGCGGGGGTGAGGCCGCCGGAGACCAGGACGAGGGTGTCGGTGCCGAGCGTCACCGCCTCGTCGATCGCCGCGCGGTTGTCCTCCTCCCAGCCGTCCGAGGTGAAGAAGCCGCCCCGGCAGAGGGTGGTGACGGTGAGGTCCGCGTCCCGGACGAGAGCGGCGGCCGCCTCGACTCCGTACTTCTGGACGGGTTCCCGCCACAGGCCCACGCCCGGGATGCCGAGGCGGACGCAGTGGGCGACGAGGTCGGGCAGGGCGAGCTGCTTGACCGTCATCTGGTTGATGCCGAAGCGGTCCAGGTTCACTGCGGGACTCCGTACACCGTGAGGAGGGATCGCATCCGGGCCTCGGCGAGCGCCGGGTCGGGGAACAGGCCGAGGCCGTCGGCGAGTTCGTACGCGCGCGCGAGGTGCGGCAGCGAGCGGGCGGACTGCAGGCCGCCGACCATCGTGAAGTGGTCCTGGTGGCCGGCCAGCCAGGCGAGGAGGACGACGCCCGTCTTGTAGAAGCGGGTCGGGGTCTGGAAGAGGTGCCGGGAGAGGGCGACCGTCGGGTCGAGGGTCGCCCGGAAGCCGTCGACGTCGCCCGTGTCCAGGGTCCTGACCGCGTCCGCCGCCAGCGGGGCCAGCGGGTCGAAGATGCCGAGGAGGGCGTGGCTGAAGCCCTGTTCGTCTCCCGCGATGAGCTCCGGGTAGTGGAAGTCGTCGCCCGTGTAGCAGCGGACGCCTTCCGGGAGGCGGCGGCGCAGTTCGACCTCGCGGCGGGCCTCGAGGAGGGAGACCTTGATGCCGTCGACCTTGTCGGGGTGGGCCTTGATCACGTCGAGGAAGGTCTCGGTGGCGGCGTCGAGGTCGGCGGAGCCCCAGTAGCCCTCCAGCGCCGGGTCGAACATCGGGCCGAGCCAGTGCAGGATGACCGGCTCGCTCGCCTGGCGGAGGAGGTGGCCGTACAGGTCGAGGTAGTCCTCGGGGCCGGAAGCGGCGGCGGCCAGAGCGCGGGAGGCCATCAGGATGGCCTGGGAGCCGGTCTCCTCGACGAGCGCGAGCTGCTCCTCGTACGCCTTGCGGACCTCGGCCAGGCCGGCGGGTCCTGTGAGCTGGTCGGTGCCGACGCCGCAGGCGATCAGGCCGCCCACGCCGCGCGCCTCCGCCGCGCTGCGGCGGATCAGTTCGGCGGCCCCGGTCCAGTCGAGGCCCATGCCGCGCTGGGCGGTGTCCATGGCCTCGGCGACCCCTAGCCCCTGGGACCAGAGGTGGCGGCGGAAGGCGAGGGTGGCGTCCCAGTCGACGGCGGCCGGGGAGTCGGGGCTGGTGTCGGCGGAGGGGTCGGCGACGACGTGGGCGGCGGAGAAGACCGTACGGGAGGTCAGCGGGCCGGTCGCGGTGAGCGCGAGCGGCTCGGCGCGGGGGGCGTACTCCCGTACGCCGCCGTCGGGTTCGGGCAGGCGGATCACAGAGCGCCTCCAAGGATGCCCCGGCCTTCAGACCGGGGAGGAACCGGACCACTGTGGAGCAAGGAGGGAAGCGACGAATCACCGTCAGGATGGTTCGCCGCCCGGCTCAGCAGCGGCGCGCTCGACCTCCAGGCGGTACACGATCTCGGAATTGAGAGATCTGCGGGCGGACTTGGCCTGAGCGACCAGCCATTCATGGAGGTCGGCCGGAAGGCGGAGAGTGATGCGCGTTGTCTCATTCATGACTCCAGAATAGTGTCATTCTGACTGATAGGAGGCGATAGAGTGACACCATGGCGACGCAGCGGGGAGTCAGGAGTGCCGGGCATGCCCGGTTCACCTACCGGCTTCGCGTGTCGTCGGCCGCCCGCACCGGCTTGGAAGCCGAGTGGGCGCGGTGTCGGTGGATCTGGAACGAGTGCGTGGCCCGGTCGAAGAAGGCCCACGCCGAGAACGAGAAGTGCGGCCCGGCCGGACTGGACAGGATGCTGACCGAGGCTCGCGGCCGCACGCCGTGGCTGGCAGAAGGCTCCTCGGTGCCGCAGCAACAGCTGATCCGCGACTTCGGGAAGTCGCGCACCAAAGCGCTCAAGGACGTCAAGGGCCGGATGCCGGTGCACCGCCGGGCCGGGATGCCGAGGTACAAGAAGAAGCGCGAAGCTCTGCCGACGCTGAACTACACCAAGCGTGGGTTCCGTCTCAAGGACGGCCGGCTGTACTTGGCAGGCAGGATCGTCCTGACGGTGGTGTGGTCCCGCCATCTGCCTGCCGAGCCTTCTTCGGTGCGCGTGTACCGCGACAGCGTCGGCCACTGGTACGCCTCGTTCGTCGTCCCTGTCGAAGTCCAACCGCTCGCCGGGACCGGCCGCGTGCTCGGCGTCGACTGGGGGGTGAAAGAGACGGCCACCACGACCAGCGACGCGTACGACCTCCCCCACGCCGAACACGGTCGAAAGGCCCACGGCAGGCTGGCTCGGTACCAGCGGATGACGGCCAGACGCAAACCTGCCAAGGGGCAAGCCGGAACGAAGGGCTATCGCGAAGCGAAGAAGCACGTCGCCAAGCTGCACAAGAAAGCAGTCCGGCAACGGCAGGACACCGCCCGCAAGTGGGCCAAGCGTGTGGTGACCGACCACGACGCGATCGCCGTGGAGGACTTCCGCCCGAAGTTCCTCGCCAAGTCGACCATGGCGCGCAAGGCGGCGGATGCCGCCATCGGCGCCACCAAGCAGGCCCTGATCGAGATGGGCCGCAAGCACGGGCGCGACATCCGCCTGGTGCACCCCGCGCACACCACTATGGACCGCGCGTCGTGCGGAGCGAGAACCAAGCACGCACTTCCTCTTTCGGAACGTACCTACACCTGCACCACGTGCGGAGTTGCCTCTCCCAGGGATAAGAACTCCGCTCGCGTGATGCTCGTCCGGGCTGGTCTGAACCCGGCTGGTGTCGAGGGCGTAAGACTTCCTGGAGCGCCGCTCCAGGAAGCAGCCTGAGCCAGGAATCCCCACCCTTTCGGGGAGGGGAGCAGTCAAAGGGAGACCTCCGGGACGTCGAGGCGGCGGCCCTCGGCGGCGGACCTCAGGCCCAGCTCGGCGAGCTGGACGCCACGGGCGCCGGCGAGCAGGTCCCAGTGGTAGGGCTCGCCGAGGGTGACGTGCCGCAGGAACAGCTCCCACTGGGCCTTGAAGCCGTTGTCGAACTCGGCGTTGTCGGGGACCTCCTGCCACTGGTCGCGGAAGGACTCGGTGGCCGGGATGTCGGGGTTCCAGACGGGCTTCGGGGTGGCCGAGCGGTGCTGGACGCGGCAGCCGCGCAGTCCGGCGACGGCGGAGCCGTGGGTGCCGTCGACCTGGAACTCGACGAGTTCGTCGCGGTTGACGCGGACCGTCCAGGAGGAGTTGATCTGGGCGATGGCGCCGCCCTCCAGCTGGAAGATGCCGTACGCGGCGTCGTCGGCGGTGGCCTCGTACGGCTTGCCCTGCTCGTCCCAGCGGCGCGGGATGTGCGTCGCGACGTGCGCGCTGACGCTGGTGACCCGGCCGAAGAGCTCGTGGAGCACGTACTCCCAGTGCGGGAACATGTCGACGACGATGCCGCCGCCGTCCTCCGAGCGGTAGTTCCAGCTGGGGCGCTGGGCGTCCTGCCAGTCGCCCTCGAAGACCCAGTAGCCGAACTCCCCGCGTACGGAGAGGATCTCGCCGAAGAAGCCGCCGTCGATGAGGCGCTTGAGCTTGAGCAGGCCCGGCAGGAACAGCTTGTCCTGGACGACGCCGTGCTTGACGCCCTTGTCGAAGGCGCGTCCGGCGAGCTCCAGGGCGCCCGCCAGGTCCGCCGCCATCGGCTTCTCGGTGTAGATGTGCTTTCCGGCGTCGATGGCCTTGGTGAGCGCGTCGACGCGGGCGGAGGTGACCTGGGCGTCGAAGTAGATGTCGACGCTGTCGTCGGCGAGGACGGCGTCGAGGTCGGTGGACCACTCGGTGAGGCCGTGCTTCTCGGCGAGCGCGCGCAGGGCGTGCTCGCGGCGGCCGACGAGGACGGGCTCGGGCCAGAGGGTCTCGCCGTTGCCGAGGTCGAGGCCGCCCTGTTCGCGCAGGGCGAGGATCGAGCGGACGAGGTGCTGGCGGTAGCCCATGCGCCCGGTGACGCCGTTCATGGCGATACGTACGGTCCTGCGTGTCATGAAATGTTCCTCTCACCGGTGGTCCGCGTTCTTGAGGGAAGCGAAGATAGAAAGCGCTTTCCATCGAGGATGACGCTAGCCTGCCGACATCGCCGTCGACAAGGGCCCTGGAGGTACGCACACGATGACCGTCACCCTGGCGGACGTGGCCGCTCGCGCACGGGTCTCGCCCGCCACCGTCTCCCGCGTCCTCAACGGCAACTACCCGGTCGCCGAATCGACCCGCGAACGGGTCCTGCGGGCGGTGGACGAGCTGGACTACGTCCTCAACGGCCCCGCGAGCTCACTGGCCGCCGCCACCTCCGACCTGGTCGGCGTCCTCGTCAACGACATCGCCGACCCCTTCTTCGGGATCATGGCGAGCGCGGCGCAGAGCGCGATCGGGGAGGGCGCGTCGGGGCGCGGCGGCGGCGAGAAGCTGGCCGTCGTCTGCAACACCGGCGGCTCCCCCGCGCGCGAACTGACCTACCTCACCCTGCTCCAGCGGCAGCGGGCCGCCGCCGTGATCCTCATGGGCGGCTCCCTGGAGGACCCCGAGCACCTGGCGGCGACGGCCGGCAAGCTCACCAAACTGGCGGAGGCGGGGACCCGGGTCGTGCTGTGCGGACGCCCGCCGGTGCCGGGCGACGCGAACGCGGCCGCGCTCGTCTTCGACAACAGGACCGGCGCGCGGCGCCTCACCGAGCACCTGCTCGGCCTCGGCCACCGGCGCGTCGGTTACGCGGCGGGGCCCGCCGACCGGACGACGACCCGGCACCGCCTCGAAGGCCACCGGGAGGCGCTCGCGGCGGCGGGGATCGCGGAGGGTCCGACGGTCCACGGCGCGTACGACCGCCGGTCCGGCTACGAGGCGACGGCCGAACTCCTCTCCCGCGACCCGGACCTCACGGCGATCGTCGCCGCCAACGACACGGTGGCGCTCGGCGTCTGCGCGGCCCTGCGGGAACGGGGCCTGGACATTCCGGGCGACGTGTCCGTGGCGGGCTTCGACGACCTGCCGTTCTCCGTGGACGCGGTCCCGGCCCTGACGACCGTACGCCTGCCGCTGCACGAGGCGGGAGTCCGCGCGGGCCGCCTGGCGATGGGCACGGAGGAGCCCTTGGCGGGGGGCCTGGAGACGGTCCCGGGGGAGCTGGTGGTGCGGGGGTCGACGGCCCGGCCGCGGGGCTGAGCCGGGACGGCGGGACCGGGAACGGGGCCCGGTCGGGATCTGCCGGGATCCGGCCCACCCGGGGCGCGGCGGACCGTCACAGGACCCGGCCCACCCCGATCCGGGCGGTCCTGACGGAACCCGGTCGGCCTGGGAGCGTGCTTCCCGGGCCGACGGAACGGGCGGAGGTGCCGGCGGACCCCGGCCCCGGGGGCGGGATGCCGGCAGCCCCGGGCGCGCCCCGTGGGACGGGGCGGAGCCCCGCGACCCCGGGCGCCGGTCCCGTCGGACGCTGCCCTCGGGGCGTCAGTTCTTCTCCGCCGTCAGGCCCGTCGCCGTCAGGACCGCCTCCACCGTCTCCTCCACCGTCCGGTCCGCGTTGTCGATCCAGACGCCCTCGCCGGACAGTTCGGCGCGCATCGCCTCGTCCAGGAACGCCCAGTTCGTCGTCAGGCGCTTGTGGCGGGCGTTGTTGCGTTCCCAGGCCTTGTCCGGACCGGGGGCCAGGACCACCACGTGCAGCGGGCCCGCCTTCGCGTGGGCGCGGTAGAAGTCCAGGTGGGAGCGGCGTACGACCACGTCGTCGATGACCGGGAGGAAGCCGGCCGCCGTGAAGCTGTCCGCGAGGAGGCAGGCGTTGCGGGCGCGCAGCAGGATCTGCCGGTCCGCCTCCGGGTCGCCGTCCGGGGTGGGCCAGTGGCAGCCCTGGACGATCAGTTCCTGGAGGTGGTCGACCTCGATGTGCGCCGAACGGGCGAAGCGGGCCGCGAGGGCCGCGGCGACGGTCGACTTGCCGCTGCCGGGGATGCCGACGAGCAGGACGGCGCCGGGGCCGGGCTCGGGGGTGTCGACGGCGATGTGCTCGAAGGTCATACGGGCCTTTCCTCCTGGGCGGGACCGGTCGACGATACGGCCGTGGGAGACGGGGTCGCCAGGGGTTTCCCGGCGCGCCGGACGAGCGCGAGGGGCAGGCGCGAAGAGCAGACACGAAGGGCGGGCGCGAAGGGCCTCGGGCCGCTCCGCCGCACGCCATGTGGCGGACGGACGCGGCGCGGTGCCCGGCGATCCGGGCGGCGGTCCGTACGCTCCAGGGACTCCGGCCCGGGATCGTCGCCGTGGGCGATTCGTGCGCGGGTCCTTGACCTGGCAGTTACTTTCGGGCTATCCGTGACTCCTTGGAAGTTTCCTTCACTTCACTCTCGCACGGCCGGAAGGAGCATCAGTGCACCACCGCGCCCCCGTCCCCTCCCGACGCACCCTCCTCACGGTGACCGCCGCAGCCGCCGCGGCCGCCGTCACCGGAGTGAGCACCCCCGCCCACGCCGACCAGGACCACAAGCTCCGGCGGATCATCGACCGCATGTCGCTCGAGGAGAAGGTCGGCCAGCTCTTCGTGATGCGGGTGTACGGCCACTCCGCGACCGCCCCCGACCAGGCCGACATCGACGCCAACCTCAAGGAGATCGGCGTCCGTACGGCCGCCGAGCTGGTCGAGCGCTACCACGTGGGCGGGGTCATCTACTTCGCCTGGGCCCACAACACCCGCGACCCGCAGCAGATCGCCGAACTCTCCAACGGCATCCAGCAGGCCGCCCTCGCCCAGCGCACCCCGGTCCCGGTGCTCATCTCCACCGACCAGGAGCACGGCATCGTCTGCCGGGTGGGCGAGCCCGCCACCCTGGTGCCCGGGGCGATGGCCCTCGGCGCCGGCGGCTCGCACGCGGACGCCCGCAGGGCCGCGCGGATCGCGGGCGCGGAGCTCGCGGCGGTCGGCATCCGGCAGAACTACGCGCCGGTCGCGGACGTCAACGTCAACCCGGCGAACCCGGTCATCGGCGTCCGCTCCTTCGGCTCCGACCCGGCGGCGGTCGCCGGTATGGTCGCCGCGCAGGTCAAGGGGTACCAGCGGGCCGGGGTCGCGGCCACCTCCAAGCACTTCCCGGGGCACGGCGACACCGCCGTGGACAGCCACTACGGGCTGCCGACGATCACCCACACCCGGGCGCAGTGGGCGGAGCTCGACGCGCCGCCCTTCGAGTCGGCGATCGCCGCCGGGATCGACTCGATCATGACCGCGCACATCGTGGTCCCGGCGCTCGACCCCAGCGAGGACCCGGCGACCCTCTCCCGGCCCATCCTCACGGGCATCCTGCGCGAGCGGCTCGGCTACGACGGCGTGGTGGTCACCGACTCGCTCGGCATGGAGGGGGTGCGCACCAAGTACGGCGACGACCGCGTCGCGGTCCTCGCCCTGAAGGCCGGTGTGGACCAGCTGCTCAACCCGCCGAAGCTCGACGTGGCGTGGCACGCGGTCCTGAAGGCCGTCAGGGACGGCGAACTGACGGAGGCCCGGCTCGACGAATCGATCCTGCGGATCCTGCGGCTGAAGTCGAAGCTGGGCCTGTTCCGGAACGCGTACGTGAGCAGGGCCGGTGTCGAGCGGGTGGTCGGCACCGCCGCCCACCTGGCGCAGGCCGACCGGATCGCCGAGGCCACCACGACGCTGCTCCTCAACGAGGACGGCTTCCTGCCGCTGAGCCCGGCCTCGCACGGCTCGGTCCTCGTCGTCGGCGCCGACCCGGCCTCGCCGTCCGGGACCACCGGGCCGCCGACCACCACCCTGGCGACGGCGCTGACGGAGCTCGGGTTCACCGCGACCGCGCTCTCCACCGGGATCACCCCGACGGCAGCGAGGATCGAGGAGGCGGTGGCGGCGGCGGCCGGGAAGGACGTGGTCGTCGTCGGCACGTACAACGTCACCGCGGCCAGTCCGCAGCGCACGCTCGTGGCGCGGCTCGTCGCGACCGGGGTGCCCGTGGTGACGATCGCGATCCGCAACCCGTACGACATCGCCCGGATCGGCGGTCAGCGGGCGACGCTCGCGTCCTACTCCTGGACCGACGTCGAACTCCGGGCCGCCGTACGGGTCCTGGCGGGCCGGGCGCAGCCGAGGGGCCGGCTCCCGGTCCCGGTCCAGGACGCGGACGACCCGGCGAAGGTGCTCTATCCGGTGGGCCACGGTCTGTCGTACACGCGTTGAGCCTCCTGACCCGCACTACCAGTGGCGGCGCACTCGTGGTGCGGGTCAGGGCGCGAAAGTCCAGGCCCGGCAAGGGGCGCCGTCCGTTGTGCCCACCCGTTCCGCCCCAGCGGAACAGTTGCCCACGACGGACGGCGGGGAGTTACGGCCGCAGGCCGTGCTCCCGGGTCACGTCCTCGTCGACCGCCTTGTCGAGGCGGGCGTCGAAGCGTGCCAGCGGCTGCGCCGCCTGGACGGCCGGGGCGGGGACACCGGCCCAGGCCAGGATGCGGGCGGTGGCGTTCTCCCGCTCGGCGGGGACGAGCCCGGCCACGTTCGCGCCGTGGTTGGCGCCCGGCGCGGTGTAGACGTAGCTGTCACGCGCGCCCTTGCCGAGGCGGAACGGCTCGGCGCTCCACGGGTCGTTGCCGCCGTTGACGAACAGCATCTGGTGCGCGTTCTTGCGGACCCAGTCGTCGACGTCCCGCATGACCCACGGCTGGAACTTCATGGGGATCGAGCTCGGCACGAAGCTGCTGGCCGGCTGGTAGCCGTAGCGGCTCAGGCCGTCCAGGTGCGGCTGCTTGATGCTGGGCGAGCCGAGCTGGGTCGCCGCCTGGTAGTAGTACGGCGTGTAGTACTCCAGGCCCTGGTCGGCGTAGGCGCCCCAGCCGGAGTAGGCGTCGATCGTCTCGTAGACGGTGTCGTCGCTCGCGGTCCTCGCGTCCGGGATCTGGTCGCAGACGTCCTCGCCGTAGTACTGCCAGAAGCCCCACACGAAGTCGAGGACGACGGCCTCGTAGGCCTTGTCGAGCGTGCCGACCGTGTTGAAGGTGGCGCCCTCGGCCTCGGCCCACTCCTTGTACTTCTTCTGCAGCGGCTCGCGGCGGACGAGGGCCTCGCGCTGCATGGAGTTCAGGCGGTCGCGGCACTCCTTGGTGCCGACGTTCGCGAAGAACCGGTCGTAGGCCGAGTCCTCCTTGTTCACCACGTCGTTGGGGGCGACGTACGCGACGACGCCGTCCATGTCGCGCGGGTAGAAGCGCTCGTAGTAGGTGGCGGTCATGCCGCCCTTCGAGCCGCCGGTGGAGAGCCAGTTCTTGCCGTAGATCTTCTTCAGGGCGGTGAAGATCCGGTGCTGGTCGCTGGCCGCCTGCCAGATGTCGAGCTTGGACCAGTCGGCCGGCTGCGGACGCGACGGCGTGAAGAAGCGGTACTCCATGGAGATCTGGTTGCCGTCGACGATCCGGGTCGGCTCGGTCCGGCTCGGGGTGGTGCTCAGGCCGTAACCGCTGGTGCGGAAGACGGTGGGGCGGTCCGTGTCCTTGTGCAGGACGGAGATCCGCTGCTGGAACGTGCCCGCCCACGGGCGTCGGTGGTCGATCGGCTGTTCGTAGTTCAGAACGAGGAAGCGGTAGCCGGCGTACGGCTTCTCCTCGATCAGGCTCATCCCGGGGATCGCCAGGATGCGGTCCTTGATGTCCGTGCTCTGCGAGTCGGCGACGGACGTGGTGCTGTCGGCTTCCGTGTCCGCGGCGGTGGCCACGCCCGTGGAGCCGACGGTGCCTATGAGCACCGAGAGCGACACCAGCCATCTGAGCGACTTGCGCATTCGTCCTCCCCATGGTTCACAACGGTGTCGCGAACCTAGCGGGGGCAACGTGTGGACCGCCAGACCCAGTTGGTCCTTACCCTTGGACTTTCCTTCGCATCAGCACAGGATCCGACTCGTCAGCAGGCTCGTCAGCACAGGATCCAGCCCGTGGACGTGCCCCGTCCGGACACCGAACCGACCGCCCGGACACAGCGGTTGAGGGCGTGGACGGTGACGGGCCCGGCCTGCCGGCCGAACCGTCCGGCCTTGACGGCGGGACGGCCGCCGCGCGGCTGGAGCGAGACGCTCATCGGCCGGGCGGCTCCCGGGCGCTTGGCGACGGTGACGGCGCAGACGTAGTGACGGGTCCGGTAGAGGCGCAGCTCGCCGGTGGCGAAACGGTACGTCTTGGTCGGGCGGCCCTGGCAGACGGAGGCGGCGTCGGCGGTCCCGGCTCCGGGGCCAGGACCGGGGACCAGAAGCAGGGCGAGGGCCACGAGGAGCGGGGCGAGGGCACGGGCGGGCGGTCGTCGGCCACGTCGTCCGTTCTGCGTGTCCGTGGGCATGCGTCCCCTTCCGGGCGGGTCGCCGTACGAACGTACGGCCGTACGGCGGTTCAGGCGTACGGGCGTACGACGCGCGAGCCCTCGGAATGGTTGCCTCCGGCCGGCTACGCGAACGTCGTGAGGACGAACAGCAGGAAGACGGCCTCGGCGCCGAGCTGCGTCCACAGCGCCGCCCGGCGGACACCGGCGCGGGAGGTGCTCCCCACGGCCAGCACGGTCACGAAGGCCGCGGCGGCGATCACCAGGCTCGCGGCGTACAGGAAGCCGGGGGCGCCGCCGCAGCCCTCCCCGTAGGTGACGCAGCGGCCGGCGTCCTCGGTGCTGAGGGCGAGGACGCCGGCGAGCAGGGTCGCGGGGAGCAGCAGCCCGGCCCCGATCAGCGCCCGCTTCCGCAGGCGCGCGCCCTCCACGTCCGGCGGGGTGATCGGGACGGGCGAGGCGGCGTGGGCGCGGAGGTCGTGGCTCATGCCCCGATCCAAGCCCGCGGGGCGGTGGTCGGCCATCCGCCCGGATACTCATCCGGGCGGATCGGCCGTACTCAGACCCGCTCCGGCTGCTCCTCCTCGTCGACGGCCTCCCCGATGAACGTGCTCCACAGCGACGCGTACCGGCCGCCCAGGGCGAGGAGCTCCTCGTGGGTGCCGTCCTCCGCGACCCGGCCGTGGTCCATGACCACCACCCGGTCCGCGCGGGCCGCGGTGGTCAGCCGGTGGGCGACGACCAGGGTCGTGCGGCGTCCGGCGAGGCGGTCGGTGGCCTGGTTGACCTGGGCCTCGGTGGCCAGGTCCAGGGCCGCCGTGGCCTCGTCGAGGAGCAGGACGTCCGGGTCGACCAGCTCGGCGCGGGCGAGGGCGATGAGCTGGCGCTGTCCGGCGGAGAGGTTGCGGCCCCGCTCGGCGACCTCGTGGAGGTAGCCGCCGTCGAGGGTGGCGATCATGTCGTGGGCGCCGACCGCGCGGGCCGCCGCCTCCACCTCGGCGTCGGTCGCCCCGGGGCGGCCGTACGCGATGGCGTCGCGGACCGTCCCGGCGAAGAGGTACGCCTCCTGGGGGACGACGCCGAGCCGGTGGCGGTACGCGGTGAGGTCGAGGTCCCGCAGGTCGGTGCCGTCGGCGGTGACCCGGCCGCCCGTCGGGTCGTAGAACCGGGCGACCAGCTTGACCAGGGTGGACTTGCCCGCGCCCGTCTCGCCGACGAAGGCGACGGTCTGGCCGGCCGGGATCCGCAGGTCGATGCCGGTGAGGGCGGTCTCCTTCTTCGCGGTGCCGTCCTCTCCCCCGTACGCGAAGGAGACGTCCTCGAAGGCGATCTCGCCGCGCAGCGAGAGCACGTCCAGGGGTGCGTCGGCGGCGGCCGTCGACGTCGGCTCCTGGAGGAGTTCCTGCATCCGCTTCAGCGAGACGGCGGCCTGCTGGTAGCCGTCGAAGACCTGGGAGAGCTGCTGCACGGGGGCGAAGAACAGGTCGATGTAGAGGAGGTAGGCGACGAGCGCGCCGGTGGTGAGCGTGCCCGCCTCGATCCGGTTCGCGCCGACGATCATGACGGCGGCGGCGGCGACCGAGGACAGCAGCGTCACGAACGGGAAGTAGATCGAGATCAGCCACTGGCCCCGGACGCGCGCCTCGCGGTAGGAGTCGCTGCGCTCGGCGAACCGGGCCGCGCCCGACCGCTCGCGGCGGAAGGCCTGCACGATCCGCAGGCCGGAGACCGACTCCTGGAGGTCGCCGTTGACGACGCTGATCCGCTCGCGCGCCAGCTCGTACGCCTTCACGCTGGAGCGGCGGAAGAAGTACGTGGCGACGGCCAGGACCGGCAGGGTCGCGAAGACCACCAGGGCGAGCTGGAGGTCGAGGAAGACCAGCGCGACCATGATCCCGAAGAAGGTCACGACGGAGACGAAGGCGGTGACGAGACCCGTCTGGAGGAAGGTGGACAGGGCGTCCACGTCCGTCGTCATCCGGGTCATGATCCGGCCGGTGAGCTCGCGCTCGTAGTAGTCCAGGCCGAGCCGCTGGAGCTGGGCGAAGATCTTCAGGCGCAGCGCGTAGAGCACCCGCTCGCCGGTACGGCCGGTCATCCGGATCTCGGCGGTCTGCGCCACCCACTGCACGAGCACCGTGACCAGGGCGAACGCGGAGGCCGCCCAGACGGCGCCGATCGCCAGCCGGTTCACGCCCTCGTCGATGCCGTGCCGGATCAGGACGGGAAGCAGCAGGCCCGCGCCGGCGTCCAGGGCGACCAGGCCGAGGCTGATGAGCAGCGGGACGCCGAAGCCGCGCAGGAGCCGGCGCAGGCCGTACGCGTCCTCGGGCGACACCGCGCGGGCCTCGTCGACGTCGGGGATGTCGGTGGCCGGGGGCAGCGCCTCGACGGCGGCGAGCAGTTCGGGGGTGGCCCCGGGCGGGGCGCTCTCCCGGTCGGCGGCCTCGTCCCGTACCCACAGGGTCGGGGTGATGCCCCGCTCGGCGTCGAACTCCGCGTCGAGCTCGGCCCGCAGGGTGCGGTCCTCGGGGACCTCGGGCGGGGTGACGTGGCCGGGCGAGACGGCGCCCAGCTCCTCGGGGTCGGTGAGGAGGCGCCGGAAGAGCGGGGAGCGCTCCTCCAGCTCCGCGTGGGTGCCGATGTCGGCGAGCCGGCCGTCCTCCAGGACGACGATGCGGTCGGCCAGGTTGAGGGTGGAGCGGCGGTGCGCGATGAGCAGGGTGGTGCGGCCCGCCATCACCGACTTCAGGGCCTCGTGGATCTCGTGCTCGACCTTGGCGTCGACGGCCGAGGTGGCGTCGTCGAGGAGGAGCAGCCGGGGGTCGGTGAGGATCGCGCGGGCGAGCGCGACGCGCTGGCGCTGGCCGCCGGAGAGGGTGAGGCCGTGCTCGCCGACCTTGGTGTCGTAGCCCTCGGGCAGCTCGGCGATGAAACGGTCCGCCTGGGCGGCCCGTGCCGCGGCCTCGACCTGCTCCTGGGTGGCCTCCGGGAGGCCGTACGCGATGTTGGCGCGGACGGTGTCGGAGAAGAGGAAGGAGTCCTCGGGGACGAGCCCGACGGCGGCGCGCAGCGAGTCGAGGGTGAGCTCGCGGACGTCGTGGCCGCCGACGAGGACGGCGCCGTGGGAGACGTCGTAGAAGCGGGGCAGGAGGAGGGAGACGGTGGACTTGCCGGAGCCGGAGGCGCCGACGACGGCGACGGTCTCGCCGGGGCGGATCTCCAGGGAGAAGCCGTCGAGGACGGGGGTGCCGTCCTCGTACGCGAAGGACACGTCGTCGAACTCGACGGTGGCGGGCGCGTCGGCCGGGAGCTCCTTCGTCCCGTCCTTGATGACCGGCTCGGTGTCGATGAGTTCGAGGACCCGGTCGACGCCGGCGCGGGCCTGCTGGCCGACGGTGAGGACCATGGCGAGCATGCGGACCGGGCCGACGAGGGACGCCAGGTAGGCGGAGAAGGCGACGAAGGTGCCGAGGGTGATCTGGCCCTTGTAGGCGAGCCAGCCGCCGAGGGCGAGGACGGCGACCTGGCCGAGGGCGGGCACGGCCTGGAGGGCGGGGGTGTAGCGCGAGTTCAGCCGGATCGTCCGCAGCCGGCCGGCGAACAGCTTCCGCCCGGCTTCGCGGATCTTGCCGGTCTCCTGGTCCTCCTGGCCGAAGCCCTTGACGACCCGCACGCCGGTCACGGCCCCGTCGACGACCCCGGCGACGGCCCCGGCCTGCTGCTGCGCGTACCAGGTGGCGGGGTGGAGGCGGGTGCGGCTGCGCTTGGCGATGTACCAGAGGGCGGGGGCGACGGCGAGGGCGACGAGGGTGAGCGGGATCGACAGCCAGGCCATGACGGCGAGCGAGATGAGGAAGAGCAGGATGTTCCCGATGGTCATCGGGAGCATGAAGAGAAGACCCTGGATGAGCTGGAGGTCGCTGGTGGCCCGCCCGACGACCTGCCCGGTGGACAGCTCGTCCTGCCGCCGCCCGTCGAGCCGGGTGATGGTGGCGTACATGTCGGTGCGCAGGTCGTGCTGGACGTCGAGGGCGAGCCGTCCGCCGTAGTAGCGGCGGACGTAGGTGAGGACGTAGACGAGGACGGCGGCGCCGATGAGGAGGCCGGTCCAGACGCCGAGGTCCCGGGTCTTCGTCCCGATGACGTCGTCGATGATCACCTTGGTGACGAGCGGTACGAGGGCGAGGACGGCCATCCCGAGGAGGGAGGACCCGAGTGCGAGGATCACGTTCGCCCGGTACCGCCAGGCGTACCCGGTGAGTCTCCGGGCCCAGCCCTGCGGCCGGTCGACCGCCGGCTTCCCGTCCGCCGCCGGTTCCCCGTCCGCCACCTGTTTCTGCCCCACCGCCGCCACGAATGGCCTCCCGTCCGTCCTGCTCTACCGGAAGGCCCAACGCGGCCGACGTGCGATTTCATCCCGCCGCAACAAAGACGGGGCTTTGGTCCTAGGTCCTCACAGGCAGTCGCAGCCCGTTCCGTGGAGGAGGAGGAAGACGGCGGTCACGGCGACGACGGAGAAGACACCGCCCGTCACGGCGGCGAGCCGCCGCCTCCGGCGGGTCCCGGCCGGGCCCCGGAACTTCACCCACGTCCCGTGGACGAGGACGAGACTCAGCAGTCCGGCGCCCGCGACGGTCAGGCGGGGGCTGAAGGACCAGCTCAGATACGCGAGGAGGACGAGGCCCGCGAGCAGTGCGCAGGCGAGCAGGGTCAGGACGATCTCCGCGAGGACCTCCCCGACCGTCTCGACCAGGAACTCCCCGACGCCTTTCACCACCCTGCGAACCCGGCCCACCGGTGCCTCCCCGCCACGGCCCGTGCGGGCCACGGGGAGGAAGACCCGTACGGGCCCGGAAGGGTTGAGCTCGTAGGGGGCCCGTCCTGGGTAGGGATCTCGGACCGCCGAGGGAAGGGGAGGTCCGTGACACGGGTCGAGGACGGGAAGCCGTACGCGTGGGGGCGGCTGCACGCGGCGCTGTGGGCACTGAAGGGGCTCGCGGAAACCGGCAGGGTCGCGCCGCTGTCGGAGCGGGAGGTGAGCCGGGCGGCCGGCAATCCGTGGAACATCGCATGGCGCCTGCTGCTGAACGTGGGACGTCAGGTGTTCGTGGCCCGCGAGAAGGGCGGGGTCCGCGCCGAGGCCGCCGCGGTGGTCTTCGCCGACATCGGGAAGCTGGTCTTTCCGCAGCGCGTACCCCGGGACGGACTCGGGGAGACCGGGACGGAGGCGTTCCGGCAGGGGTACGAGGCGCAGCTCGCCGAGTACAGGAAGCAGTGGGAGGAGCTCGTCGACTGAGGACACCGCGAACGTCCGGCCCGCCCCGGGAGGGTGGGCCGGACGGTTCCCGGCTCACAGGTGCGTCGGTTCGAACATCCTCAGGAGGGCCGGCAGGACCACCACCGACGGGCCCGGGGTCGCGAGGGCCTTCGCGAGGTCCGTCGTCAGGGTCTCCGGGGTCGTCAGGGTCGCCGGGACGCCGAAGGACTCCGACAGGGCGACGAAGTCCGGGCGGGTGAGTTCGGTGGCCGTGGCCTCGCCGAACGCGCCCGTCATGTACTCGCGCAGGATGCCGTAGCCGCCGTCGTCGACGATCAGCCAGGTCACGTCGAGGCCGTACTGCTTCGCCGTCGCCAGCTCGGCGATCGAGTACATCGCGCCGCCGTCGCCGGAGACCGCGAGGACCGGCTGCGAGGGGTCCGCCGCCGCCGCGCCGAGCGCGGCAGGGAAGCCGTAGCCGAGGCCGCCGGCGCCCTGCGCGGAGTGCATCGTGTTCGGGTGCCGGGCGTCGAAGGCCGACCACGCCCAGTACGCGAGGATCGTCATGTCCCAGAAGCTCGGGGACCGGTCCGGGAGCGCCTCCCGTACGGCCGCGACGATCCGCTGCTCCAGGCCCAGGTCCTGCGCGGCGATCCGGTCCCGGACCTTGGTGAGAACGGCCGAGACCCGCTCGGGGGCCGCCGGGTCCCGCCGCTCGGGGACCGTCTCCAGGAGCGCCTGGAGGGCGAGGCGGGCGTCCGCGTGGATGCCGAGCGCCGGGTGGTTGGACTCCAGTTTCCCGGCGTCGGCCTCGATCTGGATCACCCGGCCGCGCGGGGCGAACGTGTGGTAGTTCGAGGACAGTTCGCCGAGGCCCGAGCCGACGACGAGGAGGACGTCGGCGTCCTCCAGGAAGTCGGTGGTGTGCCGGTCCTCCAGCCAGGACTGGAGCGAGAGCGGGTGCTCCCACGGGAAGGCGCCCTTGCCGCCGAAGGTCGTCACCACGGGGACGTCCAGGCGCTCCGCGAGCGCGAGGAGCTTGCCGGAGGCGTCGGAGCGTACGACTCCGCCGCCCGCGATGATCGCGGGGCGCTCGGCGTTCGCCAGGAGGTGGGCCGCGACCGCCGTCAGCTCGGGGCGCGGGACGACCTCCTCCGGCGTCGCGTCCATCGCCGTGACCACGGGCAGGATCGTTTCCGCGAGGAGCACGTCCTGCGGGATCTCGACCCATACCGGCCCGTGCGGAGCGGTGAGCGCCGACTCCCAGGCCGCCGCGATGGCGGAGGGGATCTGGGACTGCGTACGGACCGTGTGGACGGACTTGACCACGTCCCGGAACGAGGCCTGCTGGTCGCGCAGCTCGTGGAGGTAGCCGTGCCGGCCGCCGCCGAGGCCGGCCGCCGGGACCTGGCTGCCGATCGCGAGGACGGGCGCGGAGGCGGCGGCGGCCTCCTGGAGCGCGGCGAGCGACATGAGCGCGCCGGGTCCGGTGGAGAGCAGCAGCGGGGCCGCCTCGCCGGTGATCCGGCCGTACGCGTCGGCGGCGAAGCCCGCGTTGTTCTCGACGCGGAGGCCGACGTACCGCAGGGAGGAGCGGCGCAGCGCGTCGAACATGCCGAGGGCGTGCTGGCCGGGGAGGCCGAAGACGGTGGTGGCGCCGAGGCCGGTGAGGGTCTCGACGACGAGGTCGCCGCCGTTGCGCCCCGCGGGCGGGTTCAGGGCGGCCTCCGTCTGCGCGGCGGACGGGCGCAGGACCAGGTCGTGGTCGTGGGTCATGGACAGGTCCCCTTGGACGTGGCTCGGTCGGTCGGGTGCGGCCCGGTGGGCGGGTTGTGCCCACCCGTTCCGCCCTGCGGAACGACTGCCCACAACCCGCCGAGGTTACTTCGCGCCGGAGGCGCGGCCCGCCGCGATCTGGCGGGACATGATCGTCGTCAGCTCGTACGCCGTGTGCGACGCGGCGACCGCCGTGATCTCGGCGTGGTCGTACGCCGGGGCGACCTCGACGACGTCGGCGGAGACCAGGTTGCAGGAGGAGAGGCCGCGGAGGATCTCCAGGAGCTCGCGGGAGGTCATGCCGCCCGCCTCGGGGGTGCCGGTGCCGGGGGCGTGGGCCGGGTCGAGGCAGTCGATGTCGATGGAGATGTACAGCGGGCGGTTCCCGATGCGCTGGCGCAGCTGGTCGGCGACCTCGTCGGCGCCGCGGCGGTAGACGTCCGCCGAGGTGACGATGCCGAAGCCCATCTTCTCGTCGTCGGTGAGGTCCTGCTTGCCGTACAGCGGGCCGCGGATGCCGACGTGGGAGAGCGCCTCGGTGTCGAGGATGCCCTCCTCGACGGCCCGGCGGAACGGGGTGCCGTGGGTGTACTCGGCGCCGAAGTAGGTGTCCCAGGTGTCGAGGTGCGCGTCGAAGTGGAGCAGGGCGACGGGGCCGTGCTTCTTGGCGACGGAGCGGAGCAGCGGCAGCGCGATGGTGTGGTCGCCGCCGAGGGTCATCAGGCGGGCCCCGGTGCCGATCAGCTCGTCGGCGGCGGCCTCGACGGTCTCGACGGCCTCGTTGATGTTGAACGGGTTGGCGGCGATGTCACCGGCGTCCGCGACCTGGGCGAGGGCGAACGGGGAGGCGTCCTGCGCCGGGTTGTAGGGGCGGAGCAGGCGGGAGGCCTCGCGGATGGCGTTGCCGCCGAAGCGGGCGCCGGGGCGGTAGGAGACGCCGCTGTCGAAGGGGACGCCGACCACGGCGACGTCGGTGGTGCCGACCTCGTCGAGCCGCGGCAGCCGGGCGAACGTCGCGGGACCGGCGTACCGCGGGACGCGGGACGAGTCGATCGGGCCGCGCGGGGTGTTCTGGTCGCTGCTCATGGTCGGGTCCTCCTGGAGTGTGGCGGGGGTGGGTCTCGGCCCGCTGGACACCACGACGGTAGGCGGCGGGAAAGCGGTGCAGAAGTGTACGTTTCCTCCACTGTACGAGTCGATGCTGTACGAAGGATCCATGACGACCTCCCCTTCGGACACGGAGTCCCTCTCCACCCACCCCGCGCCGCCCGTCCCGCTCGCCGCGCTGCTCGCCCGCCGGGACCTCGGGCTCCGGCTGCTCGCGGGACCCGAGGACGTCCCGCTCCACTGGGTGCACACCTCGGAGATGGCCGACCCCTACCCGTACCTCCTCGGCGGAGAACTGCTCATGACGGCGGGCGTCCAGCTCACCGACCCGGCACGGTACGTGGAACGGGTGGTGGAGGCGGGGGCGGCGGCGCTCGCCTTCGGGGTGACGCCGGTGTACGACACGGTTCCGGCCGAGCTCGTCGAGGCCTGCGCGCGGCACGGCCTGCCGCTGGTCGAGGTGCCGCCGAGGACTCCGTTCACGGCGGTCGCGCGGGCGCTGTGGCGGCTGATGGCGGAGGCCAGGCTGTACGAGCTGCGCCGGGTGACGGAGGCGCAGCAGTCCCTGGCGGCGGCGGCCGCCCGGCCGGCCCCGGTCCCGGCGGTCCTCGGCGCGCTGGCCTCGCGCCTCGCGGGACGGGCGGTGCTCTTCGGCGCGGACGGTACGGAGTCGGTGGCGGCCGGCAGGCAGGTACCGGCGGACGCGGCCCGTGCGCTGCGGGAGCTCGCGGGGGTGATCGGGCCACGCCCCGGCGGCCCGGCCTCGGCGGGCGGGGAGGGCGGCGGGCTCCGGCTCGCCGCGTACGCCCTCGGGGGCGGTGACGGGCTGACGCTCGGGGTGGCGACGGAGCGGCGCGGCCCCGGCGACCACACGATCGCGGGCGTCGCGGTCGTCCTGCTGTCGCTCCTGACGGCCCCGCACCGGGGCGCGGACGTGACGGTACGGGACGGGGCACTGGTCCGGCTGCTGCTCGGCGCGCTCCCGGCGGAGGTCGCGGGCGCGCTCGGCCAGGGCCCGTGGACGGTGGTCCACGCGAGCGGCGGCGACGGCACCCCGTTCGCGGCGGCCTCCCTGGCGGCGGCGCTGGGGACACCGCTGGTGGACGGGGGCGGTACGGCTCCGGGGGCGGCGGGCTCGGGCCGTACGGCTCCCGGTGCGGCGGGCTCGGGCCGTACGACTGCGGGGGCCGCGCTCGGAGCCGTACGCCTGCTCCTGCCCGCCGCCTCCCCCGTCACCGCTCAGTCCGGCTGGACGCTGGGCGTGAGCGCCCCCGTCGAGGCGGGCGAACTCGCGGCGGCGGACGCGCAGGCGGCGCGCGCCCTGCGGCGGGCGGAGGCGACCGGGGCGGAGCTGGTGCGGCACCGCGCGGGCGGGATCGCCGCCCTGGTGGACCCGGACGAGGCCACCGCCCACGCGCGCGCCCTCCTCGCCCCGCTGTCCGAACCACTCGCCGAGACTCTGCGCGTCTGGCTCTCGCTGCACGGTGGCTGGGACCGGACGGCCGTCGCGCTGGACCTCCACCGCAACACCGTCCGCCAGCGGATCGCCCGCTGCGCCGGGCTCCTGGGACGGGACCTGGACGATCCGGACGTCCGCATGGAGCTGTGGTTCGCGCTCAAGTCCCTCTGATGAAGGGGGAGGCCGAGAACGCGACGGGCTTCCCCCGGCCCAGCGCGTGTTCGGCGCCGCGCGTCAGCCGGACCGGCTCGGCCCGGCTCAGCGGACACCCGCCGCCTGGGCGACGGCCAGTTCCTCGACCCGGCTGCGGTACGCCTCGGCCAGGCCGCCGCCGTCCGCACCGGGAAGTCCCTCCGGACCGACCCCGAGCGATTGCAGGACCGCGTCGGCACGGGACTGACGGTCCGCCAACGCGCCCGTGGTGTGCGGATACATCAGCTCGAGCCCGCGCTTGTCGCCGTCCGACAGGTTCTGCCCGTTACCGGTCGGCGCGCAGCTGCTGGGGGTGGACTTGTAGAAGAACGCCGGGAACCGGTACAGCATCACGGACTTCGGGTCGAAAGGCCCGGCGACGAGATCCGGGTCGTCCACGGTGCGCAGGTTGTGATCCACCTTCGCCCGCGGCCACTTGTTCGGCTTCCCCGCGAGGAACGTGTAGATGCCGGGGCGCCGGCCCTGGGCGTCCGCCACGAAGACACCACCCGGGTCCTGCGTGGGGACGTACCCGACTTCGTCCTCCCAGCGGAACTCGCCCTCGCAGGTGCCGCGCATGTTCTGGTGGGAGTGGTGGAATCCCAGCGCGTGCAGGAACTCGTGCCGCACGGTGCCCTCCCACTGGGCGGGCCTGTTCACCGCGAACCGCCCGAGGTTCAGGCTGCGCTGGCCGGGGTTGCCCCCGACCGGACCGCCTCCCGCGCCGATGGTGGGGTCCGTGCTGTCGGTGCCCACCAGGGAGAAGAAGCCGTCCAGGTCGAAGCTGACCCGGATCTCGGCGGCGAAGGCGGTATCGGCCGTGGTCCAGCGCCGGAACGTTCCGCCTCCGCCGTTCTGCCCGAAGTCGAGTGTCAGGTTGCAGGCGTCGGTGATCTGCTTCGTCGCTCCCGCGACGTCCGCGTGCAACTGGTCGTCCCCGTCGAGGAAGGCGACCCGCACCGTCGAACCCAACGGCCACCTCCCGATGTCGGTGATGAGGAACTCCAGGGCCCCGGCCGACGCGCGCCTCCAGCGGTCCCGCACTTCGATCTCCGCGACGATCTCGTCAGGCAGGGATTCGAGTTCCATGACGGGTTCCATGACGCATCCTTTCGCATCACATTCGAAACGGTCCCCCGACCGGTACCGGTCTCACGACGGATGGGCTGCTCGGCTCGACGCACGAGCGTGCCGACATGGGAATCCCACGTACCAGTATCACCCGAATAGAGCTGTTCTGCGACTTGACTGTCGCTCTGGGTAGTTCAGCATTCATCGAGTTGACGGCACATCAGGGCCAGAGCTTGTTCACCGCGACGCGGGTCGTCGTACGGAAGCCGGCGAGCGGGGCGTCCGCCAGGTCGCCCATCTGGCCCCAGCGGACGAGGGTGACGGTGCGGCCGTCGCGGCCGACGGAGAAGAGGTGGATGTCGGTGGTGCCGATCTGCGGGTCGGCGGTGTCCAGGCTGTAGACCCAGGCACCCTCCTCGACGGCGAGCTTGCCGTGGGAGGCGCTGACGGCGTGCAGGCCCGGGTTCTGCCGCTCCAGCAGGGGCCCGCAGCCGGCGAGGGCCTTGCGGAGGGTGTCGACCAGCTTCACGGCGTCGGCCTCGGTGCGGGCGACGGTGGTGATCTGGACGCCGTTGGTGTCGAGCTCGGTGTTGAACTCGCGGTAGCGGGTGTTCTGCGCCGGGATCTTGTACGGGGCGCAGAGGGCGCCGCCGTTCTCCGGGATGCCGGTGAAGACCTGGGTGGCGGTCCACGGCGTCGACGACGGCGGCATCTGGGAGGCGGCGAGGAAAGCGGGCTGGGCGGCGGCCTGCGCCGGGGCCGTGGCGAGGGCGGCGAGGCCCAGGGCGGCAGCGGCGGCGGTGGCGAGTGCGGTACGGAGCTTGTTCATGGTGGTGGATCCCCCGTCGGGTCGTTCGGTCAGTGCTCGACCAGCGTCGGGCCGGCGCCCGCCGCCTGCAACGGTGACGCGCCCACCATCCGTCCCGGAACCATTCCACCCCCGCTGACGTGCAAGGACGTGAAGGGTGGGACGCAGGGTCGAGGGGGATGGAATGCCGAAGGACGCCGCCGTCGAGGAGTTCGCGCGGCTCGTGCGCGCGCTGAAGGCGCGGGACGGGCGCAGTTACGAGGCGCTGGGCCGGCGCCTGAGCGTCAGCGCGTCCACCCTCCATCGCTACTGCTCGGGCGCGACCGTCCCGGAGGAGTTCGCCGTGGTCGACCGCCTCGCCCTGCTGTGCGGGGCGGACGAGGAGGAGCGGCGGGCCCTTGAGGGGGCCTGGAGCCGCGCGGACCGCACCCGTCGCCCTCCGGCGCCGGAGCCCGACGCGGAGCCCGAGCCCGGCCCGGAATCGAAGCCGGCGCCGGAGCCCGAGCCGACTCCGGAGCCTGCGCCGGAGCCCGAGTCGGCCCCGGAACCTGCGTCCGAGCCCGAGCTGGAACCCGTGCACGCGCGCGTGCCGGGCCTCCCGTCCGAGCGGCGGAGGCGCCGGTGGGGGTGGGTGGGCGTGGTCGGCGGGGCGCTGGCGGTCGTGGGGGCGGTGACGCTCGGAGCCGTACTCCTGCCCGGGAAGACCCGGGAGCGGGCCGCCGAGCCACCGGCGCCGCTGACGTGGACGGTCGCCTCGCACCTCTGGAAGAACGGGTGCGGGCACACCTACCTCGTGGAGCGGACGCCCCCTCCCCCGCCGGAGACGGCCGACGCGCGGAGCTGGGCGGCGGCGCGGGGGGCCGTGGACGGCGGGGAGACGCTGGTGCGGGTGTCGGTGCAGGGGAAGGGCGCGGCGGCGGTGGTGCTCCAGGCGCTGCACGTGCGGGTGGTGGAGCGGGGTGCGCCGCTGCCGTGGGCGGCGTACCGGATGGACGGCGGGTGCGGCGGGGCGGTGACGCCGCGCCGTTTCGAGGTGGACCTGGACCGGCCGCGGCCGGTGGCGCGGGCGCTGGACGGGTACGACGCCTCCGGGGAGGAGGGCCGGACGCTCCCGGCGGTCTCCCTCCCGTACGCGGTCAGCGCCGCCGAGCCGGAAGAACTGCTGGTCACCGCCCGGACGGCGGGGTGTGACTGCCGCTGGTACCTGGAGCTGGAGTGGAGCAGCGAGGGGCGTTCGGGGACGGTCCGGATCACCGACGGAGGCCGCCCCTTCCGTACGGCCTCCGTCGCGGGCGGGTCTTCGTTCGCGTACGACTCCGTGCACCGTCGCTGGACCGCCGTGGAGGCGCCGGCGCCCTGAGGGAACGTGACGTGGGCAACCATGGGCGCGCAGACCTGGACAGCGGCGCGAACCGATGGGTAACTTGACTGAGCAAGCGCTTAGGCATAGTGGGCCAGGCGCCCAGGACTCCGAGGAGGCGGCTCGTGCGCCGTACCGTATTCAACGAGGACCACGAGGCGTTCCGGGAGACCATCCGCGCCTTCATCGAGGCCGAGGTCGTCCCCGTCTACGACGAGTGGTTCGCGGCGGGCCAGGCGCCCCGCGACTTCTACGCCAAGCTCGGCGAGCTGGGCATCTTCGGCATCAACGTGCCCGAGGAGTTCGGCGGCGCGGGCCTGGACACCCACAAGTTCGAGGCCGTCCTCTACGAGGAGACCTCGCGCGCCGGCGTGCAGTTCGGCGGCTCCGGCGTGCACGTGCTGCTCGCCCTGCCGTACATCAAGATGCTCGCCACCGGCGACCAGAAGAAGCGCTACCTGCCGAAGTTCGTCAGCGGCGAGGAGATGTGGGCCCTCGCGATGACCGAGCCGGGCACCGGCTCCGACGTCGCGGGCATGAAGACCACCGCCAAGCTCTCCGAGGACGGCACCCACTACGTCCTCAACGGCTCCAAGACCTTCATCACCGGTGGCGTCCACGCCGACCGCGTGATCGTCTGCGCCCGCACCTCCGCCCCCACGGCCGAGGACCGCCGCTTCGGCATCTCCCTGTTCGCCGTGGACACCAAGTCCGAGGGCTACTCCATCGGCCGCAAGCTGGACAAGCTGGGCCTGCGCACCTCCGACACGGCCGAGCTGGCCTTCGTCGACGTCAAGGTGCCCGTCGAGGACCTGCTCGGCGAGGAGGGCAAGGGCTTCTCCTACCTCGGCCACAACCTGGCCTCCGAGCGCTGGGGCATCGCCTTCGGCGCGTACGCGCAGGCCAAGGCCGCCGTCCGGTTCGCGCAGCAGTACGTGACCGACCGCACCGTCTTCGGCAAGCCGGTCGCGCACTTCCAGAACACCAAGTTCGAACTGGCCGCCTGCCAGGCCGAGGTGGACGCCGCCGAGGCCGTCGCCGACCGCGCCCTGGAGGCCCTGGACGCGGGCGAGCTGACCCCGGCCGAGGCCGCGAGCGCCAAGCTCTTCTGCACCGAGGTCGCGCACCGCGTCATCGACCGCTGCCTCCAGCTGCACGGCGGCTACGGCTACATGAACGAGTACCCGATCGCCCGCCTGTACGCCGACAACCGCGTCAACCGCATCTACGGCGGCACCAGCGAGATCATGAAGTCGATCATCGCCAAGTCGATGGGTCTGTAGTCCAGGTGCCCGACCCGCACGACGCACTCGATGCCCTGCTCGATCTGCTCGACCTGGAGCGGATCGAGCGGGACATCTTCCGGGGTGAGTCCCGCTCCGCGCTCGTCCCCCGCGTCTTCGGCGGCCAGGTGGCCGCCCAGGCGCTGGTGGCGGCGGGCCGGACCGTGCCCGAGGACCGTCTCGCGCACTCCCTCCACGCGTACTTCCTGCGGCCGGGCGACCCGGGCGCGCCGATCGTCTACACGGTCGACCGCATCCGCGACGGCCGGTCCTTCACCACCCGCCGGGTCGTCGCCGTCCAGCACGGCCAGCCGGTCTTCCACCTCTCCGCCTCCTTCCAGGCGTACGAGGAGGGGCTCGACCACCAGGCGGACATGCCGGCCGCGCCCGACCCGGAGTCGCTGCCGACGGCCGCCGAGATGCTCCCCCGGCACCTGCCGGAGGAGATCGCGACCCGGCTCGTCGAGGCGCGCGCGGCCGTGGACCTGCGGTACGCCGACACCCCGCCCTGGGGCTCCGTCGGCGAGCCGCGCGAACCCCGCTCACAGGTGTGGTTCCGCACCAACGGCAAGCTGGCCGACGACCATCTGCTGCACGTCTGCCTGGCGACGTACGTCTCCGACATGACGCTGCTCGACTCCGTGCTGCTCGCGCACGGGCGCGGCGGCTGGGCCCTCGGGGACGTGGTCGGGGCGTCCCTCGACCACGCGATGTGGTTCCACCGGCCGTTCCGGGCCGACGAATGGCTCCTGTACGACCAGGAGTCGCCCTCCGCCTCCGCCGGGCGCGGCCTCGGCCAGGCCAGGATCTGGACGCGGGACGGGAAGCTCGCGATCTCCGTCATCCAGGAGGGTGTCGTTCGCGTCCCCCGCTGACGCCCGGACATACCGTCCGATGTCATGACCAAGGACTCGGGGAACGGCGAGAGCACCTTCACCGTGATCGTGGCGGCGGTGGCGAACCTGGGGATCGCCGCCGCCAAGGCCGTCGCGGGTGTCGTCAGCGGGTCGAGCGCGATGCTCTCCGAGGCGGCCCACTCGCTCGCCGACACGGTCACCGAGGTCATGCTGCTCACCGCGCTCAAGCGGAGCGGGAAACCGGCCGACGAGGACCACCCGATCGGCCACGCCGCCGAACTGTACGTCTGGGCGATGCTGGCGGCCGTCGCCACCTTCGTCGGCGGCGCGGTCTTCTCCGTCTACGACGGGATCCACACCCTCACCCACGGCGAGGAACTCGGCGACCCGACGATCTCGTACATCGTCCTCGGCATCGCCTTCGTCCTGGAGGGCTTCTCGCTGCGGACCGGAATCAGGCAGGTCAAGGCCGAGGCGGAGCGGATGAGGGCCCCGTTCGCCCGCTATCTGCGACTCACCCCCGACACCACCGTCAAGGCGGTCGTCCTGGAGGACTCCGCCGCCCTCGCCGGCCTCATGCTGGCGGCCGGCGGCCTCCTCGGCGGGCAGATCACCGGCTCGGGCGTCTGGGACGGCGTCGCCTCGATCCTCATCGGCGTACTGCTCGTGTACGTGGCCTGGGTGCTCGGCCGGTCCAACGCCGACCTGCTCGTCGGCCGGCCGCTGCCGCGCGAGATGCGGGACGCGGTACGGGAGGAGCTCCTCTCCGTCCCGCACCTCGTGGACGTCCTCGACCTGACGACGCTCATCCAGGGGCCCGGGGAGGTCCTGATCGCGGCGAAGGTCGACTTCCGGGACGTGTCGTCGGCGGCGCAGGTCGAGTGGGCGTGCGAGGACGCGGAGTCCCGACTCCGGGAACGCTTCCCGTCGATCCGCCGGGTGTACCTGGACCCGACGCCGGGCGTGGAGCAGCGCCGGGACCGGCGACCCGCCGATCCGGGCCCGACCGATCCGGGCCCGACCTGAGGGATTCGATCTTCCTTCCGGGTGTCGTACAACCTTGCACGGCTGTCGCGGGTCCTGTGGTTGTGGCGTAGGGACGCCACCACCACAGCCCGGAGGAAGCCCCTTGAAGCACCTCAGCCCGGCCGGCCGGAACCTCGCCGTCGCGGTCACCGTCGCCCTCGCCGTGACAGCCGGGACGGCCCTGGCCGCCACCCCCGCCCTCGCCGCCCCACGAGCGGTCACCGTCGCCTCGGCGGAGCAGCAGGCGGGTCCCTTCGCCCTCGGCTTCAACGAGCAGCTGCACGGCGGCGGCTCCACCGGCTTCCTGACCTGGGCCGGTTCCAGCGACGGCGTGACCACCAGCTGGCAGTGGCGCCGGGCCGCGGACGGGGCCGTGACCACCCTGCCCAAGGGTGCCCCCGACTACGTCAACCCCACGGCGGCGACGAACAGCGACCTCGTCGCGGTGCAGACGGGGGGAAGCGGCTACCGGCTCCTGGACATGGCGGGCGGCGAGCCCGTCGACATCGACACCAGCTCCGTGGGCGAGGGGGCGGAACTCTGGCAGGTCGCGCGTGACACCCTCGTCATGGTCCGCGCCGGCAACAGCCTCCACCTCGTCTCCAAGCCCGGGGACGCGGTCGTGCACCGCCCGGTGCAGGGCCTTCCCGCCGACGCGTACATCCGGGACCTCACGTACTCCCCCTCCGGCGCCCTCGCCGTCCGGTACGAGGTCTCGGACGTGGAGCACCTCGCCGTCGTCGACCTCGCCGCGGCGAAGGTCGTCGAGGACCTGGCCGTGCCCCGCCTCTACCACGCCTCCGAGATCGCTGTCTCGGCCACGCACCTGGCCTGGTCCGAGAGCAACCCCGACGGCTCCGTGACCCTGGTGACGGCCCTCCGGGGTGCGGCGGGGACGACGCGGCACACCACCTTCGAGACCCACGGCGGCTCCTACGTTCCGGTCTCCCTGATCGGGGACTGGGTCGTGTCCGGTGTGTCCGACCACGAGCTCTCGGCCGTCTCCCTCAAGGACGGCACGACCGCCGGCCTCCTCGGCGACCTGGGGGTCGTGTCGGGATCCGGCGACGACCTGCTGGCGCAGGGCACCACTCCGGAGCACGGCGACGGCCTGTACCGGATCGCCCTCGGCCCGGACGGCCGGCCCTCCGTCACCCAGGTGGCGACCAACGGCGCGAGGACTCCGGTCTCGGTCGTGGACGAGCAGGTGCCCGCCACCACCGGTTTCGGCACGGCCGGGTCCAAGGCGGTGCTGCGGTGGAACCTCAGCCGGGGCGACGTGAGGGTGAGCCTGCGGCTGACGCACACGGCGACGGGGAAGACCTGGACGGCCGACAAGGAGCTTCTGGGGACGAGCACCGAGGCCGCCTTCGCGTGGGACGGGACCTTCTCGAACGGGACCGCCGCGTACAACGGCGCCTACGCGTGGCAGGTCACCGCCACCCCGCTCAACGGCGTCGGCGGGCAGATCGAGCGGACCGGCACCCTCCAGGTCGCGAGCGGCACCGCCCCGCACGACTACTCGGACAGCGGCTCCCCCGACCTGCTCGTCCGCGACAGCTCGGGCCACCTCGCCTCGTACGACGTCCGGCAGTTCGTCGCGCAGTCGGAGAAGCCGTGGGAGCGGACCGAGCGGGGCGGCGGCTGGTTCGCGTACGACCGGCTGCTGTCCGCCGGGAACCTCGACGCGACCCCGTACGCGGACGTCGTCGCCCGCGACAAGCAGGGCGTGCTGTGGCTCTACTCGGGCACCGGCCACTCGCTTTCGCCGCGGGTCAGGATCGGCTCCGGCTGGGGCGTGTACAAGACGTTCGCGGCGGGCTCCGACCTGACCGGGGACGGCCGCCCCGACCTCGTCGCCACCGACACGACGGGCGTCCTGTGGCTGTACAAGGCCACCGGCGACGCCGCCAAGCCGTTCGCGCCGCGCGTCCGCGTCGGCGGCGGGTGGAACACGTACGACCTGCTCACCGCCCCGGGCGACATCGGCGGCGCGAAGACCGGCGACCTCCTGGCCCGCGACCGGAACGGCGACCTGTGGCTGTACCTCGGAAAGGGGGACGGCACGTTCGCGCCGCGCACCAAGGCCGGCCGCGGGTGGAGCCAGTTCCGGCACATCGTCAACATCGGCGATGTGGACCGGGACGGCCGGGCGGACCTGATCGCGGAGAGCGGACCCCCGCAGTCCTCGCTGCTCCACGTCTACAAGGGCACCGGTGACTGGAAGACCCCGTTCAGGCGCGGAACGCACCTCGACGTCGTCTCGCCGTACAGCTCCGCGTACGACACCCCCGACCCCGTCGTCTTCTGATCCCCTCACCGCAAGGGGGAGGCGCCCCGACACGGACGCCCCGCGCCGAGGCGGCGCGGGGCGTTCCCGTCTTCCGGTCCCGCGCCCCGGTCCGGGGGCGCTGGGCCCGTCAGGCGAGGCCCGCCGCGTTCAGGGTGTACGCCGTCAGCGGCTCGTAGAAGCGGGGGTCCAGGACGTGGTCGTCGAGGGGGATCGTCACCTGCATGGTGCCCTCCGCCTCGCCGAGGAAGAGCGCCGGGTCGTTGCAGTCCGCGTACCCGACGGAGTCGATCCCCCGCTGGCCCGCCCGGCCCGCCCAGCCGTGGTCCGCGATCACCAGGTCGGGCCGGCCGTCCTCGCCGAGCGCGTCGAGGATCGCGTTCATCGGCTCAGGGGAGTGGGTGTGCCAGAGGCTCGCCCCGCGTTCGAAGACGGCGACGTCCGCGAACTGCACGACGTACCCCTCGTCGGCGACGAGCCCGCCGGGGATGCGGACGATGTCGCAGCCCTGGGCGCGCAGCGCGGCGGCGACCCGGCTGTGCACGTCGATCAGCGCGCCGGGGTGACCGGTCGCGAAGAGGACCCGCTCCTTGCCGGCGGCGGCCTTGCGGAGCCGGGCGGCCATCCGGTCGAGGCCGTCCACGGTGAGCTCGGGGTCGATGGTGTCCTGGCCGGTCCGGTGGGCCGGGTCGTCGATGACTCCGCAGCGCTCGGCCATCACGGCGAGCACGTCCTGCTCGTCGGTCCAGCGGTCACCGAGGTCGATGCCGAGCCAGTAGTGCCGGTCGCCGTTGGCGAGCTTGCGGTAGTGGGAGAGGTTGTTGTCGCGCGGTGTGGCCACGTCTCCCGCGATCCGGGTGCGGACGAGGTGCTCGACGAGGGCGGGGCGGCTGAGTATCGGCATGGGGCACATTCTGCCGGGCCCCGCCCCCGGGCGTCCCGGATGATCGGACACCGGGACGCCCGGGGGCTCCGAGGGCTGGACGGTGATCGTGTGCGTACACGTCGAAGGAAACCCCGGGCAGTCGTGCGGCCGAGCGACCGGGCGGCTACGCGCCGGATCGGTCCGCCGGGGCGCCGAGCACCCCGCGCACCTCGGGGCTCGCGTCGGAGAGCTCGTGCAGCAGCTCCTTCCTCGCCAGCCTGTACTTCCAGCAGGTCCACGGGATGAGCGCCTTCGCCACCGGCCTCTCGCTGCTGCCCATGGGCCTCGCGGCCCTCGCCGTCGCCCTGGCCGCCCCGGTGCTCGCCGGCGCGCTGGGGCTCGGCGGGATGTACGCGGCGGGCGCCGCGCTCCAGCTCGTCGGTACGGGCGCCCTCGCCACCGGCACCGGCTCGGTCGGGCTGACCGTCGTGGCGCTCGCCGTCGTCGGCGCGGGTCTGCCGGCCTGCTTCGTCCCGCTGTTCGGCATCGGCACCTCGCACGTCGGGGTGGAGGAGTCGGGCGTCGGTTCCGGCCTGCTGAACACCTTCAACGAGAGCGGCGCCGCCCTGGGCATCGCCGTGGTCGGCACCCTCCTCGCGACCTCCGTCGACGGGCGTCTGGAGGAGGGCGCCTCCGTCTCGGCCGCGACCGCCTCCGGCGTCGCCGACGGCTTCCTCGCCCTCGCGGTCTGCGCCGCGGCCGCCCTCGTCATCGCCCTCGCGCTGCGCCGCCTGACCCGCGACGAGCGGCCGGCCGCCGCGTAGTCCGGAAGCACCCACCGCGTCCGGGCCCTCACGCCCGTGCGGGCCCGGACGTCGGCGTTTCGGGCTTTCAGGCCGTCAGTGCCCCGAGGGCGCCGTGTGCCAGGTTCCTGAGCAGGCGTTCCATCTCGGCGCGGCCCAGCGGGGCGCCCAGGTGCGGGGTCGAGTTCAGGAGGCCGAA
The DNA here is from genome assembly GCF_042716635.1 of Streptomyces sp. NPDC058664. Taxonomy (NCBI): domain Bacteria; kingdom Bacillati; phylum Actinomycetota; class Actinomycetes; order Kitasatosporales; family Streptomycetaceae; genus Streptomyces; species Streptomyces sp. NPDC058664. The sequence continues at coordinate 181,474 of NZ_JBHXRW010000001.1, read as the reverse complement.
GACCGCGTGGACCGCGGCCCGCGCCTCCGGCTCGCCGGCGTCCGGGTACAGCTCCCGCACCACGGTCACCCACAGTTCGACGTACTGCCGCTGGAGCTGCCGCACCCGCTTGCGGTCCTCGTCCTTGAGCCGGTCGAGCTCCCGGTCGTGCAGGGTGATCAGCGGCCGGTCGTCGAGGGCGAAGTCGATGTGCCCGTCGATGAGGGCGCCGAGGAGCGCCCCGGGGTCGCCGGCGGTCTCGCCGACGCGCAGCCGTCCGCCGTCGAGGAGCCGCTCGCTGATCCCCACGAGCAGCTCGGCGAGCATCGCGTCCTTGCCGGGGAAGTGGCGGTAGAGGCCGGGTCCGCTGATGCCGACGGCCGCTCCTATCTCGTCCACGCCCACGCCGTGGAAGCCGCGCTCGGCGAAGAGGCGGGCGGCCTCTTTGAGGATCTGCTCGCGTCGCGTCGGGGCGTCCGTGCGGGTAGGGCTTGTGGTCATGGGTCCAATCCTAGACAACCCCGTTAGCGGTCGTTAACCTGAGCGGCATACGTTAACGCTCATTAACCGAGCAAGGGAGCTCGAGGGATGCAGCAGGCACCTGTGCTGACGAGTGCGGCGGATCCCGCCTCGCCGGCCTGGCAGGCGAACGAGGCGGCGCACCACGAGCTGGCCGCGACCCTGCGCGCCAAGCTCGCGGCGGCCGCGCTGGGCGGGGGTGAGAAGTCCCGGGCCCGGCACACCGCGCGCGGCAAGCTGCTGCCCAGGGACCGGGTGGACACCCTCCTCGACCCGGGTTCGCCCTTCCTGGAGCTGGCTCCGCTGGCGGCGCACGGCATGTACGGCGACCAGGCCCCGGCGGCCGGGGTCATCGCCGGTATCGGGCGGGTCTCGGGCCGCGAGTGCGTGATCGTCGCGAACGACGCGACCGTCAAGGGCGGCACGTACTACCCGATGACGGTGAAGAAGCACCTCCGCGCCCAGGAGGTGGCCCTGGAGAATCGTCTCCCCTGCCTCTACCTGGTCGACTCGGGCGGCGCCTTCCTGCCGATGCAGGACGAGGTCTTCCCGGACCGTGAGCACTTCGGCCGGATCTTCTACAACCAGGCCCGCATGTCCGGCGCGGGCATCCCGCAGATCGCGGCGGTCCTCGGCTCCTGCACGGCGGGCGGCGCGTACGTCCCGGCGATGAGCGACGAGGCCGTGATCGTACGGAACCAGGGGACCATCTTCCTGGGCGGACCGCCCCTCGTGAAGGCGGCGACCGGCGAGGTCGTCACGGCGGAGGAGCTGGGCGGCGGCGAGGTCCACTCCCGGATCTCCGGCGTCACCGACCACCTGGCCGAGGACGACGCCCACGCCCTGCGGATCGTGCGGAACATCGTGGCCACGCTCCCGGAGCGCGGTGCGCTGCCGTGGTCGGTGGAGCCGGTCGAGGAACCGAAGGTCGACCCGTACGGCCTGTACGGTGCGGTGCCGGTGGACTCCCGCACCCCGTACGACGTGCGCGAGGTGATCGCCCGGGTCGTGGACGGCTCGCGCTTCCAGGAGTTCAAGTCCGAGTACGGGCAGACGCTCATCACCGGCTTCGCCCGGATCCACGGGCACCCGGTCGGCATCGTCGCCAACAACGGCATCCTGTTCGCCGAGTCCGCCCAGAAGGGCGCGCACTTCATCGAGCTGTGCGACCAGCGCGGGATCCCGCTCGTCTTCCTGCAGAACATCACGGGCTTCATGGTCGGCAAGGCGTACGAGCACGGCGGCATCGCCAAGCACGGCGCCAAGATGGTCACGGCCGTCGCCACCACCCGGGTGCCGAAGCTGACGGTCGTCGTCGGCGGTTCGTACGGCGCGGGCAACTACTCGATGTGCGGCCGGGCGTACTCGCCCCGCTTCCTGTGGATGTGGCCGAACGCCAAGATCTCGGTCATGGGCGGCGAGCAGGCCGCGTCCGTCCTCGCGACGGTCAAGCGCGACCAGCTCGGCGACGGGTGGAGCGCGGACGAGGAAGAGGCCTTCAAGGCCCCGATCCGCGAGCAGTACGAGTCCCAGGGCAACGCCTACTACGCGACCGCCCGGCTCTGGGACGACGGGGTCATCGACCCGCTGGAGACCCGGCAGGTCCTCGGCCTCGCCCTGACCGCCTGTGCCAACGCGCCCCTGGGTGACCCCCAGTTCGGCGTCTTCCGGATGTGAGGGGCTCCCAGGAGATGCGCAGCTTGTTCCAGCACAGCATGTTCGACACAGTGCTCGTCGCCAATCGCGGCGAGATCGCGGTCCGGGTCATCCGCACCCTGCGGGCGATGGGCGTGCGCTCGGTGGCCGTGTACAGCGACGCGGACGCCGACGCCCGGCACGTACGGGAGGCGGACACGGCGGTACGGATCGGCCCGCCGCCGGCCGCCGAGTCGTACCTGTCCGTCCCGGCGCTGCTCGACGCGGCCCGGCGCACCGGTGCGCAGGCCGTCCACCCCGGCTACGGCTTCCTCGCGGAGAACGCCGGCTTCGCGCAGGCGTGCGCGGACGCGGGCCTCGTCTTCATCGGTCCTCCGGCCTCCGCCATCTCCCTGATGGGCGACAAGATCAGGGCGAAGGACACCGTGAAGGCGGCGGGCGTGCCCGTCGTCCCCGGCGCCGCCGACCCCGAACTGGCCGAGGCCGCCCGCGAGCTGGGCGCGCCCGTGCTGCTCAAGCCGAGCGCGGGCGGCGGCGGCAAGGGCATGCGGCTCGTCCGGGACCTGGCGGTCCTGGAGGACGAGATCGCGGCGGCCCGCCGCGAGGCCCGCTCCTCGTTCGGTGACGACACGCTGCTCGTGGAGCGGTGGATCGACCGGCCCCGGCACATCGAGATCCAGGTCCTCGCCGACGCCCACGGGAACGTGGTGCACCTCGGTGAGCGCGAGTGCTCGCTCCAGCGGCGCCACCAGAAGATCATCGAGGAGGCGCCGAGCGTCCTGCTGACCCCGGAGATCCGGGCGGCGATGGGCGCGGCGGCGGTCGAGGCGGCACGGTCCTGCGGGTATGTCGGCGCGGGTACGGTCGAGTTCATCGTGCCGGGCGGCGACCCGGCCTCGTACTACTTCATGGAGATGAACACCCGGCTCCAGGTCGAGCACCCGGTGACCGAGCTGATCACCGGGGTGGACCTGGTGGAGTGGCAGCTGCGGGTGGCGGCGGGCGAGCCGCTCGACTTCACGCAGGACGACGTCCGGCTCGACGGCTGGGCGATCGAGGCCCGCATCTGCGCGGAAGACCCGTCGAGGGGCTTCCTCCCGTCGGGCGGCACGGTCCTGGCCCTGAACGAACCGCAGGGCGACGGAGTCCGCACGGACTCGGGCCTCTCCCGGGGCACGGAGGTCTCCTCCCTCTACGACCCGATGCTGTCGAAGGTCATCGTCCACGCGAAGGACCGCCCCACGGCCCTCCGCAAGCTGCGCGCGGCCCTGGCGGACACGGTCACCCTGGGCGTCCCGACGAACGCGGGCTTCCTGCGCGGGCTCCTCGCCCACCCGGACGTCGTCTCCGGCGCCCTGGACACGGGCCTGGTCGAGCGGGACGCGGAGAGCCTGGTCCCGGAGGGCGTACCGGCGGAGGTGTACGCGGCGGCGGCGGCCGTCCGGCTCGCGGGGCTGGCCCCGGTGGCGCGGGACGGCTGGACGGACCCGTTCTCGGCGCCGAGCGGCTGGCGGCTCGGCGGCCGTCCGGCTCCGCTGCCCTTCTCCGTACGCGTATCGGGACGCGAACCCGTCACCGTCGAGGCCCCGGGCGGCGCCCGGGTCACCACCGACTCGGTGACCGTGACGGTGGACGGGGTCGTCCACCGCTTCCACCGCGCGGGGAACTGGCTCGGCCGGGACGGCGACTCCTGGCACGTCCTCGACCACGACCCCGTCGAGGCCGCGCTCAGCGGGGCGAGGCACGGTGGGGCGGACACGCTCGCCGCGCCGATGCCCGGGACCGTCACCGTCGTCAAGGTGGCCGTCGGGGACGAGGTCGAGGCGGGGCAGAGTCTGCTCGTCGTCGAGGCGATGAAGATGGAGCACGTCATCTCCGCCCCGCACGCCGGCACCGTCACCGAGCTGGACGTCACGCCCGGCAGCACCGTCGCCATGGACCAGGTCCTGGCCGTCGTCGCCCCCCGGGAGGAATCATGACCACCGGACTGCCCATGACGGTGCGCGACCCCTCGCTCCCCGCCCGGGTCCGGATCCACGAGGTCGGCGCCCGGGACGGGCTGCAGAACGAGAAGGCGCTCGTCCCGACCGGGGTGAAGGCGGAGTTCGTCCGGAGGCTCGCCGCCGCCGGGCTCTCCACCGTCGAGGCGACCAGCTTCGTGCACCCGAAGTGGGTGCCCCAACTGGCGGACGCGGAGGAGCTGTTCCCGCTCGTCCGCGACCTGCCGGTCCGGCTGCCGGTGCTCGTGCCGAACGAGCGGGGCCTCGACCGGGCGCTCGCCCTCGGCGTCCGCGAGATCGCCGTGTTCGCCTCCGCCACCGAGTCGTTCGCGAAGGCCAATCTCAACCGGACCGTCGACGAGGCCCTCGCGCTGTTCGCCCCGACGGTCGTCCGGGCGATAGAGGCGGGCCTCAAGGTCCGTGGCTACCTGTCGATGTGCTTCGGCGACCCCTGGGAGGGCGCCGTCCCGGTCGAGCAGGTCGTGCGGGTCACGAAGGCGCTGGCCGAGATGGGCTGCGACGAGCTGAGCCTCGGGGACACCATCGGGGTCGCCACCCCGGGGCACGTCCAGGAGCTGCTCACCGCGCTGAACGAGGCCGGCGTCCCCACCTCCCGTATCGCCGTGCACTTCCACGACACGTACGGGCAGGCCCTCTCCAACACCCTGGCCGCCCTGCGCCACGGAGTGACCACCGTCGACGCCTCCGCCGGCGGCCTCGGCGGCTGCCCGTACGCGAAGAGCGCGACCGGCAATCTCGCCACCGAGGACCTCGTGTGGATGCTCGACGGTCTCGGCATCGAGACCGGGGTCGATCTGGCCGCCCTCACCGCCACGAGCGTGTGGATGGCCGACCAACTGGGCCGACCCAGCCCTTCCCGTACCGTCCGTGCCCTCTCCCACCAGGAGTGACGAACACCATGTCCCTCGACCACCGCCTCACCGCCGAGCACGAGGAACTCCGCCGTACCGTCGAGGCGTTCGCCCACGACGTGGTGGCGCCGAAGATCGGCGACTACTACGAGCGGCACGAGTTCCCGTACGAGATCGTCCGCGAGATGGGCCGTATGGGCCTGTTCGGGCTGCCGTTCCCCGAGGAGTACGGCGGCATGGGCGGCGACTACCTGGCGCTCGGCATCGCCCTGGAGGAGCTGGCCCGGGTCGACTCCTCCGTGGCGATCACCCTGGAGGCCGGCGTCTCGCTCGGCGCGATGCCGCTGCACCTCTTCGGTACGGAGGAGCAGAAGCGGGAGTGGCTGCCGAGGCTCTGCGCCGGTGAGCTGCTCGGCGCGTTCGGTCTGACCGAGCCGGGCGCCGGCTCGGACGCGGGCGGCACCCGCACCACCGCCGTCCGCGACGGCGACGAGTGGGTGATCAACGGGTCGAAGTGCTTCATCACCAACTCCGGCACGGACATCACGGGTCTGGTGACGGTCACGGCGGTCACCGGCCGCAAGCCGGACGGGCGTCCGCTGATCTCCTCGATCATCGTCCCCTCCGGCACGCCCGGTTTCACGGTCGCCGCCCCCTACTCGAAGGTCGGCTGGAACGCCTCGGACACCCGTGAGCTGTCCTTCGACGACGTCCGGGTCCCGGTGGGGAACCTGCTCGGCGAGGAGGGGCGTGGGTACGCGCAGTTCCTGCGGATCCTGGACGAGGGCCGGGTCGCCATCGCGGCGCTCGCGACGGGGCTCGCGCAGGGCTGTGTGGACGAGTCGGTGAAGTACGCGAAGGAACGTCACGCCTTCGGCCGGCCGATCGGCGACAACCAGGCCATCCAGTTCAAGATCGCCGACATGGAGATGCGGGCGCACATGGCCCGGATCGGCTGGCGGGACGCGGCCTCGCGCCTCGTCCTCGGCGAGCCGTTCAAGAAGGAGGCGGCGATCGCGAAGCTGTACTCCTCCACGGTGGCGGTGGACAACGCCCGTGAGGCGACCCAGATCCACGGCGGCTACGGCTTCATGAACGAGTACCCGGTGGCCCGGATGTGGCGCGACTCGAAGATCCTGGAGATCGGCGAGGGCACGAGCGAGGTCCAGCGGATGCTGATCGCACGGGAGTTGGGCCTTCAGGCCTGAGCCGACCGGTCCGGTGAGGAGGGCCCGCCGCCCCGAGGGGGTGGCGGGCCCTCCCCCGTACAGATCCTTATGAGGTTAGGCTAACCTATGTTTTCATGACGAACTCCGAGACCGCCCCCTTCCAGTTCTTCCACCTCCAGGTGGACCGGACCCGGCGGCTCGGCCCGTCCCTGGTCCGGGTCACCTTCACCGGGGACGACCTGAAGGGCTTCGCCGCCGGTGGCCGCGACCAGTCGCTCTCCCTCTTCCTGCCGCACCCCGGCCAGGAGGCGCCCGCCCTGCCGCCTCTGGACAACCCGGACATGTACGCCATCCTGGGCGCCTGGCGGGCGATGCCGGACGACGAGCGGGCCGTGATGCGCTCGTACACCGTCCGCGAGCAGCGCACCGAGCCGGCGGACGAGGTCGACATCGACTTCGCCCTGCACGAGGACGGCGGGCCCGCCTGCCGCTGGGCCGCCCAGGCCAAGCCCGGTGACCGGGTGGTCGTCCTCGGCCCGGCGGTCGCCGAGAACACCGGTGTCCGCTTCCGGCTGCCCGAGGACGCCGACTCCGTCCTGATCTGGGCGGACGAGACGGCCCTCCCGGCCGCCTCGGCGATCCTGGAGTGGTTGCCGGCCGAGACCCGCGCCCAGGTGTTCCTCGAAGTCCCGCACTCGGGCGACCGCATGGAGCTCGCGACGCAGGCCGACGCCACCGTCACCTGGCTCGTACGGGAGGAGGGGGCGCCGTCCGCCGTGGACGCGGTGCGCGGCGCCGAGCTGCCCGGAGAGGCCCCGTACGTCTGGATCGCGGGCGAGTCCGGCGCGGTGAAGGCGCTGCGCCGGCACTTCGTGCGGGAGCGCGGTCTCGACCGGCGCCGGGTGACGTTCGTCGGTTACTGGCGCAAGGGTCTTTCCGAGGACGCGCTGCGCGAGGTCCCGGACGAGACCCAGGAAGACGTGTAGGCGCACGCACGTCAACTCCCGCTCCCCCGGTGCGACCTGAGAGGGGCGAGGGGACGTTGCGACGCTTCGTTAGGTTAGGCTAACCTAACCAGGCATCGCCGCTCCCTCGTCCCTCGCCGCTGTTCCGGAGGCCCCCCACATGCGCTCGCACCTGCTCAACGACGCCACGGCGGAGAGCTACCGCCGCTCCGTCACCGAAGGAGTCGAGCGCGTGGCGGCGAAACTCGCCTCGACGCGGGGCCCGTTCACCGGTGTGACGCCCGCCGAGCTCGCGCCCGTCATCGACGCCGTCGACCTCGACCGGCCGCTCGGCGACTCCTCCGCCGCCCTCGACGAGCTGGAGAGCGTCTACCTCCGCGACGCCGTCTACTTCCACCACCCCCGCTACCTGGGCCACCTCAACTGCCCGGTGGTCATCCCCGCCGTCCTCGGCGAGGCCGTCCTCTCGGCGGTCAACTCCTCGCTCGACACCTGGGACCAGAGCGCCGGCGGCACCCTCATCGAGCGCAAGCTGATCGACTGGACCACCGGCCGCATCGGCCTCGGCCCGGCCGCCGACGGCGTGTTCACCAGCGGTGGCACGCAGTCCAACCTCCAGGCCCTGCTCCTCGCCCGCGAGGAGGCCAAGACGGACGACCTGTCCCGGCTCCGCGTCTTCTCCTCCGAGTGCAGCCACTTCAGCGTCCAGAAGTCGGCCACCCTCCTCGGCCTCGGCCACGACGCCGTCGTCTCGATCCCGGTCGACCGGAACAAGCGGATGCAGTCCGTCGTCCTCGCCGCCGAGCTGGAGGCCTGCCGCGCCGAGGGCCTCGTCCCGATGGCGATCGTCGCCACCGCCGGTACCACCGACTTCGGCTCCATCGACCCGCTGCCCGAGATCGCCGCCCTGGCCGACGAGTACGGCGCCTGGATGCACGTGGACGCGGCCTACGGCTGCGGGCTGCTCGCCTCCCCGACCCGCCGCCACCTCCTGGACGGCATCGAGCGGGCCGCCTCGGTCACCGTCGACTTCCACAAGTCCTTCTTCCAGCCGGTCAGCTCCTCGGCCGTCCTGGTCCGCGACGGCGCCACCCTGCGCCACGCGACCTACCACGCGGACTACCTGAACCCGCGCCGCACCATCGCGGAGCAGATACCGAACCAGGTCGACAAGTCGCTCCAGACCACCCGCCGCTTCGACGCGCTCAAGCTGTGGATGACCCTGCGCGTGATGGGCGCCGACGGCGTCGGTCAGCTCTTCGACGAGGTCTGCGACCTGGCCGCCGAGGGCTTCGCGCTGCTCGCCGCCGACCCGCGCTACGACGTCGTGGTCGAGCCGCAGCTCTCCACGCTCGTCTACCGCTACATCCCGGAGGCCGTCACCTCCCCCGAGGACGTCGACCGGGCCAACCTGCACGCCCGGAAGGCCCTGTTCGCCTCCGGCGAGGCCGTCGTCGCCGGGACCAAGGTCGACGGCCGCCAGTACCTCAAGTTCACCTTGCTCAACCCCGAGACCACCGTGGCGGACATCGCCGCCGTCCTCGATCTGATCGCCGGCCACGCCGAGCAGTACCTGGGAGAGAACCTTGTCCACGCCTGAGACCCCTGAGAACTCCGGGATCCACGACTTCATCGGCATCGGGCTCGGTCCGTTCAACCTCGGGCTCGCCTGCCTGACCGAGCCGATCGACGAGCTGAACGGCCTCTTCCTGGAGTCGAAGCCGGACTTCGAGTGGCACTCGGGGATGTTCCTCGAAGGCGCCCACCTCCAGACCCCGTTCATGTCGGACCTGGTCACGATGGCCGACCCGACCTCGCCGTACTCCTTCCTGAACTACCTGAAGGAGAAGGGCCGGCTCTACTCGTTCTACATCCGGGAGAACTTCTACCCGCTGCGGACCGAGTACAACGACTACTGCCGCTGGGCCGCCGGGAAACTCTCCTCGGTCCGCTTCTCGACGACCGTCGCCTCCGTGGCCTTCGACGAGACCGCCGAGGTGTACGTGGTGACCACCGAGGCCGGAGAAACGTTCCGCTCGCGGAAGCTCGTCCTCGGCACCGGCACCCCGGCGTACGTCCCCGAGACCTGCCAGGACCTCGGCGGCGACCTGATCCACAACTCGCGCTACCTCCCGAACAAGGCGGAGCTGCAGAAGAAGAAGTCGATCACCCTGGTCGGCAGCGGCCAGAGCGCCGCCGAGATCTACTACGACCTCCTGAGCGAGATCGACGCCCACGGCTACCAGCTGAACTGGGTGACCCGCTCCCCGCGCTTCTTCCCGCTCGAGTACACCAAGCTCACCCTGGAGATGACCTCCCCGGAGTACGTGGACTACTTCCACGCGCTGCCCGAGCAGACCCGCTACCGCCTGGAGACCCAGCAGAAGGGCCTCTTCAAGGGCATCGACGGCGAGCTGATCGACGCCATCTTCGACCTGCTCTACCAGAAGAACCTCAACGGCCCCGTGCCCACCAGGCTCCTCACCAACTCGGCCCTGCACTCCGCCGCGTACGACGCGGAGACGGGCACGTACACCCTCGGCTTCCGCCAGGAGGAGCAGGAGAAGGACTTCACCCTGGAGACCGAGGGCCTGATCCTCGCCACCGGGTACAAGTACGCCGTCCCCGCGTTCCTGGAGCCGGTCCGCGACCGCCTCAACTGGGACGGCCAGGGCCGCTTCGACGTGGCCCGCAACTACGCGATCGACACGACCGGCCGCGGGGTCTTCCTGCAGAACGCCGGTGTGCACACGCACTCGATCACCTCGCCCGACCTCGGCATGGGGGCGTACCGCAACGCGTACATCATCGGGGCGATGCTGGGATACGACTACTACCCCGTCGAGAAGACCATCGCTTTCCAGGAGTTCGCGGTATGACCGTATCGATACGTCCCTTCGACCCGTCGAAGGACGCCCGGCTGATCCACCCGTGGGTCACCCATCCCAAAGCCGCCTTCTGGATGATGCAGGGCGCCACCCTCCAGGACGTCGAGCGCGAGTACACGGCGATCACCGCCCATCCGCACCACGACGCCTTCATCGGCCTGGTCGACGGCGAGCCCGCCTTCCTGATGGAGCGGTACGACCCGTCGAAGCTGGAACTGGTCGGCCTGTACGACCCGCGGCCGGGTGACGTCGGCATGCACTTCCTCGTCGCGCCCACCGACACCCCCGTGCACGGCTTCACCCGGACCGTGATCACCGCCGTCATGGCGGAGCTGTTCGCCGACCCGGCGACCGCGCGTGTGGTCGTCGAGCCGGACGTGTCCAACAAGGCCGTCCACGCGCTCAACGAGGCCGTCGGCTTCGTGCCCGAGCGGGAGATCCAGAAGCCGGAGAAGAAGGCCCTGCTGAGCTTCTGCACCCGCGAGCAGTTCGAGGCGGCAGTGGGTGTGACCGTATGACCATCACCGATCCCGTCGCGCACCTCACCCCGGAGCGCTGGGCGGACGCCAACCGCGCCCTGATCCGCAAGGGCCTCGCCGAGTTCGCCCACGAGCGGCTCCTCGACCCGCGCGAGCTGGGCGAGAGCCGCTACGCGGTCCTCGCCGACGACGGCGTGACCGAGTACCGCTTCACCGCGGACCGGTTCGCCCTCGACCACTGGCAGGTCTACCCCGAGTCGATCAGCCGGCACCGCGGCGACGAGCAGCTCCCGCTCGACGCGCTGCAGTTCATCACCGAACTGCGCGGCGCCCTCGGCCTGAGCGACGAGGTCCTGCCGGTCTACCTGGAGGAGATCTCCTCCACCCTCGCCGGCACGGCCTACAAGGCGACCAAGCCGAAGGTGACCTCCGCCGAGCTGGCCCACGCCGGCTTCCAGGCCATCGAGACCGGCATGACCGAGGGCCACCCCTGCTTCGTCGCCAACAACGGCCGGCTCGGCTTCGGCGTCGACGAGTTCCGCGCGTACGCCCCCGAGGCCGCGAGCGACATCCACCTGATCTGGCTGGCGGCGCACCGCGACCGCACCACGTTCACGGCGGGCGCGGACATCGAGTACGAGACCTTCGTCCGCGCGGAGCTCGGCGATGCCACGGTGGACGGCTTCGCGGCGACGCTGGCCGCCCGGGGCCTGGACCCGGCCGACTACCTCCTCATGCCCTGCCACCCCTGGCAGTGGTGGAACAAGCTGTCGGTCACCTTCGCGGCCGAGGTGGCGCAGCAGCGTCTCGTCTACCTGGGCGAGGGCGACGACACGTACCTGGCGCAGCAGTCGATCCGTACGTTCTTCAACACCTCGGACCCGTCGAAGCACTACGTGAAGACGGCCCTGTCGGTCCTCAACATGGGCTTCATGCGGGGTCTGTCGGCCGCGTACATGGAGGCCACCCCGGCCATCAACGACTGGCTGCACCAGCTCATCGAGTCGGACTCCGTCTTCGCGGCGGCCCGGTTCTCGATCATCCGCGAGCGGGCGGCCGTCGGCTACCGGCACCTGGAGTACGAGGCCGCGACCGACCGCTACTCGCCGTACCGCAAGATGCTGGCGGCGCTCTGGCGCGAGTCCCCGGTGCCGACCCTCGCCGAGGGCGAGCGCCTGGCGACGATGGCCTCGCTCCTCCACGTGGACCACGCGGGCGCGTCCTTCGCGGGCGCGCTGATCAAGGAATCGGGCCAGGAGGCGACGGTCTGGCTCCGCCAGTACCTGGACGCGTACCTCCTCCCGGTCCTGCACAGCTTCTACGCGTACGACCTGGCGTTCATGCCGCACGGCGAGAACGTGATCCTGGTCCTCGACGAGCAGGGCACGGTCTCCCGCGCGATCTTCAAGGACATCGCCGAGGAGATCGTCGTCATGGACCCGACGGCGGTCCTGCCGCCGGCCGTGGAGCGCGTCCGCGCCGAGATCCCGGAGGACATGAAGCTCCTCTCGGTCTTCACGGACGTCTTCGACTGCTTCTTCCGCTTCCTGGGCGCGACCCTGGCGGCGGAGGGCGTCCTCGCGGAGGACGACTTCTGGCGCACGGTGGCGGAGTGCGTCCGCGCCTACGAGAAGTCGAAGCCGGAACTGGCGGACCGCTTCGCCCAGTACGACATGTTCGCGGAGACGTTCGCCCTGTCGGCCCTCAACCGCCTCCAGCTGCGCAACAACAAGCAGATGGTCGACCTGTCGGACCCGTCGGCGGCCCTCCAGCTGGTCGGCGACCTGGTGAACCCGATCGCCCGCTTCGCCTGACGCTGATAGCCCTCATACCGATGTGAGCCCCGCCGGAGTACGGTCCTCCGCCGGGGCTCACATCTTCTCCCTCCTCCACGCCGGTGCGGCGCCGAGCCGGGTGGAGCCCGGTCGGGGGGAAAGGCCGTTCAGGCGCCCTCGTCGAAGCGGCCCGCCTCCACCTGGAGGGCGAGGGTCTGCAGCACCTCGGCCGAGGAGACGTCGGTCCGCCCCTCGTCGTGCGCCACGGCGAGACTCGTGAAGGCCAGGGTGAACCCGGAGACCATGGTGTACAGCGCGGGACCGAGAGCCGTGGCGAGGAGGTGGGTCACCTCTTGCGGAGTGGCGTCGGCCGGCACCCTGATGTGGGGCAGCATCTCGTTCAGCATCTGCGTGATCACCCGTGGTTCGATCTCCGACGCCGACTCGAGAGCCTCCTCGTCCCCGTCCTCCACCGCCCGCCGGATCTCCTGAGCCTCCGTCAGGATGCCGATCACTCGCCTCAGAACCTCAGCTCGCTCCATCCACGGAGCTTAGCCCCGGCCCGGCACGTGCGGTCCGTCCGGCCGCCCGCCCCACGGCCGTGACCGCTACCGCGTGGAGCCGCACGCGGAACCCCCGGCACTCGTCACCGGGGCGACGTACTCGACCGTCACGGCGAAGGTGTCGTGCCCGGTCGTGACGGCGTGCGCCAGGCATTGCATGCAGTCGTCGAACCGCCGCGCCGGATACGCGCACGGCGCGCACCCCGGGACGGGCTCGGGCCGGGGTCGAAGCCCGTGGTCGGCGGAGAGCACGAGCACGGGGGGTACGGGGGTGATGAGGACACGGATGCTCGACCACTCCCCCTCGGTCGGCGCCCGCAGGTCCTCGGGCGAGGCGGCCCACTCGGCACCGGCGGCGGAGAACCTCCAGTTCCAGGTCCGCCTCCTCGCCGCCGACGCCCCGCTCGTGGCGCTCGCCGTGTCGGCCTTCGACGCCGTCACTCCTCTGCGTACGGCGTCGACGCGTGCCGAACTCGCCGATCGCGAGCAGGACCTGCTGGACGCCCTCGACGCCTTCGTCGTCGCGGCCACGCCTCACGTCCGCTGGGGAGCCAGGCGGCAGGGAGCGCAGGGGCCCTTGAGCGAGGGGTGTTCGCGGCGCGGCGGCACCGCCGCACAGGCCGTGCCGCGGGGCTCTGCGCGGGTCAGCGGTGGAGGGAGCGGTTGAGCTCCACCACCTCGTCCAGCGTCGGCATGGCGGTGAGCGTGGCGAAGCGGCTCATCTGGCGGTCCCGGTTACGGGGCGCCTCGTCGCGGTCGGCGGCGGCGAGGGCCGGCTCCAGGTCCGCGAGGCTCAGCTCGGTGCAATAGGCGGGCGTCATCGGCTGCTGGCGCCAGGAGTCGGCCAGTACGCCCGCGTCGTAGGGGTCGAAGCCGCTCTCGTCCACCAGGCGCATGCCGATCCGCCGCGCCTCGTCGGAGTCGGCGGCGACCGGCAGCGCGATGCGGCCCGGGGCTCCCGCCGGCATGCCCCTGGTCTGCAAGGTGCCCGCCAGGGCCGCGTTCCACGCCTTCACCACGGGCCGTCCCAGCTGCTCGGCCACCCACAGGCTCTCCGCCTGGCCGCCCGCCACCGCGTCGATGGGGCCGCCCAGGTGGGGGAAGTAGTTGGAGGTGTCGATGACCACGGTCTCGGTCGGCACGGAGGCGAAGAGCCCAGCCACATCCGGGATGCGCGCGAAGGGGACGGACAGGATGACGACGTCCTTGCCCAGAACGGCCTCCTCCGCGGTCACCGCGTGCGCCCCGAACTCCAGCACCGCGGCGTCCACGGTGTGCGGGCCCCGGGAATTCGCCACCTGGACGTCATGACCGCCGGCGCTGAACGTGCGCGCCAGCGATGTCCCGACCGGGCCTGTTCCGATGACAGCAAGTTTCATGATGTGTCCTCCTGGAGGGTGCGTCGCTCCTCGCGTGGAGGGGCGCGAGGGGCGACCGGGTCGGCAGGGCGCGGGCGCGCCCGCGGGGATCCCGGTCCGGTGGGCTACTCCGTGGCGCCGGGCCGGTGGTATCCGCTTTCGACGAGGTCGCGCAGGCGGCCGAGCGCCTCCTCGTCGGTGGCGCCGGTGCCCATCAGCCAGGCGATGGAACAAGCGGCGAGGAACAGGTCGAATCCCGTCACCGAGGGCCGCGCGCGCCCCGCGCGCTGGGCGGCCTTCACGTACTCGTCCGTCGTGGCGACGAGGATGTCGCAGGGCAGGGTCAGGGGATTGTCCGGCTCCTGCGCCTTGGCCGCGGCCATGAGCGGTTCCGGCAGCCCGCTGAAGGCGCTGAAGTACTGCTCCATCGCCCGCAGCCACTGCCGCAGCCCCTCGGCCGCGTCACCGACCCGGGCGATCTCCGCCCGGCGGGCGAGCAGCTCGTCCGACCGCGTTTGCAGCACCGCCGCCAGCAGCGCCTCCCGGGTCGGGAAGTGCCGGTACAGCGTCGCGGGCCCGACCCCGGCCTCCTTGGCGACCGCTTCCAGCGATGTGCCCACCCCGTACCGCAGGAAATGGCGCTGGGCCGCTTCCAGGAGGGCGGTCCGGTTGCGCATGACATCCGCACGCGGCTTGCGCCCGTGCCGGTCGTCGACACCCATGCGCACTCCCGTTCGCCGCGGCCCAGAAAAACGAATGCTGCCTCCGTTTTGATGTCAGCGTAAAACGGAGGCAGCATCCGGTCAATTCGGCCACGCCCCGGGTCCGCGGTTGGACGACTACCTCGCCGGCCAGGGCACCTGCGGCGAGCGGTAGTAGTCGATGCCCAGCGCGTCGAAGCGCGGGGCCTGTTCCGCGAGCCGGACCTTGTACGTGTCCCAGTCGTGTGTCTCCGCCGGGGACCAGCCCAGTTCGGCCACGCCCGGCAGGCGCGGGAAGACCATGACGTCGAGGTCGTCCGTGGTGGCGAGGGTCTCCGTCCACAGCGGCGCCTCGACGCCCCGGACGGCGCTCTGCGGGGCTCCCGGCAGATAGGTGGCCGGGTTCCAGTCGTACGAGTCCCGCACCTCGACGTGTCCGGCCCAGGCGAGGCCCAGGGGGGTGTCCTCGGTGTACTTCATGTCGAGGTAGGTGCGGTCGGCCGGGGAGAGGATGAGGCCGGTGCCGTTGCGCGCGGCCTCGGCGACCCGTTCCTTCTCGGCGGCGGGGGTGCGGTCGAGGCCCCAGTACTGGACGAGGGCGCCCTTCGCGGGGGTGGTGCCGGTCAGCTGGTGCCAGCCGACGACCTTCTTGCCGTACTTCGCGACGACCGGCTGCACGCGGTCCATGAAGGCCACGTAGTCGGCGTGGCTGGTGGAGTGCGCCTCGTCGCCGCCGATGTGGAGGTAGCGGCCGGGGGTGAGGGCGGCGATCTCCCGGATGACGTCGTCGACGAAGTCGTACGTGATCTCCTTCGGCACGCACAGGGAGCTGAGGCCGACCTTGATGCCGGTGTAGAGGGGCGGCGCGATGCCGTCGCAGTTGAGTTCGGCGTAGGAGGAGAGGGCCGCGAAGGTGTGGCCCGGCATGTCGATCTCGGGGATGACCTCCTGGTAGCGGGAGGCGGCGTACCGGACGATCTCCTGGTACTGGGCCTTGGTGTAGAAGCCGCCGGGGCCGCCGCCGACCCCGGTGGAGCCGCCGTGGCTGGTGAGCCGGGGCCAGGAGTCGACGGCGATGCGCCAGCCCTGGTCGTCGGTGAGGTGCAGATGGAGGGTGTTGATCTTGTAGAGGGCGAGCTGGTCGATGTACCGCTTCACCTCGTCGACGGTGAAGAAGTGGCGGGCGACGTCGAGCATGGCGCCCCGGTAGGCGTAGCGCGGGGCGTCGGTGATCGTGCCGCCGGCGATCTTCCAGGGGCCGGGCTGGACGGAGTCCCGCTCGACGGCGGAGGGCAGCTGCTGGCGCAGGGTCTGGACGCCGCGGAAGAGGCCGGCGGGTTCGCGGGCGGTGAGGGTGAGGCCGTCGGGCGCGGAGCGGAGCCGGTAGCCCTCCTCGCCGAGTTCGGTGGCGTCGGGGCTGAGCCGGAGCAGGATGCCGCCACGGGCGGCGGCCTCGTCGACGACGGGCAGCGGGAAGCCGGTGGCGGGGCGGAGCAGTCCGGCGAGGTAGCGGCCGATGGCCTTGGTCTCGCGGGAGGTCTCGTCCACGCCGATGCGGGTGGCGGGGGTGAGGGCGTACGGCTCGCCCTCGGGGGCGATGGTGGCGGGCACGGGCACGATGCGGCCGAGGGGGCGGACCTCGGGTTCGGCGGCGGCCGCCTTTCCGTCGCCCCTTCCGGTGTCGGCGGCGCTCTCGCCGCAGCCCACTCCGGCGGTCGCGACGAGGAGCAGGGTTCCGATCAGGCGAGGAATCCTTCGGCTCTGTCTCACAGGCATGGTCCCCTTCGGGTGATCAGTACGTCCGTCGTCCTGTCGTTACGTATATCCGGTCGGCGCCCTCCGTGTGCGTCAGCGCCCCCGCCACGGGTCAAGGTCTGGACCAAGAGCCATGATCATCGCGCTGATCATGCCCACCCTGCCCGATTCCGGGCAGGATTCTTGCGAAAGTGCGCGACTACCCCTCAATATTCACGGGTGCTCGAACGCCGCCCGTCCCACGACGACCTCGTCGACCATCTGGTCCGCAGCACCGCGCTCCAGCGCGGTGAGGCCGCCCGGGTGGTGCTCGACGTGCTGGCGTACTTCGACGAGACGACCGAGGATTTCGTCCGCCGCCGCCACCGCGAACTGCAGTCCGGCGGAGCGGTGAACGCCGAGATCTTCGAACGGATCGCCGCCGAGCTGCCACACCGGGCCGTGGCACCGCCGGAGCTCTCGCTCCGGCAGCTGCGCCGCATCGTCTACGGCTGAGTCACGGGCCGGAGCAGCGGGCCGAGCAGCATCATCGTCAACCTGGAGGGGTTTCACCTTTATGTGCGGAATTGTCGGTTACATCGGAAAGCGCGACGTCGCGCCGCTGCTGCTCGAAGGCCTGGCACGCCTGGAGTACCGGGGTTACGACTCCGCCGGCATGGTCGTCACCAGCCCGAAGGCCTCCGGCCTGAAGATGGTCAAGGCGAAGGGCCGGGTCCGCGACCTGGAAGCCCGCGTCCCCAAGCGCTTCACCGGCACCACCGGCATCGCCCACACCCGCTGGGCCACCCACGGCGCGCCGAGCGACGTCAACTCGCACCCGCACCTGGACCCCGAGAACAAGGTCGCCGTCGTCCACAACGGCATCGTCGACAACGCCCAGGAGCTCCGCGCCAAGCTGGAGGCCGACGGCGTCGTCTTCGCCTCCGAGACGGACACCGAGGTCATCACCCACCTCATCGCCCGCTCCCAGGCCACCACGCTCGAGGAGAAGGTCCGCGAGGCGCTCAAGGTCATCGAGGGCACCTACGGCATCGCCGTGATGCACGCCGACTTCAACGACCGCATCGTCGTCGCCCGCAACGGCTCCCCGGTCATCCTCGGCATCGGCGAGAAGGAGATGCTCGTCGCCTCCGACGTCGCCGCCCTGATCGCCCACACCCGCCAGGTCGTCACCCTCGACGACGGCGAGATGGCCACCCTCAAGGCCGACGACTTCCGCACGTACACCACCTCCGGCGCCACCACCACCGCCACCCCGGAGACCGTCGAGTGGGAGGCCGCCTCCTACGACATGGGCGGCCACGACACCTTCATGCACAAGGAGATCTCCGAGCAGCCCGACGCGGTCGACCGCGTGCTGCGCGGCCGGATCGACGACCGCTTCTCCACCGTGCACCTCGGCGGCCTGAACCTCGACGCCCGCGAGGCCCGCACCATCCGCCGCATCAAGATCCTCGGCTGCGGCACCTCGTACCACGCCGGCCTCATCGGCGCCGGGCTCATCGAGTCCCTGGCCCGCATCCCCGCCGACGCCGAGCCGGCCTCGGAGTTCCGCTACCGCAACCCGGTCGTGGACCCCGACACCCTCTACATCGCCGTCTCGCAGTCCGGTGAGACCTACGACGTGCTCGCCGCCGTCCAGGAGCTCAAGCGCAAGGGCGCCCGCGTCCTCGGCGTGGTCAACGTGGTCGGCTCCGCCATCGCCCGCGAGGCCGACGGCGGCGTGTACGTCCACGCGGGCCCCGAGGTCTGCGTCGTCTCCACCAAGTGCTTCACCAACACGGTCACCGCCTTCGCGCTGCTCGCCCTGCACCTGGGCCGCATCCGCGACCTGTCCGTCACCGACGGCAAGCGGATCATCGAGGGCCTGCGCAAGCTGCCCGCGCAGATCAGCGAGATCCTCGAGACCGAGGACGAGATCAAGAAGATCGCCGCGGAGTACGCGGGCGCCCAGTCGATGATGTTCATCGGCCGTGTGCGCGGCTACCCGGTCGCCCTCGAGGCCTCCCTGAAGCTCAAGGAGATCTCCTACATCCACGCCGAGGCGTACCCGGCCTCCGAGCTGAAGCACGGCCCGCTCGCCCTCATCGAGCCGGCCCTGCCGACGGTCGCGATCGTCCCCGACGACGACCTCCTGGAGAAGAACCGCGCCGCCCTGGAGGAGATCAAGGCCCGCAGCGGCCGCATCCTCGCGGTCGCGCACCAGCCGCAGGCGAAGGCCGACCACACCATCGTCGTGCCGAAGAACGAGGACGAGCTGGACCCGATCCTGATGGGCATCCCGCTGCAGCTCCTCGCCTACCACACGGCGCTCGCCATGGGCCGCGACATCGACAAGCCGCGCAACCTGGCCAAGTCCGTCACGGTCGAGTAGCAGCGACCTCGGGGCCTGTCCCCCCGAGCCGCTCCGCCGGGCCTGTCCCCCGGCGGATCGACCGGACACGAGAGCGGTCCCCGTGCACACCCAGGTGCACGGGGACCGCTCTTCCTTCACCGCTGTGCGGTCAGCTCGCCGTGGCCGCGCCGCGGTTCGCCCTGCCCAGGGCCGTCGGCCAGCCGGCGACGGCCGCCGTGGCGCCGTACCAGGCGACGAGGCCCGCGACCGCCGCCACCCAGCCGCCCGCCTTCGCGAGCCCGCCGTTGTCGGCGAGCGCCCCGATGCCGAGCAGCAGGAGCGCGACGAACAGCAGCCCGTACACCCCCTGCCCGAACAGTCCGCTGCCCGAGGCGGCCAGCGTCAGCGTGAGCGCCAGGAGCGCCCACAGGAGCAGGAAGACGCCGACGGCGTCGGCCGAGGCGCCGCCGCCGACCGCGGTCCCCCAGGTGAACCAGAAGGCGCCGAGCGCCGCGTACGCCGTGCCCTCCCCCTTGTCGCCCGCGCGGAGGGCGAGCAGGCCGACGAGGAAGAGCGTCACCCCGCCGACCCAGGTGGCGAGGCCCGCGGCATCCGTTGCCGCGACGTTGTCGATGACACCGGTGCCGCCCAGGCCGAAGGCCAGCAGGGTCAGTCCGAGTGCGAGGTGGCCGAGAGTGGAAGCGGTGTTTCCCGCGGCGACGTCTTTGTCCACGGCGGGCTCCCTTCAGGTGCGCAGGTGTCCTGCGTGAGCTGCTGTGTTCCGTGGCTTTTATGTACCCTTCACAAGCGCACAATTCACCTGAGGAAGGCCGAATTTATGGCCGAATCAAGGAAGTTGGGGATCGGTGCCGCGGGGCGGGGCTCCCGCGAGGGCCCTGCGAAGGCCTCTACGGGATGACGATCACGGGCCGCTGGGCGCGGCGGGCGAGGCGTCCGGCCACCGAGCCGAAGATCCGCCCGACGATCCCGTGCGTGGAGCCGACCACGATCGCGTCGGCCGAGTACTCGCGGCCGACCTCCTCCAGCTCGTGGCAGATGTCCCCGCCGCGCTCGACCAGGATCCAGGGCACCTCGGAGAGGTGCTCGGCGCAGGCGAGCTCGAGACCGAGGACCTCGGTGCGGTGGTCGGGCACGTCGACGAAGACGGGCGGCTCACAGCCGGCCCACACCGTGGTGGGCAGCCGGTTGGCCACGTGCACGATGATCAGGCCCGATCCGGAGCGGCGGGCCATGCCGATGGCGTACGCGAGGGCGCGCTCACTGGACGTGGAGCCGTCGAAGCCGACGACCACCCCGTGCCGGAAGGCCGGGTCGCAGGCGTGACGGGGCTGTTCGACCGCGAGGGGGTCGACCGTGGAGTCGGCGACGCGCTTGCGGTCCGCGGGTTCGGAGAATTCGTGACCGGCCATCGGTGTCTCGGCGAAGAGGGTCCTCGTGGGAAGGGACGGGGAACGGAGAGGAGCGGAGGGGACGGAACAAGGGTGGCGGCGGAGCTGTGTGTCCGGGAATCATCTTCCCAACCCCATACCCCCAAGGGTACGGCGACACTCCTCTCCTGCCCAGAGCCCGCCGTGCCACTCCCGGCGTGCCCGCCGTTCGCGCACGGCGTTCCAGGGAGCATGCCCGAGCGGCTCGCGATCTGGCAATGCCGGTTGTGTCCTACAGGCGTCCGTACGGGGGCCAAACGGACGTCGCCCAGAGTGACCGGAACGTTCCGTTCCTCGTTGCCACAGGTCCAGCCCACCGTCGCAGGGAGACCGCCCGTGCCCGCACCACCGACCGCCGCCGGCCAGACCCCCACCGTGTCCGTCCCCGTGCTCGCCGCGCCCCGCGGCCACCGTCGGGCCCCCGTCCTCTCCTCCCCCTCCCCGGCCGCCGCGGCGGACCGGGATCCGGGAGCGGCACCGGGGGCGCCGGGGCCGGCGACGGGGGCGGCGGACCAGGCCGGTGACGTCGTCCGCTGGGCGGTCTTCTGCTGCGTGCTGGTCCCGGTGGTCCTGGTCGTCTACGGCACCTCGCTCGGCGGGGCCACCGGGGCCGCGCTGGGGCTCCTCTCGGTGACGGCCGTCTGCCGGGTGCTGCTGCGCCGCTCGGAGCGCGGGCTGCGCGACGAGGGCGTCCGGGGCGACAGCGTCTCCGGCGGGCGGCGCGGCGGGGGCGAAACCGGGTCGAATCGGAGCTCCCGGCGGACCGGCCCCTCTTCGAGTTGACAGGTTCGCACACCCGAACCCATATGTTTTCAGCCAACTTCCATCTGTCGGCGAGTCCTTGGCGGAACGATTGCCCAACCCCGACGCCGACACCCGAGAATGCCCTGCCCCAAGGGCCCGCACCCCCCGCGTACGGGGACGTTCGCCGTACCGCCCCTTCCCCCGGCGGCCGCCGGACGGAAGACTTCGCGATCGATCGCTTCGCGCCAAGTGGCCTTGTCGACAATCCACCGGATGGAGAACTTGTCACGCCGGCGCCACGGGACACAGTAGATTCGATCATGGGTACCGAAGACTGGGGTCTCGTGCAAAACCGAGGGGAAACGTGCAGGAGCGACACGACCAGGGAGACGCGAACACCGAGGGGGGCTTAGCGTCATGAGCCAGGACTCCGCCGCACCGGAGGCCGCACGGAAACTGACCGGGCGCCGCCGTCGCGAAGTCGTCGCGGTGCTGCTGTTCAGTGGCGGCCCCATCTTCGAGAGCTCCATCCCGCTCTCCGTGTTCGGCATCGACCGGCAGGACGCCGGGGTGCCCCGGTACCGGCTGCTCGTCTGCTCGGGCGAGGACGGACCGCTGCGGACCACCGGTGGACTCGAACTGACCGCGCCGTACGGCCTGGAGGCCATCGGCCGCGCGGGCACCGTCGTCGTCCCGGCCTGGCGGTCGATCACCTCGCCGCCGCCGCCGGAGGCGCTCGAAGCGCTGCGCCGGGCCCATGAGGAGGGCGCCAGGATCGTCGGTCTGTGCACCGGCGCCTTCGTCCTCGCCGCGGCCGGGTTGCTCGACGGCCGACCGGCGACCACGCACTGGATGTACGCGCCGACGCTCGCCAAGCGCTACCCGTCGGTCCATGTGGACCCCCGGGAGCTCTTCGTCGACGACGGGGACGTGCTGACCTCCGCCGGCACCGCGGCCGGAATCGATCTGTGTCTGCACATCGTGCGGACCGACCACGGCACGGAGGCCGCGGGCGCCCTGGCGCGCCGGCTGGTCGTCCCGCCGCGGCGCAGCGGCGGTCAGGAGCGCTACCTCGACAGGTCTTTACCGGAGGAGATCGGCGCCGACCCGCTGGCCGAGGTCGTCGCCTGGGCGCTGGAGCACCTCCACGAGCAGTTCGACGTGGAGACCCTGGCCGCCCGCGCGTACATGTCACGGCGGACCTTCGACCGCCGGTTCCGCTCGCTGACCGGTTCGGCCCCCCTCCAGTGGCTGATCACCCAGCGGGTGCTGCAGGCACAGCGGCTGCTCGAGACCTCCGACTACTCGGTCGACGAGGTGGCGGGCAGGTGCGGCTTCCGCTCGCCGGTGGCGCTGCGCGGCCACTTCCGGCGGCAGCTCGGCTCCTCGCCGGCCGCCTACCGGGCGGCGTACCGCGCGCGGCGTCCGCAGGGCGAGGCCGGCACGACGGTGCTCGACGTGGTCGTGCCCGCCCAGGTCCCGGCGGGCATCCGGCGTCCGGCGTCCCCGCTGGAGCCGGGCAAGCCGCAGTCCGACGCCTACGCCCCCGGGCGCGCGACGCTGCCGGGCCAGCGCAGCGCGCCGTAGCACCGACCCGCGCGGCCACGAGCGGCGCGCCGCAGGACCGACGGGCGCCCGGGGAGACCTCCCCCGGGCGCCCGTCGGCCTGACCGGCGAGACACGCCGACACGCCCTACGCCCTAAGGTAGGACGCATGAACGATCGCATGGTGTGGATCGACTGCGAGATGACCGGGCTCTCGTTGACGGACGACGCACTCATCGAGGTGGCCGCACTGGTCACCGACTCGGAACTGAACGTGCTCGGCGACGGGGTGGACATCGTGATCCGCCCGCCGGACGCGGCCCTGGAGACCATGCCGGAGATCGTGCGCCAGATGCACACGGCCTCGGGACTGCTCGACGCGCTGCCCGGCGGCACCACGCTCGCCGACGCCGAGGCCCAGGTCCTCGCGTACGTCCGCGAGCACGTCAAGGAACCCGGCAAGGCGCCCCTGTGCGGGAACTCGGTCTCCACGGACCGCGGCTTCCTCGCCCGGGACATGCCGGCCCTGGAGGGCCACCTGCACTACCGGATCGTCGATGTCTCCTCGGTCAAGGAACTGGCCCGCCGCTGGTACCCGAGGGCGTACTTCAACAGTCCGGAGAAGAACGGCAACCACCGGGCGCTCGCCGACATCCGCGAATCCATCGCGGAGCTGCGCTACTACCGGGAGGCGGTCTTCGTCCCGCAGCCCGGCCCCGACTCGGAGACCGCGAAGCAGATCGCGGCCCGTCACGTCCTGCCCGCGGAATGACCGGGGAATGATCGCGGAGTGACCGCGGAATGACCGCCCGCTCGCGCCCTCGAAAGCCCCTTCGGAAAACGCGGGCGCGAGCACCCTCCGGGACCCTGTAGACTTCTTCTCGGCCGGTCAGGGAAACCTTCGGGAAAACCGACGCCGGTCATGGTGGGTATAGCTCAGCTGGCAGAGCACCTGGTTGTGGTCCAGGATGTCGCGGGTTCAAGTCCCGTTACTCACCCTGAAGACTCAGGCCCCGGTTCGGAAGAACCGGGGCCTGAGTCGTTTCTCCGTTCCCTGCTACGCGCAGGTGAGGGCCGTCGGGGGCGGGTTGGAGCCCGTCCAGGTGCCGTTGAAGCCGAAGGCGGTCGAGCCGCCGGGCGGGACCGTCGCGTTGTACGAGAGGTGCGAGGCCGTCACCTCGGGGCCGGTCTGGGTCACCGTCGCGTTCCAGGCCTGGGTGACCCGCTGGCCGGCGGGCTGGGTCCAGCGGACGGTCCAGCCGTTCAGCGGGGCCGTACCCGTGTTCCGCAGGGTGACCTGGGCGGTGAAGCCCCCCGTCCACTGGCTGGTGACCGCGTAGGTGACGGAGCACACACCGGGGGCGGGCGGGGTCACCGGGGCGAGCGCCCCGGCGATCCCGGCGTACGCGGGCTTCGGGTTCAGGTTCTCGTCGTACGGGGTCGCCGCGCCCTCGCCGGGGAAGAAGTCCGGGATCCAGGAGTCGGAGTCCGTGAAGCCCCAGACGGTGACGCCCGCGCAGCGGGTGACGGCCAGGCAGGCGCGGAGGACGGAGGCGTAGTCGGCCTTCTGCCGGTCGAGTTTCCCGGCCGTCGCGGGCAGGGTCATCCGGATGTCGAGTTCGGTGATCGCCACGTCCACGCCGAGGTCGGCGAAGCGGCGCAGGTTGGCCTCCATGGAGGCGGGGACCTGGCCGAGGATCAGGTGCGCCTGGAAGCCGACGCCGTCGATCGGGACGCCCTGCGCGAGGAGCCGTTTCACCAGGGCGTA
The DNA here is from genome assembly GCF_042716635.1 of Streptomyces sp. NPDC058664. Classification (NCBI taxonomy): domain Bacteria; kingdom Bacillati; phylum Actinomycetota; class Actinomycetes; order Kitasatosporales; family Streptomycetaceae; genus Streptomyces; species Streptomyces sp. NPDC058664. The sequence continues at coordinate 156,955 of NZ_JBHXRW010000001.1, read as the reverse complement.
CATGCCGTCGCTCTTCGCGCCGACGCCGTCGGTGGAGTAGTCGTTGATGTACAGCTTCGCGGCCGGGTCGGCGGCGCGGGCGGCGCGGAAGGCGTCGGCGATGTACGACTCGCCGAGGGTGGCACCGAAGACCGACCGGCGCAGGGTGCCGTCCTCGTCGAGGGGTTCGTTGACGACGTCCCAGTGGTCGATCCGGCCCTTGTAGCGGCTCACCTCGGTGGTGACGTGGTCGGTCATGACGGTGCGCAGGGTGTCGGCGGTCCAGGTGCCGTTGTTCACCCAGGACGGCAGCTGGCTGTGCCAGACGAGGGTGTGGCCGCGCACCTGCTGGCCGTGGGCCTCGGCGAAGGCGACGACCCGGTCCGCTCCGGCCCAGTCGAACTGCCCCCGGGTGGGCTCGACGGCGTCCCACTTCATCTCGTTGCCGGGGGTGATCGAGTCGAACTGGGCGGCGGCCGTGTCCGCGTACGCTCCGGTGAGCTTCCCGCCGGTGACGGCGGTGCCGAGGTGGACGCCCCGGGCCCCGGCGAGGTCCCGCAGCGGGGCGTCGGCGGAGGAGGAGGCGCTCGCGGGTGTGGTGGTCAGGGCGGCGGCCAGGAGCGCCGCCGCGGCGATCAGGCGACGGAGCACGTCGCACCTCCGAGGGTGAAGGAGGCGGGTACGGGGTTGGTGCCGGTCCAGCTGCCGGTGAAGCCGAAGGAGGCGGAGGCCCCGGCGGCCACGGCGCCGTTCCAGCCGACGTTCCTGGCGGTGACGGCGGTGCCGGTCTGCGCCGGGGTGGCGTTCCACATCTGGCCGATCCGCTGCCCCGCCGGGTAGTCCCAGCCGAGCTGCCAGCCGGTCCAGGCGGTGGTGGAGGTGTTGGTCAGGGTGACGTCGGCCTGGAAGCCGCCCTGCCACTGGTTGGTCACCTTGTACGCGACCTTGCAGGCGCCGGAGGGTGTGCCGGGGTCGCCGCCGTTGTCGCCGCCGCCGGTCTCGGCCGTGTCGCCGTAGATGATGCCGCGGCCGTTGGTGGAGACGTACACCCGGCCGTAGACCCGGGGGTCGCCGGTGATGGCGCCGCCGGTCCAGCCCCACTGGTGGGCGTCGTCGTTGATCCGGACCCAGCTCGCGCCCGCGTCGGTGGAGCGGAAGATCCCGCGTACGCCGCCGATCTTCGCGCTCGTGTAGAGGGTGGGGTACGAGGCCCCCGGGGCGGCCTTGCCGAAGCCGATGGTGTCGGCCTGCTCGACGCCGGCGACCCGGGCGAAGGTGGCGCCGCCGTCGGTGGAGTGCCAGAGGCCGTACGTCGAGTCGGGGGCTCCGCCCGCGAACCAGATGTCGCCCTTCTTGCCGGGGACGGCCTTGAAGCGGACGTTGCCCTTGGCGGGGAGGCCGGTGGCCCTGGCGGTGAAGGTCGCGCCGCCGTCCGTGCTGGCGTAGAAGGTGCCGGCCGCGAAGCCGTAGAAGGTGAGCGGGTCGACGCGGTCGGACTCGACGGTCGCGCCGGCCGGGATGCCGGTGGCGGCCGTCCAGGCGCCCCCGGTGCCGGTGTGGACCCCGGCGCCTTCGGGGCTCCAGACGAAGCGGGTGCCGGCGGCGCCCGCCGCGACCGTGCCGCCGCCTGTGACGCCCGGGGGCTCCTGTCCCGCGGTCCAGTGGGCGCCGTTGTCGGTGGAGAAGGCGACGCGCGGGCCGCCGTCGAGGTGCCCGGCGCGTACGACGGTGTCGGGCTTCGTCTCGGCGAAGTCGACGCTGGTGGTGGAGGTGAAGTCGGGGCCGGTGAACATCATCGACGGGACCTTGGTGAGGTCCGTGTGCCGGAAGCCTCCGACGTCGCCGAGGGCGCTGATCAGCGGGGCCCCGGAGGGCGGCGAGGCCAGGTCGAGGACGGCGGTCTCCTCGAGACCCTGGACCATCGGCCTGATGGTGAAGTTCGTCCCGGTGTCCCACTTGGTGAGCTCGGTGGTGCCGTAGATCGTGGCGCCGGTGCCGTACATCATGCGGTTCGAGTCGAAGGGGTCGATCTCCAGGGCCTCGGTCATCCAGCCGAGCTTCGGGGTCTGCTCGGGCGGGGCGGGGTTGCCTCCCCAGGTCAGCCACGGCGAGGAGGAGACGTCCATCGTGTAGCGGTTGGCGCGGGTCGGGTACGAGCTGTAGTCCCAGGCCCTGGTCCACGTACCGCCGCTGTCGGTGGAGCGGAAGATCTGGGTGTCCGGCCACCAGGAGCTGTAGGCGGAGACCATGACCGTGCCGGGCCTCTGCCGGTCGACGGTGAGGCCGCTGAAACCGTGGAAGGTGTCGGCCTCGGCGACGGGGCTGATGTCCGTCCACGCGCCGGTGGCGGTGGCGTACCGCCAGACCCGGCCCTTGCCGCCGTCGTAGGGGCCCGCCGTGTCGCTGTACGCGAGGTAGAGGTAGCCGTTCTCGGCGTCGAGGACGCCCTTGTGGGCGAGGTACCCGGTGGGCTGGCCGGGCAGCCGGGTCCAGGTGGCGCCCGCGTCGGTCGAGCGGTAGACGGCGTTCTCCTTGTCGCCCACGCCGACGTAGATCGTGCTCGTGGCGCTGCCCGCGGTGCCGGTGGACTCGTCGAAGGTGACCCAGACGATGCCCTGCTCGTCGGAGTTGTAGCCGCTGGTGTCGGTGGGGTCCTGCTGGTGATTGCCGGGGTTGGTGAAGGAGGTGACCTTCGACCAGGTGGCGCCGGAGTCGGTGGAGCGCCAGAGGCCGTTGCCGCTGGGGGCGCCGAGGTAGAGGACGCTGTTCTTGTGCGGGTCGATCGCGAGGCGTTCGCCCATGCCCCGGCCGGGCATGTTGCCGCCGAGCTTGAAGGGGAGGTCGGCGCGCCGCCAGGTGGCGCCCCGGTCGGCGGAGCGGAGGACGGCGCCGTTGCCCGGGTCCCAGTCGTTGGTGTAGGTGCCGACGGCGGCGTAGACGCGGTCCGGGTCGACGGAGTCGGTGGCGAGGCCGACGACCCCGGTGTGGCCCCAGTCGTCCCAGCCGATGTGGTCGAGGAGCGGGGTCCAGGTGGAGGCGGCCTGGTTCCAGCGGTAGGCGCCGCCGATGTCGGTGCGGGCGTAGACGAGGTTCTTCTCGCTCCGGTTGAAGACGATGCCGGGGACGAAGCCGCCGCCGTCGATCCGGGCGTTCTTCCAGGTGTAGGAGGGTGCCGCCGCCGGGGCGGGATCGGCGGCGGTGGCCGGCGCCGCTCCTGCGAGGAGGCCGGCGGTCAGGGCGAGCCCCGCCAGGAGGTGCCGTGTTCTGCGCATGGGGGTCCTGTCGACGAGGGGGTGGGAGCGCTCCCACTATTGGGTGACTGTCAGAACACGGTCAAGGTCCGTGAACCGTCGAAGACGTTCGACGGCGCTCGGCCGTACGGGTGGCGGGGCCGGGCGGGTCCCCTCCCCCGGGCGGCCCGCGCACTACGGTCGGGATCATGAGGTGGAGGAGGACGCGGCCCGGCGCCGCCGTGCGCGGGCCCCTCGTACGCACCCCCGCCGTCACCCTCGCCCTCGTCCTTCTCCTGGGGGCCGCGCTCTGTGCCGGGTGCGCCACCGATCCGCCGGAACCGTCCCCCGTGCCCGCCCGCGAGCGCGTCGACGGCGCCGGGCGGCCGATCACCCTGACCGTCGGCGTCTTCGGCGAGTTCGGCTACCAGGAGGCCGGGCTCTACGACACGTACATGCGGCTCCGCCCGGACGTCGCCGTCCGGCAGACCTCGCTCGCCCGCAACGACGTCTACTACCCGCAGCTGCTCACCCACCTCACCGCCGGCTCCGGCCTCGCCGACGTCCAGGCCGTCGAGGTCGGCAACATCGCCGAGGTCGTCGCCACCCAGGCCGGACGGCTCGACGACCTCGGCTCCGCGCCCGGCGTCGACGAGAAGGCCTTCCTGCCGTGGAAGTGGGCCCAGGCCACCACCCCCGACGGCCGGACCCTCGGGCTCGGCACGGACATCGGTCCGCTGGCCCTCTGCTACCGCAAGGACCACTTCGCGGCGGCCGGGCTGCCCACCGACCGGGAGACCGTCGGACGGCTGTGGGCCGGGGACTGGCGGAAGTACGAGGAGGTCGGACGGCACTTCGCCGAACGGGCCCCCGAGGGCGTGGCGTTCACCGACTCCGCCTCCGGGGTGCTCGCCGCGGCCGTCTCCGGCGCTCCGCTGCGCTCCTACGACGCGCGCGGCGAGCTCGTGGTGGGGAGCAACCCGTACGTACGGGCCGCCTGGGACCTCGCCGCCGACTTCGCCCGGCAGGGACTGACCGCCGGGCTCCAGCAGTTCACGCCCGACTGGGACCAGGCGTTCGCCCGCGGGGACTTCGCCACGATCGCCTGCCCGGCCTGGATGCTCGCCTACATCCAGGACAAGTCGGGACCGGCCGCGCGCGGCCGGTGGGACGTGACGGTGGCGCCCCGGCCCGGCAACTGGGGCGGCTCCTTCCTCGTCGTGCCGTCCGCCGGGCGGCAGCGGGCCGAGGCCGCCCGGCTCGCGGCCTGGCTGACCGCGCCCGAGCAGCAGGCCCGGCTGTTCGCCCGGCGCGGCGCCTTCCCGAGCGCCTCCGCCGCGTACCGGCTGCCGGAGGTGGCGGACGCCCGGCACCCCTACTTCGGGGACGCGCCGACCGGCCCGCTCTACGCGGCGGCGGCGCGGGGGGTGCCGCCGGCCCCGGTCGGGCCGAAGGACGGGCTCGTCAACCAGATCCTCTCCGACACCGGGATGCTCCAGGTCGACCAGACCGGGCGGTCGTCCGAATCGGCCTGGCGGGCGGCGATGAAGGCGATCGACAACGCGCTGGACCGGTGAGCGCGCGTGACCGAGACGAAGGACCCCGTGGATCCGTTCCTGCCGCCCTCCGGCGCGCCCGTCCCGCCACCCGCCGCCGCGCCCCCGCGGACGGAACCGGGCCCGGAGCGGCGGCGGGAACGTCTCGGCCGGCTGCGGTCGCGCTCCGCGCCGTACGCGCTCGTCGCCCCGTTCTTCCTGCTGTTCGGGGCGTTCGGGCTCTTCCCGCTGGTCGCCACCGCCTGGACCTCGCTGTTCCGGGTGGAGCTGACCTCGCCGGAGGCCCGGGAGTGGGTGGGGCTCCACAACTACGCCCGGCTGCTGCACGACGAGTTCTTCTGGAACGCCCTGTCCAACACCGTCGCCATCGGTGTCCTCGCCACCGTCCCGCAGCTGCTTCTCGCCCTCGGCGTGGCGCACCTGCTCGACGTACGGCTGCGCGGACGCCTCGCCTTCCGGGTGGTGGCCCTCGCCCCGTACGCGACCTCGGTGGCGGCGGCGACGCTCGTCTTCGCGCTGCTCTTCGGCCGGGACCAGGGGATGGTCAACTGGGCGCTCGGGCTTGTCGGGATCGCCTCGGTGGACTGGCAGAACGGCCCGTGGGCGTCCAAGGTCGCCGTCTCGTCGATCGTGATCTGGCGCTGGACCGGCTACAACGCGCTCATCTACCTGGCGGCGATGCAGACGGTCCCGCGCGAGCTGTACGAGGCGGCGGCGCTCGACGGGGCCTCGCGGTGGCGGCAGTTCCTGCACGTGACGCTGCCGGGGCTGCGGCCCGCGCTGCTCTTCACGGTGCTCGTGTCGACGATCGGCGCGACCCAGCTGTTCGGCGAGCCGCTGCTGTTCAACAGCGGGGCGGGCGCCTCGGGCGGGGCGGACCACCAGTACCAGACGCTGGGGCTCTACCTGTACGAGCAGGGCTGGGTGAACCTGCACCTCGGGCGGGCGGCGGCAATCGCCTGGGCGATGCTGCTGATCCTGGTGGTGGTGTTCGGGGCGGCGCGGCTGCTGCGGTCGGTGCTGCGCGGGAGGGGCGCCTGATGCGGGCGGTGTCCCTGTGGCACAGGAGGGCGGTCTGATGCGGGTACGGAGGGCGGCCTGATGCGGACGGCGCGGGCGGGCTGGGGCACGTACACGCTGCTCGGTCTCTTCTCGGTGGTCTCCCTCTTCCCCCTGGTGTGGACGGCGGTGGCGGCCTCGCGGACGAGTACCCGGCTCGCGTCGGCGCCGCCGCCGTTCCGGTTCGGCCGGAACCTGCCGCGGAACCTGGGGATCGCCTGGGCGGAGGGCGGGCTCGGCGAGGCGCTCGCCAACACCACGCTGGTCGCGGGCGCGGTGGCGGCGGGCACGGTCCTCTTCTCGACGCTCGCCGGGTTCGCCTTCGCCCGGCTGCGCTTCCGGTTCCGGGGCGCGCTGCTGCTGCTCGTGGGCGCGACGATGCTGATCCCGCCCCAGCTGGGCGTCGTCCCGCTCTATCTGCTCGTCGCGCGGCTGCGGTGGACGGACGATCTGCAGGCGGTGGTCCTGCCCGCGCTCGTCTCGGCCTTCGGGGTGTTCTTCATGCGCCAGCACCTGCTGCGGGCGCTGCCCGCGGAGCTCCTGGAGGCGGCGCGGGTCGACGGGGCGGGGACGCTACGGGTGGTGTGGCACCTGGTGTTCCCGGCGGCGCGGCCGGCGATGGCGGTGCTCGGGATGCTGTCGTTCGTGGCGGCGTGGAACGACTTCTTCTGGCCGGTGCTCGTGCTGACGCAGACCGGGAACCCGACGGTGCAGGTGGCGCTCACGGGGCTGGGGCGGGGGCATGTGCCGGACACGTCGGTGGTGATGGCGGGGGCGCTGCTCGGGACGCTGCCGCTCCTCGTCGTGCTCGCGCTGTTCGGGCGGCACATCGTGGGCGGGGTGATGCGGGGCGCGGTGAAGGGCTGAGCCCCCGAGCGCTTTCTCGCTCACTCGTTCGGGGGAAAGGATGATCCACTTCCCCTTCCCTCCCTGCTAGCGTCCCCTCATGTCCAATATCCTCATATATGACCCTTCTTGGGTGCGGTGAGGGCGGATGGGGATCCTGCGTGATCATCCCGAACTCGCCCTCTTCCTGTGCCTCGCGGCCGGCTACCTCGTCGGCAAACTCCGGGTCGGCCCCATCACGCTCGGCGGCATCTGCGGCACCCTCATCGTCTCGCTGCTCGTCGGCGCCTGGACGAAGGTCACCATCTCCGACGACGTGAAGACGATCTTCTTCGCGCTCTTCATCTTCTCGCTCGGCTACATGGCGGGACCCCAGTTCTTCGCCAACCTCAACAGGAAGAGCCTGCGCTTCTTCACCCTCTGCCTCATCGAGGTCGTCAGCGTCGTCGGCATCGCCCTCGGCCTCGCCGAGGCGTTCGACCTCGACGTCGGCACCGCCGCCGGCATCCTCGCCGGCGCCGCCACCGAGTCGGCGGTCGTCGGTACGGCCACCGAGGCCATCGGCAAGCTCTCCGGCCTGACGCAGGAACAGATCACCCAGTACCAGGGGCACGTGGCCACCGCGTACACGGTCTGCTACCTCTTCGGCCTCATCACCATCGTCATCTACACCAGCCAGATCATGCCGATGATGCTGCGGATCAACCTCCGCGACGCCTCCCGCCAGCTGTGGGAGAAGACGCGCGGCTCCGGCGGCACCCTGGAGGACGACGAGCGCGAGGCACTCCCGGGCATGGTCGGCCGGACCTTCCTGGTCACCCACGCCGACGGCGCCAGGGTCGGCGACCTGGAGCGCTCGCTCGGCGGCCGGGTCACCGTCGAGGCGGTGAAGCGGGGCAGCAAGGTCCTCACCCCTCCCCCGCCCGGCTTCGAGCTGACGCTCTCCGACCTGGTGCTCACCGTCGGCCGGCGGGCCAACATCATCGAGGCCGGGCGGGTCATCGGCCCCGAGACCCCGGCCGTCCCCGGCCTCGACACCCCGCTCGCCACCACCCAGATCTCGCTGACCGACAAGGGCGCCGTCGGCAAGACCCTGGACACCCTGTCCAGGGAGCACCCGGAGTTCTCCTCCGGCGGGGTGTACGTGACGGACGTGCTGCGCAACGAGCAGCACCTGCCGGCGACCCCGGAGACCGTGGTGAGCCGGGGCGACGTCCTCACCCTGGTCGGCGCCCGCTCGGGCCTCGGCAAGCTGGCGTCCAAGGTCGGCGCGGTCGTGAAGAACGACTCCACGGACTTCATCTACCTGGGGTTCGGCATCGTCGCCGGTTCGCGCCTCGGGCAGGTCGTGGTGAAGTTCGGCGACGTCCCGATGTCGCTCGGCACGGGCGGCGGCTGTCTGATCTCCGGACTGCTCTTCGGCTGGTTCCGCTCCCGTACGCAGACCTTCGGCGCCTTCCCCCCGCAGGCCGCCTCCACCCTCAAGGACATGGGCCTGGCGATCTTCATCGCCTGCACGGGCCTGGTGTCGGGCCCGCAGGCCTGGCCGCTGCTCAAGGAGTACGGGGCGCTGCTGCCGTTCGCGGGGATCGCGATGGTCCTGGTGCCCGCGACGATCTCGCTGGTCGTCGGCACCAAGCTGCTGAAGATCGAGAAACCGCTGCTCATCGGCGCCATCGCGGGCCAGCAGTGCTCGACCCCGGCGATCACCTCGATCACCCAGGTGGCCCAGAGCTCGGTCCCGATGCTGGGTTACACGATCACGTACACGCTCTCGAACTTCCTGCTCCCGCTGACCGGCCCGCTCCTCGTCGGCATCCTCGGGGCGTGAGGACACACGACCTGATGATCGACTTCCTCCACCGGAACGTCTTCCAGTCCCACCCCGAGCTGCTCGGCTTCCTCAACCACCAAGGACGCCCCGTGCCCAAGACCACCTTCACCCGTGAGCAGATCCAGTCCTTCGCGCAGCTCTCGCCGTTCGAGCTGAAGGACAAGTTCATCCAGATCGCGCAGGCCGCGCAGGCCGACAAGCCCGGTCAGAAGGACAAGTCGCAGACCCAGATGCTCAACGCGGGCCGCGGCAACCCGAACTGGGTGGCCACCGGACCCCGCGAGGCGTTCCACGCGCTCGGCTACTTCGCGCTGTCGGAGTCCCGCCGGGTCTGGACCGCCGACAACCTCGGCGGCATGCCCGAACTCCCCGGCTCGGGGGCCCGCTTCGACACCTTCGTACGCCGGCACCCCGACCTGCCGGGGATCGAACTGCTCCAGGACTGCGTGGAGTACGCGGTCGAGCGCTTCGGCTTCGACAAGGACGCCTTCGTGCACGAGCTGACCGACAGCTCGATCGGCGACAACTACCCCGTACCGGACCGGATCCTGACCCACACCGAGCAGATCGTGCGCGGCTACGTCCACGACGAGATGTTCGACAAGCGGCCGCCGGCCGGGAACCTGTCGCTCTTCGCGACCGAGGGCGGCACGGCCGCCATGTGCTACATCTTCGACTCCCTGATGAAGAACGGGATCCTGAGGAAGGGCGACCGGATCGCCCTGATGGTGCCGGTCTTCACCCCGTACATCGAGATCCCCGAGCTCGACACGTACGAGTTCGACGTCGTCACCGTCAACGCGAGCCTCTTCACGGAGACCGGCGTGCGCGAGTGGCGCTACCCGGCCGAGGAGGTCGAGAAGCTGGCCGACCCGTCGGTCAAGCTGGTCTGCGTCGTCAACCCGTCCAACCCGCCGTCACTCGCGATGAGCGAGCGGGTGACGAACCAGATCAAGGACATCGTCGCCGGCCCCAACCCGAACCTGCTGATCGTCACGGACGACGTGTACGGCACCTTCGTCGAGGGCTTCCGCTCGCTCGCCGCCGACCTCCCGCGCAACACGCTCCTCGTGTACTCGTACTCCAAGCACTACGGCTGCACCGGCCACCGGCTCGGCGTCATCGGCCTCCACGACGACAACGTCATCGACGAGATGCTCGCGAACCTGCCGCGGGCCGAGAAGGACCGCCTCGACAAGCGGTACGGCACGCTGAGCCTGGAGCCGGAGAGGATCCGGTTCATCGACCGGCTCGTGGCCGACTCCCGGCAGGTCGCCCTCAACCACACGGCCGGGCTCTCGCTCCCCCAGCAGGTCATGATGGCGCTGTTCTCCCTCTTCGACATGCTGGAGGAGGGCCAGGCGTACAAGCACAGGATCCGGGCCGTCGTGCGGCAGCGCCTGGACCTGCTCCTCGAAGGCGCCCGGATGAAGATCGCCGACGACCCGAAGCGGGCCGGGTACTACATCGAGCTCGACCTGATCGCGGAGGCCGAGCGGGTGCACGGGAAGGGCTTCGCGGACTTCCTGGAGAAGAACTACGAACCGGTCGACCCGCTGTTCCGCCTCGCCGAGCAGACCGGCGTCGTCCTCCTCAACGGCGGCGGCTTCGACGGCCCCGAGTGGTCGGTCCGGGTGTCGCTCGCCAACCTGGACGACCTGGACTACCTGAAGATCGGCCACCACCTGCGGGCGATCTTCAACGACTACGCGGAGGAGTGGAAGGCCTCGAAGGCCTGACGGGCGGTACGGGAAGGGGTGCGCGCCCCGGTCGGCGGTGGGGTGGTTCCGACCGGGGCGCGCGGTGTGGGGGGCTCGGGGGCCATGCCTACTTGTAGGCGGCGAAGGCCTTCGTGAAGGCCAGGGGCTGCTGGAGGATCGAGGAGCAGGTGGCGTCGGCGTGGTTCACGGCGCCGGCGGCGCACTGCTTGTCCCGGGTCGAGGACCACATCGAGAGCCAGCCGATGCCCTTCGACCTCGCGAAGTCGACGAGCTGGGTGGCGTCGTCGACCTTGAAGATCTCGCTGGTCACGTCGTTCACGCCGATCATCGGAGTGACGGCGACGGCCTTCCAGGCGGCCGCGTCGGAGAGCCCGAGGACGCCCTTGATCTGCGCCTGGGTCGCGGTCGCGGCCTGGGTCGCGTACGTGCCCATGTCGGCGCTGTACGCCGGGCCGTAGTCCATCGCCATGATGTTGACGGCGTCGACGCGGACCCCGTTCCGCTTCGCGTCGGCGAGCAGGTCGACGCCCGGCTGGGTCAGGCCCTCGGGCATGACGGGCAGGGTGAAGGAGACGTCCAGGCCGGGGTGTGACTTCTGGAGCTGCGCGATGGCCTGCGAGCGGCGGGTGTTGGCGGCGGTGTCCGGCAGGGCCGCGCCCTCGACGTCGAAGTCGACCTTGGTCAGCCTGTACTGGTCGATGACCTTGCCGTACGCGGCGGCGAGCGCCGTGGCCGACGAGCAGTTCAGGGCCAGCTCGTGCCCGGCGGCGCCGCCGAAGGAGACCCGGACGTCACCGCCCTTGGCGCGCAGGGCGCCTATCTGGGCGGCCACCTTGTCGTCTCCGAGGCCGGTGACCCCTCCCCACAGCGGGGCGCAGGAGCCGCCGGAGGTGATGAAGGCGAGGTTGAACTCCTTCACGCCGGTGGCGTCGGCGGTCGCGAGCAGGTCGTACGCCGGGTAGAGCGAGGTGTCGACGTAGGGGGCGTACTTCGCGGCGGAGGAGGGGGCGCCGGTCGCGGTGGGCGTCGGGGTGGGTGCCGTGGTCGTCGGGGTGGGTGCCGGTGCCGTGGTCGTCGCGGTGGCGGTCGGCTTCGGTCCTGTGGTGGCCGTGGCGGTCGGCCGCGGGGTCGCGGTCGCCGACGGGGAGGCGGTCGCGGTGGGCTGCTCGGTGGGGCGGCCGCTGGGCGTGGGGGCGGTGCCTCCGGCGGAGCAGGCGGCCTTGTCGATGAGGCAGCCGGTGGGGTCACCGGCCTGTCCCGCGGCGGAGGTGACGAAGCCGACGGTGACCGACTGGCCCGGGGCCAGCTGCTTGTTCCAGCTCGCGGGCTTCACGGTGACGTGCCGCCCGGAGACGGTGTGCTCGCCGTTCCACAGGGACCCGATGGTCGTGCCGGCCGGGAGGTCGAACTCCAGGGTCCAGTCGGACCGGGCGGTGGAGGTCTCGTTGGTGACGACGTACTGGCCGGTGTAGCCGCCGGTCCAGGAGCTGGTCCTGGTGTACGCGGCGCCGACGGCGGCGGCCTGGGCCGTACCGGTGAACGCGAAGACGGCGCCGCCGACGACCGCCGCGGCGACGACCGCGCCGACGGCCTTGCTCCTGGTGCTCGCCCTGCGCCGGTGCGAACTGGTGCCCATCGCGTGCCTGCCTCTGCGTGCTGGGGGGTGGGGAGGGGGTGCGGCAGCACGCTAGCGACTGGAGAACGGACAAATCCCCATGAGCCGGCCCGGGCGAGGATCCTTAGGCTCCGCTTAAGGAAGGCATCGGAACCACGAAAGGTTCGCCTCCCCGCGGCTCACGCGCCGACGGCCCTGCGGATGCCCTTGCCCCCGCGTCGGCGGCGGGCGGGGCGTCGGTCCCGGCGTCCCGTCGCGCCGCCCGTGCGGCGCCCGTCGAGGCCGATCCAGACCCGGACCTCCGTACCGCCGAGGACCGAGTGGCCGATGCGGACGTCGCCGCCGGTGGTCTCCGCCATCCGCCGCACGATGTCGAGGCCGAGGCCCGTGGAGCCGTCCCGGCCGCCGCTGTTGCCGCGGGCCAGGGCGGCGGCCGGGTCGGCGATGCCGGGGCCCGCGTCGGAGACCAGGACGATGACGGCGTCGTCGCCGTTGTGGAGGTCGATCGAGAAGGCGGTGCCCTCGGGGGTGTGCCGGAAGACGTTGCCGAGCAGGGCGTCGAGCGCGGCGACGAGTTCGGGGCGGGCGACCGGGATGCGGACCGGGCGCTCGACGCCCGCGACCCGTACCCGGCGGTCCTCGTCCTCGGCGAGCGCCGACCAGAACCCCATCCGCTCGCGGACCACTTCGGCGGCGTCGCAGCCGGCGCCGGGGCCTGTCGCCTGGGTCTGCGGCTTCGCGTCGCGGGCCGTGCGGATGATGATGTCGACCTCGCGCTCCAGCTGCTCGACGGCGGCGCGGGTCTGTTCGGCGGCCGGGCCCGAGCCGAGCGAGGCCGCGTTGAGCCGGAGCACGGTGAGCGGGGTGCGCAGCCGGTGGGAGAGGTCGGCGGCCAGTTCCCGCTCGTTGGCGAGCAGTTGCACGACCTGATCGGCCATGGAGTTGAACGCGACGGCCGCCGACTTGAGTTCGGGCGGCCCCTCCTCGGGGACACGCGCGCCGAGCCTGCCCTCGCCGAGGTCGTGGGCGGCGCCCGCGAGCCGCTGGGCGGGCCGGACCATCCGGACGCCGAGCCGGTCGGCGACGGCGACGGAGCCGACGATCAGGGCGATGCCGACTCCGGCGAGGACCAGCCAGGCGGTGGCGACGCCGTTGGACACCTCGCCCTCGGGGACGAAGAGTTCGACGACGGCGACCTGGCCGCTGCTGAGGGCGGTGGGCTGGAGCAGCGCGAAGCCGCCGGGGACCTCGGCGATGGAGGCCCGGCCGAGCCGGCGGGTGGTCGCGAGGTCCTCCTCGCCGGCCCGCCGGGTGCCGATCTCCACGGCGGTGGCGCCGGGTTCGCCGGCGGGCACGTGGACGGCGAGCCGGCCGGCGGCCCCGTCCTCGGTGGTGGCGACGGCCTTGTCGAGTTCGTCGCGGTCGGTGGTGATGGCGAGGACGGGGGCGAGCCCGGCGGCCCGCCGTTCGGCGTTGGAGAAGGCCCGGTCGCGGGCCATCTCCTTGACGACGAGCCCGAGGGGGACGGCGAAGGCGACGACGACCATGGCGGTGACGGCGAGCGACACCTTGACGAGCGCCCATCTCACGGCCGCGGCTCCGACGGCCGCTCCGGCGCCGCTTCGGGCTCCCGGGGCGGTTCCAGCTTCACGCCGACACCGCGCAGGGTGTGGAGGTAGCGGGGACTGGCGGCCTTTTCACCCAATTTACGCCGGAGCCATGACAAATGTACGTCGATGGTCTGGTCGTCCCCGTAGGACTGCTGCCACACCTCGGCGAGCAGCTCCTTGCGCGGGACGACGACGCCGGGCCGCCCGGCGAGGAAGGCGAGGAGGTCGAACTCGCGCCGGGTCAGGTCGAGGGGCGCCCCGTCGAGCTCCGCCTGACGGCGCAGCGGGTCGACGGTGAGCCCGCCGACCCGGATCACCCGGGACGGCGGCAGTTCGCCCGCGGCGGCCCGCGCCCTGCGCAGGACGGCGGCCATCCGGGCCGAGAGGTGGTCGACCGAGAAGGGCTTCACGAGGTAGTCGTCGGCCCCGGCGTGGAGGAGCCGTACGATCTCGGCCTCGTCGTCCCGGGCGGTCGCGATGATCACCGGTACGTCGGTGATCCCGCGCAGCATCTTGAGCGCCTCGGACCCGTCCAGGTCGGGCAGTCCGAGGTCGAGGATGACCACGTCGAAACGGAAATGGGCGACCTCGCGCAACGCCTCAAGAGCCGTTCCGACGCTCCGTACCGTGTGGGAGGCCTCGGACAGCTGCCGGATGAGGGCGGAGCGCACGAACTGGTCGTCCTCGACCACGAGCACACTTGCCATGGGCGGCACCGTACGCCATTCGGGTGGTCGCAGGTATGGACCACCCTCCGGTACGGGCCCGCCGGGGGTGGTGCAGTATGGCCCCGATGCGAAGAGGACTCGTTCACGCCCTGGCCTGGTCGCTCGCCACCGGCGCGGCGGTCACCCTGTCCTGGTGGGGAGTGCACACGGTGCTGTCCGGCACGGTGTACGACCCTCCTCGCGCGCTGCCCCTCCCGGCCGGGAGCAGCGGCGAAGCGGTCTCCGCCGGCAGCGATCCGCTGACCTCCTCGACCCGGTGGCCCGGCACCACCGAGCCCTCCACGCCCTCCGCGCCCGCGACGACGGCGAAGCCCACGCCGAGCGGTGGCCGCACGACCCCGGCCCCGCCCGCGGCGACCCCCTCCCGGACGGCGAGGCCCACCACGGCGGCACCCCCGGCCGCCACCCCGCCCGGCTCCGGCTCGGACAGCTCGCGTGTGAAGACCTACACGGTCGACGGCGGCCGGGTCACCTTCGACCTCGGGGAGACCTCGGCCGAACTGGTCTCGGCGACGCCCGCCTCCGGCTGGCAGATGCAGGTGTGGAAGCAGCCGGCCTGGATCCGGGTCACCTTCACCGCGGACGGCCGCGAACTGTCCGTCTTCTGCGTCTGGCACGACACGGCGCCCCGCGTCGAGATCGAGGACCGGCAGGCGTAGGCGGCGTCCGGGATCCGGCGTCCGGGATCCGGGGTCCTGGGTCCGGGGCCCTCAGCGGAAGGCGGACGCGGGCGGCGCGGGCGAGGGCTTGGCGCTCGCGTCGGTGACCGGCACCGCTCCCCCGGTGAAGTCGGCGAGCGCCCGCCCGTGTTCGACGCGTCCCGGGTGCGGGTCGGTGGCGACCCGGCGGGTCAGCTCGGCCACCGGCAGCTCCCGGTCCGAGGCGAGCAGCACCGCGTTGCCGAAGCGGCGGCCGCGCAGCACCGTCGGGTCGGCGGTCAGCGCGAGCTCGGGGAAGACGGCGGCGGCCGTGGCGATCTGGCCGCGCAGATGGGTCAGTGGCGGTCCGTCGGCGAGGTTGGCCGCGTAGAAGCCGCCGGGCCGCAGCACCCGGCGCACCTCGGCGAGGAACTCGGTGCTGGTCAGATGGGCCGGAGTGCGGGCCCCGCCGAACACGTCGGCGATGACCAGGTCGGCCCAGCCGTCCTGGACCTTGGCGAGGCCTTCGCGGGCGTCGGTGGAGCGGACCCGGACGCGGGCCCCGGCGTCCAGCGGCAGTTCCCTGCGGACGAGCTGGACGAGGCGGGCGTCGAGTTCCACGATCTGCTGGGTGGAACGGGGCCGGGTCGCGGCGACGTACCGGGCGAGGGTGAAGGCGCCGCCGCCGAGGTGGACGACCTGGAGCGGCCGGTTCGGCGGGGCGGCGAGGTCGGCGATGTGGCCGAGGCGCCGCTGGTACTCGAAGGAGAGGTGGGCCGGGTCGTCGAGGTCCACGTGGGACTGCGGGGCGCCGTCGATGAGGAGCGTCCAGGCGCGGGGGCGTTCCCGGTCGGGTATGAGTTCGGCGAGTCCGCCGTCGACGGTCTCGGCGACGGGGGCGGCGGCCGCCGCCCGCTCGCGCTGCTTGTTCCTGGCCACGGGCCCATTATCCGGGCAGTCGCGGCGGCACCGCCCGCGCGTGGGCCCGGCGGGGGCTCAGTGGCAGCCGTCGGCCGCCTCGATGAGCCTGGCCGCCTCGCCGAGCGCCTCCCGGAGGACGACGGGGTCGGTGACGGGATCGGTGTCCCCCGGCGGCAGCAGCCAGCCGGCCGGGCGGGGCGCGTCGCCCGCCGGTTCGGGCAGTTCCGGCAGCTCGGGGAGGCGCAGGCCGCGCCCCGAGGTCCGCGTACAGGCGCTGCCCGGCATGTCCCAGGCGGCGGCGGTCCCCGGCGGCACCAGGAAGCCGAGGGTGTCGCAGGCGCCGTCGTGCACCACGGACCCGACGGCGGGGGCGGCGCCGCGCCGCAGGATGTCGACGGCCTCCAGGCCCTGCCGGACGGGGACGGTCACCAGGTCCCAGGGTCCGGCGGCAGGCTTGGGGCCGTCGGTGTCCGGGGCGGGCGCGTTCCACGCAACCGACTGCGATCCGATCTCCGACATGGGGACCCCTCCTCGCTCCTGAGGAGACACGTTCCGTCTCTCCCTTACGGTTCAACGCCCGTGCGCGTCAACGGCTACGGCGCCATGCCGCCGCAAAGGATGGCAGTTCATGGCAGATCGCAGGCGAGATATCCGATTTGTAGCCAAACTCTGCGTACGCGTCCGGTCACAGCAGGTACGTTCCTGTGCTGCCGGACCACCACCCGGCAGCACAGGAGAGGGCTCGGCCATGGCGACGTCACGGGCAGTTCCCAATCTCGCCTTCCGCCGGCTCCGCGGACAGCATTCACCGGCGGAGTTCGCCGCGGCGGTCCGCCGGGCGGCGCGGGAGATCGGCGAACAGGTCGCGTGCGACGCCCGCTACATCGGACGCGTGGAGGCGGGCGAGATCCGCTGCCCCAACTACGCGTACGAGCGGGTCTTCCTGCACATGTTCCCCGGCCTCGGCCTCGCCGACCTGGGGTTCTCCGCGCGGGAGACGGTGCGCGGCCGGCGGCAGGCCGTCCCGGCCGGGACAGCGCCTCCCGCCGCCATCACCACCCGGAACGATGAGGAGAGCGACGTGCTGCGTCGCGCATTCATGACGAGCGGCTCCGCCACCCTGGCGGCCGCCTCGCTGGGACTCGGCGGCCCCGCCGTCGCGATCCCCGCCCCCCGCGGCACCCACCGCGTCGGCGACGCCGAGGTGCGGGCCGTCGAGGACGCCGTACGACAGATCCGTCTGCTCGACGACCGGCACGGCGCCGACGGGCTCTACAAGGTCGCCGCCCAGCCGCTGCGTGCCGCGTACGCGCTGCTCGACACGGGCACCATGACCCGCCGCTCCACCGAGGACCGGCTGCACGCGGGCGCGGGCGAGCTCTCCCTCTCCGTCGGCTGGCTGGCCCACGACTCGGGCCGGCACGAGGACGCGCGCTCGCACTACGCCGAGGCCCTCGCCACCGCGCGCGTGTCGGGGAACGCGGCCCTGGAGGCGCACGCCTTCTGCAACACGTCCTTCCTGGCCCGGGACACCGGCCGGTACCGCGAGGCGGTGCGGGCGGCGCAGGCGGGACTGCGGGCCGCGCAGCCGCTGGACTCGGCCCGGCTGCTCTCGCTGCTCTCGCTGCGGGAGGCGGGCGCGTGGGCGGGGCTCGGCGACCGCTCCGCCTGTGAGCAGGCGCTCGGCCGCGCCCACGGCTTCTTCGACCGGGGCCCGGCCGACGGCGACCCCGAGTGGATGTCGTTCTTCGGGGAGCCGGAGCGGGAGGCCCTGGAGGCCCAGTGCTGGTCGGCCCTCGGCGACTGGGGCCGGGCCGCCCGGCACGCCCACCGGGCCACGGTCCTGCAGAACCCGCACTTCGCCAGGAACCTGGCGCTCTACCGCGCCCACCTCGCCAAGGACCTGGCGCACGCCGGACGCCCGGACGAGGCGGCTGCGGAGGCCAAGCGGGTGGTGGGCTCCCTGGACGGCATCGCCTCGGCCCGGATCCGCGGAATGCTCTCCGAGACCCGCCGGGTGCTCGCCGCGTACTGAGGCCCCCCGGCCGTCACTGCTCCAGGTGGCCGGTGTCGTTCCAGCGTTCGAACGCCGGGGCGCCGTACGCCCAGCCGAGGACGGAGAGGCTCGTCGGGTCGAGGCGGATGCGGGAGGCGAAGGAGACGTCCTCACCGAGCCAGCGGGCGCCGATCGAACGCAGGATGTGCCCGTGGGCGAAGACCAGCACGTCACGGTCGGCGGAGCGGGCCCAGTTCACGATCTCGTCGGCGCGGTCGGACAGCTGTGCCAGGGTCTCCCCGTCGGGGACGCCGTCGCGCCAGATGAACCAGCCCGGCTGGACGGCCTGGATCTCGGGCGGGGTCATCCCCTCGTACGCCCCGTAGTCCCACTCCATGAGCGCGTCCCAGGGTTCGGCCCGGTCGCCGAAGCCGGCCAGGTCGCAGGTCTCGCTCGCGCGGACCAGCGGGCTGGTGCGCACCTCCACGCCGGGCAGTCCCTGCCAGGGGCCGCGGTGGAGGCGCTCGCCGAGCAGCTTCGCGCCGCGCCGCCCCTCGTCGAGCAGCGGGATGTCGGTCCTGCCGGTGTGCCGGCCGAGCAGGGACCACTCGGTCTGGCCGTGACGGGCGAGCAGGATGCGCGGTGCCATGGGAAGGACGCTCCAGAGGTTCACGGTGCGGACGTGCCTCTCCCATCATCGCCCACGTGGATTCGGGGTGACGTCCGGGCAACCCCCCGGCGGCGCCCGGCGTCCACTCCCCGGGGCGATGACCGTCTGGGGGACCTTCTCGACCCGGTCCACGGCTTCACGGACACGAGGGCGCACTTCGGCGCGTACGGCCGGTGGGGCGGCGAGGCCGGCGCGCCGCGCGGGCTCGGCGGTCCGACGAACCAGTAGGCGGCCATGCCCGGCCCGCGCGTCGGCCGGGCGCTGTGGTGCGCGGGGTGATGCTGTGGCGGTACGGGCGGACACCGGTCACGAAGGCGCTCGGGGTGGCGTATCCGCTGCTCACCAGGGTCGTCGTGGTGGGACCGCCCACCACTGTCCGCTCGACGCGGTCGCCGGCGCGGCGGTGATGGGCGCCGGTCTGCTGCCGGCCCCGCACGTGCCGCGGCTCACCGGCCGGCGGCGCGGAACGACGGAAGCGCCTCCGGTTGTCAGTGGCGGATGGGAGACTTCCGCGGGTGAGCGCATCCCTGGACAGCGGTCTGTCACCCACACCGCGGACGACACGTCGACTGCTCGCTGAGCTACGCGGACCGGCCATTCCTCCGCGTCCGCTGGACGCGCGGGCGCTCGCGGCGCTCGCGGCCAACCCCGGCTGCCGGCGGCGGGCCCTCCTCGACGGCGCCGGGGTCGACAAGTCCGTGCTCGCCGCGAGGCTCGGCTCGCCGGCCCCGTTCGGGCAGTCGCAGTTCGCGATCGTGCGGGGCAACTCCTTCGAGGCGAAGGTCAAGGCGGACGGTGGCCGTGAACTGCTGCGCCTGATCGGGGTCGAGGAGCCGGGCACGGTGTCCGTGCCCGATCTGGCGGCGGCCGGACCGGAGGGCCGGGTGGCGCGCACGGCGCTCGCGCTGCGGGAGGCGACCGGGGCCGGGACCTGGGCGCTGCTCGACCATCCCCTGCTCGCCCTGGAGGTGGCGGGCTCGCCGGTGTACCTGGAGCCGGACGCGGTGGTGGTCCGTCCCGACGGCGGCTGGACGGTCGTCGAGATCAAGTCGTTCCCGATGGTCGACGGCGCGGCCGACGCGTCGAAGGTGGGCGCGGCGGCCCGCCAGGCCGCGGTGTACGTCCTTGCCCTGGAGCGGGTGGCGGCCCTCACGGAGGGCGCCCGGGTCGCGCACTCGGTGCTGCTCGTCTGCCCGAAGGACTTCTCGAACATGCCGACGGCGTCGGTCGTCGACGTGCGCAAGCAGCGGTCGGTGACCCGGCGGCAGCTCGCCCGGCTGACCCGCGTCGACGAGATCGCGGAGGCCCTGCCGGAGGGCACGAGCTTCGACGTGGCGGAGCGGTCGGCGGAGGAGCTGACGGCGGCCGTGGAGTCCGTCCCCCATCAGTACGCGCCGGAGTGCCTGGCCGCCTGCGAGCTGGCCTTCCACTGCCGGGGCCGGTCCCGGGAGGCGGGCGCGGTGGAGACCCTGGGTCGTTCGGTACGGGGCGAGTTGGGCGGCCTGACGACGGTCGGCGCGGTCCTCGCGGCGGCGCGCGGCGAGGAGGGCGACCCGGAGGACCCGGCGGTGGCGGCGCTGCGCAGGGCGCGGACGCTGCGCGCGGAGGCGCTGTCCGAGGCCGCGGGGGTGTCGGCATGTCGCTGATCTCCACCCTGGCCCGGATGGAGGCCGTCGAGTCGGGCCGGGCACAGCCCCTGGCGACCGTCCGCCACCGGCGGGTCTCCGAGCGGCCGCTCGTCCTCGTCCCGCTGACGACGGCCGGTGAGGCGGGTGCCCCGCTCGGCGCGCTGGTCGGCACCGACCGCGAGGCGCCCCGGCTCCTGGTGGTGCCCCAACCCCGCGACCGTGACCTGCGGTTCACGTTCCTCGCCGATCTGGCCGAGGAGATCCTGCCGTACGTCGACTCGTTCACGGACGTCGTCGAGGCGGCGGAGAAGAGCGAGGTCGATCCCGAGACCGGCAAGAAGGTGAGGGTCGAGGTCGAACTGTGCGCGGACGCGCCGCAGCTGATCGTGCCGAGCCGGGCCGGCGTCGAGTACGTACGGCTGCTCGGACGCTCCACGCGGTTCCGGCGGACGGCCGAGCAGGATCCGGAGACGCCGTTCCCCGCGCCGCCGCGCGTGCCGCTGCTCGGACGCTGGCTGACGCACTTCGGCGACCGGGCCCGGGTGCCCGGCTCCTCGCTGCTGCTCGCGGCGACCGACCTGCTCAACCGGCACTGGGCGACGGGCCAGTCCTCCCTGGAGGACCAGCACCTGGGCGCGCTGCTCGCCTGGATCGACCCCCACGACGGGGAGCCGGGCGCGGCGGGGGCGCTGCGGGCCGAGACGGGCCGGGACTCCCAGGGGCAGCTGCTCTGCCCGCCGGCCGGCCCGGCCACCGATCCCGCCTTCGACAACAAGCTGCTCGCGCCCGCGATCGAGCGGTACGACCGGGCCCGGCAGGCCTTCGGCGCGGCCGAGGACGGCGAGGCGGCCGACGTCGCACTCGGCGAACTGCACCGGGCCGAGCGGGAGTTGCGCCGCCTCGTCGACTCCCAGCTGAGGCCGACCTGGGACGCGGTCTGGCGGGCGGTCGGCCTGCTGCGGGAGCTGCCGGAGGGCGCCAGGGTCGAGGACCGCTGGACCCGGGACCGCTGGTCCTTCACCGCTCACCGCGACCGGGTCGCGGCCGGCGAGCCGCCGCAGCCGCGCCGGGACGACGCGGTGACGGCGGCCCGCAAGCTCGCGGCCCGCGAGCAGGCCCAGGGTCAGCTGGAGGCGCAGGAGGCCCTCGACGATCCGCTGGTGTTCGCCGGACGGCGGCTCGCGGGCGAGGCGTTCACGGCCGAGGTGGCCGAGGTGACGATGGCGTGGACGGAGTCGAAGCGGCCCGCGCCGCGCCCGCTCCTCACGGTCCGCACGGAGGACCGGCCGCATCTGGCCGAGAAGACGCGGGTGTACCGCTCGCTCGACGGGAAGCCGCAGACGGCGGAGTTCGTGCGGTACGAGGAGGACGGCTCGCTGCTCCTTCGGCTCCTCGACAGGATGGGCCGGTCCAAGGAGCCCGCGGAGGGTTCGGTGCCGGAGAAGGGCGAGGGGATCGCCTGGACGCTGTTCGAGCACGACCAGCGGGTCGGGCCGCAGCTGCCGGACCCGGAGGAGACGCCCTGGACGCACGGCGGTCCGCCCCGGACGGACACCGTGGAACTGCCCGACGCCGTGACCCCCGAGGACGTGCTGTGACCGTGTTCGATCCTTCCGCGGAGGCCGGGCGGGCGACGGACGCCATCCTGGCGGACACCCTGCACGGCACCTCGCGGGGTGTCGTCGTCGACTCCCCGCCCGGTGCCGGGAAGTCGACCCTTGTGGTGCGGGCCGCGCTCGAACTGGCCGCCGCCGGACGCCCCCTCATGGTGGTGGCCCAGACGAACGCGCAGGTCGACGACCTGGTGCTGCGGCTCGCCGAGAAGGAACCCGGGCTCGAGGTGGGCCGGCTGCACTCGAGCGACAGCGACCCGTACGACAAGGCGCTCGACGACCTGGAGAACGTACGGAAGTCCGCGAAGGCCGGTGAGCTGGCCGGGCTTCCGGTGGTGATCTCCACGGCCGCCAAGTGGGGGCACGTGAAGAACGTCGAGCCGTGGGCGCACGCGATCGTCGACGAGGCGTACCAGATGCGCTCGGACGCGCTGCTCGCCGTCGCGGGGCTCTTCGAGCGGGCGCTGTTCGTGGGCGACCCCGGGCAGCTGGACCCGTTCTCGGTGGTGGGCGCGGAGCAGTGGGCCGGACTCTCGTACGACCCGTCGGCGAGCGCGGTCTCCACCCTGCTCGCGCACAACCCGGAACTGCCGCAGCACCGGCTTCCGGTGTCCTGGCGGCTGCCCGCGTCGGCGGCGCCGCTGGTGTCGGACGCCTTCTACCCGTTCACGCCGTTCCGCAGCGGCACCGGACACGGGGACCGGAAGCTGTCCTTCGGTGTGCCGTCGGACGGTTCGGGCCCCGACCGGGTCCTCGACGAGGCGGCGGAGTCGGGCTGGGGCCTGCTCGAACTGCCGGCCCGGCACACCCCGCGCACCGACCCCGAGGCCGTCGGCGCGGTCGCCCTGGTGGTGCGCCGGCTCCTGGACCGGGGCGGGGCGGCGGTCTCGGAGCGCTCGGAGACCCCCGTGCCCCTGACCCCGGACCGGGTCGCCGTCGGCACCGCCCACCGCGACCAGGCGGCGGCGGTCAGGGCGGCGCTCGCGGAGCTCGGCGTGACGGGCGTGACGGTGGACACCGCGAACCGGCTCCAGGGGCGGGAGTACGACGTGACGGTCGTCCTCCACCCGCTGTCCGGACGCCCGGACGCGACGGCCTTCCATCTGGAGACGGGCCGGCTGTGCGTGCTCGCCTCCCGGCACCGGCACGCGTGCGTGGTGGTCTGCCGGGCCGGGGTGGCGGAGCTCCTCGACGAGCATCCGTCGACGGAGCCGGTCCAGCTGGGGGTCGCGGTGTCGTTCCCGGACGGCTGGGAGGCGAACCACGCGGTCCTCTCCCACCTGGAGGAACACCGGGTGAGCTGGAAGCCGTCGTAACCGGGGGCCGGACCGCCGCCTCGACCGGGACCGGACGCCGCCTTGCCCGGACCGGACGCCGTCGTGGCCCGGTCGACGGGCCGTCCGGGCAGCCGGCGGGCCGTCCGGGCAGCCGACCGGCCCGAGTCGTGCCGCGGCCCTCGCCGCCATCGACCGCGAAGGGCTCTCCGCCCTCTCCATGCGCGTCGTCGCCAAGGAACTCGGCATGAGCCCCATGGGGCTCTACCGCTACGTGACCGACCGGGAGGAACTGGAAGGGCTCGTGGCCGAACGCGTCCTCGGCTCCGTCGACACCACCCCGCCGGACACGGACGCCCCCTGGCGCGAGCGGATCGAGGTCATGGCCGGCCGGCTGCGCGACGGCGTCGCCGAGCACCCGGAGGCCATCCCCCTCACGCTCGCCCACCGGCACCGCGCGACCGGCGGTCTCCGCTGGTCGGAGACCGTGCTGGGAATCCTGACCGAGGCGGGAGTCGGCGGCGAGCAGCGCGTCGTCGCCCTGCGCGCGCTCCACGGCTACATCACCGGAGCGATCCAGCTCGAACACCTGGGACCGCTCGCCGGCGCGGGCACGGCGGTCATCGCCGCGCTCCCGGAGGACCGCTTCCCCCATCTGACCGAGACCGCGCGCGACGCCCGCGGGGTGCCCCGGGACCAGGAGTTCTTCGGCGGCCTCCGCCTGCTCCTGCGCGGTCTCGACGGCTGACGCCAGGGCCGGCCGGGGGGCGGGGAAGCTCTACGGGGGCGCGCGGCAGAAGCGACGCGCTCTTGCGCGACGCGGGACAATGAAAGAGACGGCCCGGGGCTCCGGGCCGTGCCTGTGCGAGGAGGAGACGAACGATGGCGGAACCCGCGGAACGGAGCGGACAGCGGCGGCTCAGGCCGGCTCCGCTGATCTTCGAGCCTGCCGAGGCGACCGCCGATCCGGAGCACTTCTTCGACCTGGAGTCGATAGAGGACCCGCGCGAGCTGCTGACCCGCGCGACGGAGCTGACGCTCGCGTTCCGCGCGGCGACGGACCGGGCGACCGAGTTCCAGGCGATCGCGGCGGCGCAGCTCGCGGATCCGCGCCGGTTCGACCGGCTGACGGCGGCGGACGTCGCGGAGCGGGCGCAGTGGACCGAGGACTACGCCCGGAAGATGATCGAGTTCGGCCGCGGCCTGATCCGGACGGACGGACGCCCGGCGGAGGAGTAGACCGGGAGCGGCGGACCGGGAGCGAGGGGCCGGGAGTCGCGGACCGGGCGGCGACGGCGGGCGCGGCGACGGGCAGCGGCGGCCGGCGCGGCGGTGAGGCAGGGGCCTGCGGCGCGGCGGTGGGCAGCGGCCGCCGACCTGCCGCCTGGCATATGCGGGCCGCACGATACTCCTCACCCGCCCCTCTTGTCCGGGATTCGCGAACCCTCGGCGCTCGTCGCGTCACTCCCGGTAGACCTGAAGTCATGACGACGACGTGGCTGCGCGAAGAGACCTCTCACGAGACCTCGCACGACATCTCGCACGACATCTTCCGGTTCCTCCGGGAGGGTGACGAGGGTCGGCACCAGACGGCCCGGGTGACCGCCGACGGGGCCGCCTGGCTCGCCTCGGCCGCCGGGGGCCGCGGGACCGCCCTCACCCGCTGGGAGTCCCGGCCGGCCTCACCCGCCGTACTGCCCTGCGGGACGGTCTTCGACGTCGTCAACGTGGACCCGGTCTTCGGGCGGCGGATGCTGGACCGTCTGTGGACGGAGGGCCCGGGGTCGGGGCCCGTCGCCGTGCACCGGGGCCGGATGATGCTGTTCGCCGCGCCCGGCACGGCTCAGCGGCTGCCGGCCCTGCTCGACTGGGAGGAATGGGGAGAGGCGGTTCCCCGGCCGCTCTGTCACGGGGTCGGGGACGCGGTGACCGTGCCGCCGCTGGCGCCTTCCGGCCCCTCCGGCCCCCACTGGCTGGTGGCCCCCGACACCCGGCACCCCTGGCTGCCGGGACCCGAGGTCATGCTCTGGGCCTGCGTGCGGGCCGTCCGGACGCTCTCCGCCGCCGACGTGCGGGTATCGATTTTTCCTCCCGCCGATCCGGGTGCTAATGTCTACGACGTCAGCAGGCGCCGCTAGCTCAGTTGGTTAGAGCAGCTGACTCTTAATCAGCGGGTCCGGGGTTCGAGTCCCTGGCGGCGCACAGACGGAAGAAGCCCCTCGCGGAAGCGAGGGGCTTCTTCGTGCTCAAGGCCCTTTCCGGGCCTTTCCGGGCTTCTTCCGGTCAGTCGACGGCGGGCGGAGTGATCCTGACCGTCCAGCCGTCCGTCTCGGTGCGGTCCATGACCTCGACCCGGATCCCGGTCCCCGGCACCGTGAGGGTCTCGCCCTCCTCCAGCGGGGCGTCCGCGAGCGGCGGGTAGACGGAGCGCTCCCAGCAGGCGTCGGTGCGCGGGTGCGCGTCGACGACCTCGACCGGGCCGTCACCGGAGGCGGCGGTGGCCCGCACCCGGTAGATCAGCACGCCCTCGGTGCAGGTGTCGGCGTTGTTGCCCGCGTCGGTCCTGGCCTCGACGGCCAGGACGCTGTCGGGGCCGGTGCGGACCACCGCGAGCCGGGTGCCGAGCGTGCCGCCCGCCGTCGGCGGCGGGGCGTCGGTCGGCTCAAGACCGACCACCCGGGGGGCGGCGCCCTGGACGCAGGTCACCTGGGCGGCGGAGAGCCATCCGAGCTTCCACTTGTGCCAGCCGAAGAGGTCCGGGGAGAGTCCGAACTGGCTGCCCATGACGTCCCAGTCACCCACATGGGTGTCCCAGTCGCCCTTGCCGTCCTCCGGCCGGTGGTAGAGGTCCGGCAGGTCGAAGACATGGCCGGTCTCGTGGGCGAGCACGTTGCGGTCGGGCGGATGCCGCTCGAAGACGGTGACGACCCGCTTGATCTCGGTGCCGTCGACCTCCAGAGGGCGTTCGAGGTTGACCACCTTGGTCGCGTCGGAGTCCACGCCGGGCGCGTCCGGGTCGGCGACCAGGTAGACGATGTCGTACCGGGAGAAGTCGACGCTCGCGTCGGCGGCCGCGACCGCGTCCCGGAGGTAGGTGGCGCGCTGGCCGGCGTCCCAGTCACGCCGTATGTCGTACGCGCTCGACTCCCGGGGCATCGGGGTCCAGACGCGCTGGAGGTGCGGGCGCAGGGTGAAGCGCCCGTAGGAGGCGCGCGAGAAGTACTCGCTGGTGGCGGGGAAGTGGTCGGCCGCGAGTTCGGCCGGTGCGGTGAGCGGCTCGGAGTCCGGGAAGGACAGGAAGATCATGACCGCGTCGAGGGTGCGGTCGGGGCGCGGGTACGACCTGTTCCAGGTGTCGAGGCCGAGCGAGTGATGGACCGCGCTGCGGGGCAGGGCGCAGGGGCTCTCCGAGGGCGCGCCGACGGCGGGCCCTGCGACGAGCCCGGTGGCGGCCAGGGCGGCGAGCGAGGTGAAGGCCGCCGCGCCGGCACGCAGCCGCGAGCGTTCCACTCCCCCGGGTGGCTGCTGACCCCTCACGTGGACCTCCGGATCGGGAATGCGGGACACGCCACCCACCTTGTGATGATTTGCGGCATTTCGCATGTTTCCGCTGCCCCGGTCGGGTGAGGGCCCGCCACGGGGGCGACGCGACACGAGCGCGCTTCAGCTCACGGAAAGTCACATTCGGTCACGATGCCATCGACCCGTGTCAGACCCGCACAGAAACGATCGTGCAGGGTGCGTCGGTGGGCAGCCTCACAGTGCCGGAGGCTCCCCGGAGGCGCCCCGGAGCTGGAAGGCTCCCCCGCGCTGGCTCTATGATCGGCTCACTCTTCCTCGGCCGACCGTCCCGACCACATGCGACCGGCCCGACTGCACTACGGGAGCGAGCGGTGAGCGGAACCCCCGAAGGACCGGTGCACCCAGAGCCGCCGGAGAAGCACGCGGCGGAGACCGCTCTCACGGAGCGTCACGCCGCCGCACTCCGCGACTACCGTGCCGCTTTCCGGATCGCCCAGCTCGCCATGGCCGTCGTCGACCAGGACGGGATCGTCGTCGCGGCCAACGACTCCTTCTGCACCCTCCTCGGCACCGAGGCCGGTGCGCTCCGCGAGCAGGTCGCCTCCGACCTCGTCGACCTCGCGTCCGACGGGCGCACCTGGCACGCGTACCGCGAGGTGCTGCGCGGCCGCCGCTCCCGCTTCCGCTGCACGCGCCGCCTCAAGCACCCCGACGGGCGCTCGCTGTGGGCCGAGGTCACCGTCGCCCCCGTGCCCGACAGCCGGCGCGTCCTGCTGTCGATCGCGGACATCAGCGACCGCCGCGAGCTCCAGGCGCGGCTCCGCCACCTCCAGATGCACGACCCGGTGACCCGGCTGCCCAACCGCGCGCTGTTCTTCGAGCGCCTCTCCGCCGCCCTGGAGGCCTCGGCCCAGGACGCCGAGGACGCCATGGACACCCAGGACTCCATGGGCGCTGCGGGTGCCGTGGGTGCCACGGCGGCCGTGGGCGCCGAGAAGCCGGAGGAGGCCGGGAGTGCCGGGAGCACCGGCCGCGCGGGCGACGCCGGAACGAAAGATGCGGTCAGCTCTTCGTACGAGTCCTACGGGTATGGCAGAACAGGGCGGATCGGTCTCTGCTACCTCGACCTCGACGGGTTCAAGGCGGTCAACGACACCCTCGGCCACCGCGTCGGCGACCGGCTCCTCGCCGCCGTCGCCGGACGTCTGACGGAGTGCGCGGACAGCGACGGCCACACCCGCGGCGGCGGCCATCTGGTGGCGCGGCTCGGCGGGGACGAGTTCGCGATCCTGGTCGAGGACTCCACCGGCACGGAGCAACTCGCCGACCTGGCGCGCTCGGTGCTCGACGCGCTCCAGGACCCCTTCGACCTGGCCGGCCAGCGGCTCTCGGTCTCCGCCTCGATCGGCGTGGTCGAGCGCTCCGGGAACGGGACGACCGCGACGGCCCTGATGCAGGCCGCGGACACCACGCTGTACTGGGCGAAGGCGGACGGCAAGGCCCGCTGGACCCTCTTCGACCCCGAGCGCAACGCGCACCGGATGACCCGGCAGGCGCTCTCCTCCACCCTGCGGCCCGCCGTGGAGCGCGGGGAGTTCGGCCTGGAGTACCAGCCGCTCGTGGACCTCGCGGACGGGGCCGTGCGCGGGGTGGAGGCGCTGGTGCGCTGGAACCACCCGCAGTTCGGCCCACTGGCGCCGAATCGGTTCATCGGAATCGCCGAGGAGGACGGCTCCATCGTGGAGCTGGGGCGGTGGGTGCTGCGCACCGCCTGCCGACAGGCCCGTCAGTGGCAGCAGGACCATCCGTGCGAACGCCCGATCTTCGTGAGCGTCAACGTGGCGGTCCGCCAGGTCTGGGACTCCGACCTGGTCGCGGACGTGGCCGGCATCCTCGCCGAGACCGGGCTCGCCCCGCACCTGCTCCAGCTGGAGCTGACGGAGTCCGCCGTGATGGGCTCGGCCGGCCGGCCGCTCCAGGCGCTCCAGGCGCTGAGCGACATGGGGGTGCGGATCGCGATCGACGACTTCGGCACCGGCTACTCGAACCTGGCCTATCTGAGCCGGCTGCCGGTCTCGGTGCTCAAGCTGGACGGATCGTTCGTGCGCGGCTTCCAGGACGAGGAGCACGCCAACCCGGCGGACGAGCTGATCGTCGAGGCGCTCGTCCAGCTCGCGCACCGGCTCGGTCTCACGGTCACCGCGGAGTGCGTCGAGACCTCGGGGCAGGCGAGCCGGCTGCGCCGGATCGGCTGCGACACGGGGCAGGGCTGGCTGTACTCGCGGGCGGTGGCCCCGGACCGCATCGCCGAGCTGATCGGCGCGGAGCCGCTGCGGGTGTGACTTCGCGGGGAGGGTCCGGAGGAAGGGTTCACGGGGGCGGTCCACGGATCTCACGGGCATGGAACTGCCCCCGGCCGGGGGGACGTCCCGGGCGGGGGCAGCGGTTCATGCGGGGTTCAGCGGTTCATCCGGAGTTTCGCGGGTCAGGCCCTCAGCAGGCGCCGAGGTCCTTCCAGACGCCCCACTCGCCGGTCGTGCCCGGCGTCTCGTTCTGGGTCCACCACTGGGCCTTGTACTTGCGGCCGTTGTGGGAGACCTCGTTGCCCGCGTTGTAGACCGTGCCGGCCACGTACGCCGGGACCGAGCCGCAGCCCGTGGCCGGCGGCGTCGTCGGAGGCGTGGTCGGAGGAGTCGTCGGCGGGGTGGTGGGCGGCGTCGTGGGCGGGGTGGTGGTGGCGCCGAGTGCCGTGTTGATCTGGGTCAGCAGGGTGGCGCTGTTGTCCAGGCCGAGGAGCGAGTACATCATCGCGCCGGCCAGACCGCGCTGCTTGCCGTAGTCCACCCGGGCCTGGATGGACTTCTGGTTCAGGCCGGTGAAGAACTCGCCGTCCTTGTAGAAGTACGAGGACTTGGACTGGTCGTCCCAGAAGGTGGTCGCGGCGTTGTCGACGATGCCGCCGAGCTCCTTGTAGTGCGCGATGCCGGCCT
This sequence comes from Streptomyces sp. NPDC058664, assembly GCF_042716635.1. Classification (NCBI taxonomy): domain Bacteria; kingdom Bacillati; phylum Actinomycetota; class Actinomycetes; order Kitasatosporales; family Streptomycetaceae; genus Streptomyces; species Streptomyces sp. NPDC058664. The sequence goes on along the minus strand of NZ_JBHXRW010000001.1, from coordinate 127,525 downwards.
GCTGGCTGAGCGGGCGGGCGTTGGAGCCGCCGGTGGCGGTCTGCGCGAGGCCGTTGGTCGTTCCGGCCGGGACGCCCTTCCAGCCGCGGTAGTAGAACTCGTAGCCCAGGGTCAGCTTGTTCGCGGGGAAGCCGCCCGCGATGCCGTACGCCGGGTTGCCGTCGATCCAGGAGTCGATGGCCGCGTCGATGCTGTACTTCTCGGTGCCCGGCGCGATCGGGTCGGTCGGGTCGTTCGTGGAGGGGAACAGCGGGGACTGGTGGTACGTCGGCCCGTCGCCGTCCCAGGCGCCGTGCATGTCGTACGTCATGATGTTGGCGTAGTCCAAGTACTGGCCGATCTTGTCGGTCTCGATGTACTTGATCTTGTCCTGGCCGGCCGGGAGGGCCGAGGTCAGCAGGTACTTCTTGCCGCCGTTGGCCGCGCCGTGCGCGTCGAGCTGCTTGCGGAACTCGGCGAGGAGCAGGGTGAAGTTCTGCTTGTCCTCGGGTCCGTAGTGGTTGCCCAGGTGGCCGCCGGAGGAGCCGGGGTACTCCCAGTCGATGTCGATGCCGTCGAAGATGCCGGCCGCCGTGCCCGCGCCGCCGAAGCCGCCCTCGACCGGCAGGTTGCCCTTGATGTACTGGTCGATGCAGGAGGAGACGAGCTTCTTGCGGCTCGCGTCCGTCTTCGCCGCGTCGTGGAAGTACTTGGAGTACGTCCAGCCGCCGAGCGAGATGTTGATCTTCAGGTGGGGGTACTTCGCCTTCAGCTCCTTGAACTGGTTGAAGACGCCCACGATCGGCTGGTCCCACTTGTCGGCGACGCCGTCGACGCTGTCCGCCGCGGAGAAGGACTTCTGGTAGTCGGCGTACGAGTCGCCGGCACCGTCACCCGCGTTGGGGTTGTTGTCGTCACCCGCGGCCTTGTTGGCCATGAAACAGGTGAGGTTGGTGGGGTGGATGTTGCCGAACGAGTAGTTGATGACGTCCAGCTGGCTCGCGATGCCCCGGGTGTCGAGGTGCTTGGGGTAGAACGCGTTGCCGTAGACGCTCCACTGGTCGTAGTACGCGATGCGCACGTTGCCCGCAGAGGCAGTGGCCGTCGTGTCGGCCGCCTGGGCGGAGCCGAGGCCGACGGTCGCCGCGAGGGCGCCGCCGACGAGGGCCGAGCTGAGGAGCGCGGCGATCAATGGCTTACGGGGGTGCACGTGCGGCCTCCATCAAGGGGGGTGTGGGGGTGGTGCCGTACTGGGGTTGGAGCAGTGATAACCGGCACGTGAACAGTGCGTCAATGGTCTGAACCAGATTGAGGACTAGACCAATTCGCGAGAGAAAGGCCTTGTCAGAGGGGCGCAGCACAAAACGGAACCGCCCGCCACCATCGGTGACGAGCGGTTTAAGGTTCACTTAGGGGTGGTGTGAGAGGGACGGGCGAACGAACCAGCCGACCTCGGAGATCAGGGATTTCACCGGGCCGCCCCCGGCCCGGAACACCCCGGCGCGCGTACCGCGCCTTCGGACCGCACCTCCGGGCTACGCCTCCGGGACCTCGGGCAGCTCCTCCGGGGCCTCCGGCAGCTCCGGGAGTCCGTACGCGTCCGCGATGAGCTCGTAGCTCCGCAGCCGCGCCTCCCCGCCGTGCGCGTTCGCCGTGATCATCAGCTCGTCCGCGCCCGTCCGCTTCCGCAGGTCGTCCAGACCCGTGCGGACCTCGTCCGGGGTGCCGTACACGACGTTCGCCAGCCAGCCGTCCACGAACTCCCGCTCGGCGGGGCTGAATCCGTACGCCGCCGCCTCCTCCGGCGTCGGGATGAGCCCCGGCCGGCCGGTGCGCAGCCGCAGCATCGACAGCGCGCCCGTGAGGACCTGGCGGCGGGCCTGCTCCGCCTCCTCGGCGGCGAGGGCCGAGACGCCGATCATCGCGTAGGGGGCGTCGAGGTGCTCCGAGGGGCGGAAGGAGTCCCGGTAGAGGTCGAGCGCCGGGATGGTGTTCCTGGCCGAGAAGTGGTGGGCGAAGGCGAAGGGCAGCCCGAGCAGACCGGCGAGGCGGGCGCTGAAGCCGGAGGAGCCGAGCAGCCAGATCGGCGGACGCCCCTTCGGACCCTGCACCGGCCCGGGGACGGCGTGGATCCGGGCGTACCGGTGGCCGTCCGGGAAGTCGTCGTCGAGGAAGCGGGTCAGCTCGGCGAGCTGCTCCGGGAAGTCGTCGGCGCCCTCGTTCAGGGTGTCGCTGCGCCGCAGGGCGGCGGCCGTGGCCCCGTCGGTGCCGGGCGCGCGGCCGAGGCCGAGGTCGATCCGGCCCGGGGCGAAGGCCTCCAGGGTGCCGAACTGCTCGGCGATGACGAGCGGGGCGTGGTTGGGCAGCATGACGCCGCCCGAGCCGAGGCGGATGCGCCGGGTGTGGGCGGCGAGGTGGGCGAGGATCACCGCCGGCGAGGAGGAGGCGACACCGGGCATGGAGTGGTGTTCGGCCACCCAGTGCCGGTGGAAGCCGCGCCGCTCGGCGAGCCGGCTGAGCTCGACGCTGGTGGCCAGCGCCTGGGTCGCGGTCCTTCCGCTGCCGACGGTCACCAGGTCCAGTACGGACAGCGGTACGGGCGCGGCCCCCCGCGCCTCTCCTCGAATAGCGTCGGTCACCTTCGGGACTCTCCTCGGCACGCGTGCGGGCATATCGTCAGCGGCATAACAGGAGGCTGTCTCCGTTTATTCCGATGGTTCTCGGCCACCGACCGGGCCTCCCGCGCGCGCCTGTCCGGGAAATCCCCCGTTCCCCGAAGATCCCCCGGAGGTTCTCCAGGGGCCTTCCCGGGGTCGAACGCCCGGGCGAACACCCTCGCACACGGCCCTGACCTCAGACTCTCGCGAACACTCATGACCATGGCATATGCCAGAGTGGCGCGCCCCAGCACAGAGCCCGGATGCCCCGCATCATTCTCGCCAACAGCCGCCCCGCAAACGGCGCTTGGCGGCTATCGTGGTACGAAAGCTTGCGGTCACAACCTGGTAGGGGGAAACCGTGGCGCTGAAGCCCGAGCCCACCGCGCCGTTCCACTCGGTGCAATACGCCCTGCGCGTCCTCGAGACGATCTCGCGGCACGGTGGCGGAGTGACAGACGTCCAGATCGCGCGCGAGGCCGGCCTGCCCGCCGCCCACCTCTCCTCGCTGCTCCTCATGCTCCGCCGCGAGGGGTACGTCGAACAGGTCGCCGACGGCGCGTACGTGATCGGGGACTCCCTCGTCCTCCTCGGCTCCGGCATGACCCGCCGCGAGGCCCTGGAGGCCAAGCTCCAGGAGACCCTCACCGAGCTCCGCGACTCCGTCGGCGCGGCGGTCTACATCAGCCGGTACATCGACGGCGAGGTGAAGATCACCCAGTTCGCCGACGGCCCGCGCACGCCCAAGGTCAACGAATGGGTGGACTTCCGCTCGGCGGCGCACGCCAGCGCGGTCGGCAAGTGCCTGCTCACCCAGCTCGACCAGAACGGACGGCGGGACCACCTCTCCCGGCACAAGATCGCCCGGCTGACCTCCCGGACGATCACCAGCGAGCGGATCCTCTTCTCCAAGCTCGACAGCCAGCCGCCGACCGTCCCCGTGCTCGACCTCCAGGAGTACGCGGTGGGCACGGTCTGCGCCGCCGTCCCGCTGACGGCGGGCTCCGCCGTCGGCTGCCTGGCCCTCTCCCTGCCGATCGAGCACGCCCACCGGCTGCGCTCGGCGGCCGACACGCTGAACCGCGGGGCCGCGCCCGTGGTGCTCTCACTGGCGATCTGAGACCGGTCCGGCGGCGTGGCCGGGGACATCCCGGGGAATCCGCGACCGGTCCGGCGCCCTGGTCAGGACCACTCCACGGAATCCGCGGCCGGTCCGACGGCGTGGTCAGAAGCACCCCGCGGGACCAGGTAGTATTTTCTCTGTCAGCAGGCGCCGCTAGCTCAGTTGGTTAGAGCAGCTGACTCTTAATCAGCGGGTCCGGGGTTCGAGTCCCTGGCGGCGCACAGACGGAAGAAGCCCCTCGCGGAAGCGGGGGGCTTCTTCGTGTCCCCGTCCTCATGCCCTGAGGTAGGTGAGGACGGCGAGGACCCGGCGGTGGGTGTCGTCGGCCGGGGGCAGGTCCAGCTTCGCCAGGATGTTGCCGATGTGCTTGCCGACGGCCGCCTCGGTCACGACCAGGTGGCGGGCGATCGCCCCGTTCGAACGGCCCTCCGCGACGAGCCCGAGCACCTCGCGCTCGCGCGGGGTCAGCGCCTCCAGTGGATCGCGGTGCCGGCGAAGGAGCTGCCGTACGACCTCGGGGTCGACGACCGTCCCGCCGTCCGCGACCCGGGCCAGGGCGTCCAGGAACTCCTCCACCTGCCCCACCCGGTCCTTGAGCAGATAGCCGACGCCGGTGCCGTCGCCCGCGTCGAGCAGGTCGGCGGCGTAGCTGCGCTGCACGTACTGGCTGAGCACGAGGACCGGCAGGGAGGGCCGCCCGGCGCGGAGCGCCACCGCCGCGCGCAGCCCCTCGTCCTGGAAACCGGGCGGCATCCGGACATCGGTGACGACGATGTCCGGATCATGGGCGGCGACCGCCTCGCGCAGGGCCTCGGCGTCACCGACGGCCGCGACGACCTCGTGCCCGAAACGGGCCAGGAGCCCGATCAGCCCCTCCCGGAGGAGGACGCTGTCCTCGGCGAGGACGACGCGGAGCTTTCGGTCGGTACGGGACACGGGATCTCCACTCGCAGGAGGGTCGGCCCGCCCTTCGGGCTCATGATCGTCAGTGTGCCATCGAGGACGGCGAGCCGGTCGGCGAGGCCCGTCAGACCACTGCCCCCGGCCGGGTCCGCCGCGCCCCGCCCGTCGTCCTCGACGTCGAGCCGCAGGACGCCGTCCGTGTGCCGGGCGGTGATCCGCGCCCGGCGGGCGCCGCTGTGCTTGCCGATGTTGGCGAGGGCCTCGCAGCCGGCGAAGTAACCCGCGCTCTCGACGGACGCCGGAAGCCGGGGCAGCTCGATGTCGGTGGCGACGGGTACGGCGGACCGGTCGGCGGCGTCGACCAGGGCCGGACCGAGCCCGTAGTCCGCGAGGACCTGCGGGTGGATGCCGTGGATGAGCTCGCGCAGCTCGGTCAGGACCTGGCCGGCCTCCGTGTGCGCCTTCGCCAGCTGCTCGGCGAGCGGGCCCGGCGGGGCGTCGAGCCGGGCCAGGCCGAGGGTCATGGTGAGGGCGACCAGGCGTTGCTGGGCGCCGTCGTGCAGATCGCGCTCGATCCGTCGCCGCTCGGCCTCGAAGGCGTCGACGAGACGGGCCCGGGAGGCGATGACCTCACCGATCCCGCCGTCCCGCGCCTCCGTGTCGCGCGGGGCGAGCAGGGCGCGGGCGAGGGCGGCGCGGGCCCCGGCGACGGCGGCGAGGGGGTGGACGAGCGCGACGAGGAGGAGGGCGCCGAGGAGGGCGGCGCCGAAGGCCTCCGGATAGGAGGTGACCAGGTACGCCTTGACGACCTTGGCCTCCTGGCCGTCCACCGCCAGCTGGAGCGGGGTGCCGAGGAGCGCGAGCGGCAGGCCGACGCCGACGGCGAGCGCGAGGAGGTCGAGCGGCCACAGGACGGTGGCGAGGAGCAGGGCGTACGCGAGCTCCCGCCAGGTCGCCTGCTCCCCCGCCCGCAGCCGGAGCCAGGCGGCGAGACCGGGCGAGGCGGGGACGCGGTGCGGGTCGGGGGCGGGGTCCAGGTCGACGAGCCGGAGCCGCAGCCGCTCGATGCCGCCGACGGCGGGCCCGGAGAGCAGGAGCAACGGCAGCCCGACGAGGAACAGCGAGAACACGCCGAGCACGAGGAACACGAGGCAGGCGACACCCCCGAGGACTCCGCCGGTGGCGAGGAACCCGACGGTCCGCCACGGCCAGGAGCTGCGGAGGAAGCGGGGGCGGGTGAGTGCCTGCCAGGGGTTACGGGGGTCCATGAGCGCCCACGGTAGGCGGGGCGGAGCGGCGGGGCCATGGGGCTGGGGGGCGGGGCGGGGGTGGGGCGGGAACTACCTCGGCGGGGAGTGCGGGGCTACCTCGGCGGGGAAGGCAGGGGGGATCTCGGCGGGAGGGGCGGGGCTACTGGCCGGGTGAAGGCGGAGCGCGGCCGGAGGAAGCCGGGGCGCGGCCGGAGGAAGGCGCGGCCGCGGGGCGCGCGGTGCCCGCCCACGCCCCCGAGGGACGGCTCAGGGCGAGCTCCGGGGCGGCTCGGGGTGATCACCGATGATCAAGGGGCGGTGTGGGGGCGAAAGTTGGGTCAGCGCCAGTACCGCGCCGACCCGAGCCGCACGCACCGTTCCCAGGAGGCCACGATGACCACTCGCCCCCGTACCGCCCGCCGTGTCACCGTCACCGGCATGGCACTGGCGGCGCTCGCCACCGGTCTGGCCGCCGCCCCCGCGGCCACGGCCGCGCCCAGCGCGTTCGCCGCCCATGACTCACCCGGCACCCACGATCCGGCCGCGGTGAGGGCGCTCCTGTCCACCCTGCCCGACGAGGTGACGGACGCGGCCCTGGTGCGGGTGGCCGACCGGGGCACGCGCACCCCGGACACCGGGACGGCCGGGCCGGTGGAGGCGGGCGCGCGCTTCCCCGTGGGCAGCGTGACCAAGGTCTTCACCGACGCCGTGGTGCTCCAGCTGGTCGCCGAGCGCCGGATCGACATCGACGAGCCCGTACGCCGCCACCTGCCCGAGCTGATCCCGGCCGCTTACGACGGTGTGACGGTACGCCAGCTCCTGGACCACACCAGCGACCTGCCCCGCCCGGCCCGGGTTCCGCTCGACCCGCGGGGGGTGGTGGCCGCCTCCTTCGAAGCGGACGCCGTCGGCCGCCCCGGCCGCGTCCCGGCTCCCGGAACCGTCCAGCAGTACAACGGGCTGAACAGCTTCGTCGCCGGGCTGCTCGTGGAGCGGGTCACCGGCCGCACCTTCGCCCGGGAGCTCGACCGGCGGATCGTCCGGCCGCTGGGCCTGCGTCACACCGCGCTCTCCGAGGACCCGGCGATCGCCTGGGCCTGGTCGGAGGGAGGGCTGACGTCCACCGCGGCCGACCTCGACGCGTTCCTGAAGGCCCTGCTGGGCGGGCGGCTCCTTCCTCCGGTCCAGCAGCGGCACCTCTTCGAGGTGCCCCATGTGCCCGGCGCCCACGAGAACACCAGCTGCCCCACGGCGGCGGCCTGTTTCAGTGCCGGCGGGCTGATGGGAATCGAGCTGAACGGAACCATGATCTGGGGCAAGACCGGTTCCAGCGGCGGCTGGACCAGCGGCGTCTTCGCACGCACCGAGCACCACCGGCGGACGGTCTACACCCTGCGGCCCCGCTCTCTGGCCACCCCGCAACAGCAGCGCGCCCGTGTCGAGGCGGTGGTCGGGGCGGCTCTCATACCTTAGGGAACGCGTTTCCGGATCTTGGATGCCGTCGGCGTGGACCGCTCGGCCGGTCCGCGTGACCGGCCCGGCGTTACGGGAAAGGGGTGCGGCCGTGATGGGTGTACGCGGCTCGAAGGGCCGTGGTGGCCGCCGGGGTGAGGGGTTCGTACGGGGCGGCCGGGGTGGGGCGCCACCAGATCGGGTCGGGGCAGAGGAAGGACTCCCGGCGGAGGGCCACGCGCTGGATCTTGTTCGTGGCCGTGAGGGGCAGCTCCGCCATCACCCGTACGAAGCGCGGCGGCATCTTCGTGCCCAGGTCCGCCTGCGCGGCGAGGAAGGCCCCGAACTCCACCGGGTCGAAGACGGTTCCCTCGCGGAGGGCGAGCGCCGCCATCACCTGGTCCCCTGCCACCGGGTCCGGGATCGCGTAGACCGCGACTCCCGCCGCCCGGTCCCAGCGGGCGAGGATGTGCTCGATCATCGCCGCCGCCAGGTTCTCGCTGTCGACCCGCAGCCGGTCGTCCGTGCGGCCCGCGAAGTAGAGGAAGCCGTCCGCGTCCCGGTAGAAGAGGTCGCCCGTCCAGTACCAGCCGTCGCGCAGCCTGGCCGCCTCCGCCTCCGGGTTGCGCCAGTAGCCCTCGAAGGGCGAGCGCCCCCGGTTGACGAGTTCACCGACCGCTTCGGAGGCGTTGAGGAGCCGGCCGGTGGGCGAGAAGCCGGCCGGGGCGCATTCCCGGCCGGTCTCGGGGTCGATGACCGCCAGGTCGTCACCCGGTGCGGGCCGGCCGATCGCCCCCTCCGGGGTGTCCGGGGTCCGCCGGATCGCGGCGCCGCCCTCGGAGGAGCCGTACCCCTCGACGAGCGGCACCCCGAAGCGTTCCCGAAAGCGGGCGGCGTCCACGGCCCCCGCCTCCGTACCGAAGCCGAGGCGCAGCGGGTGCGCGCGGTCGTCGGGTCCCGGCGGGGTGGCCAGCAGGTACTGCACTGCCCGGCCCACGTAGGTGAAGTAGGTGGCGCCGAAGCGGCGTACGTCCGGCAGGAAGCGGGAGGCGGAGAAGCGGGCCCGTAGGGCCACCCCCGCCCCGGCGGTGAGCGCGGGCGCCCAGTCGGCGATCACGGCGTTGCCGTGGAACATCGGCATGCAGATGTAGTGGACGTCGTCCGGGCGGACGGAGAAGTGGGCGGCGAGCGAGGCTCCGGCGGCGGCGAGGCGTCCCTGGCTGCAGAGCGCGGCCTTCGGGGCCCCCGTCGAGCCGGAGGTGAAGGAGAGCAGGAAGCAGCTGTCGGGGCGTGCGGGACGGAGGGTGGCGTCACCCGGGCGGGCGCTCCCGTACGGGAGGAGGAGGTCCCGGTAGGCGTCGGTGTCGGTGACCAGGAGGCGGACGCCGGGCAGCGGCAGGCCGTCGAGGAGGGGGAGGTGGGCGCGCTGGGTGACCAGGACCCGGCATGCGGTGTGCTGGATGTCCCGGGCGAGTTCGGCGCCGCGCCGGGTCGGGTTGATCCCGGCGACGGCGGCCCCCGCGAGGGCCGCCGCGCCGAGCCAGAGCGGGTACTCCGGCGTGTTGTCGAGCAGGATGCCGAGGTGCGGCTCGCCCCCCGGCAGGGGTGGCAACAGGTCCACGAGCAGTGCGGCCCGCGCGGCGGCGCCGGCGGCGACCTGGTGGTGGGTGAGGGTGTGGTGCTCGTCCCTCAGGCCGATCCGATGGTCGCCCCATTGGCGTCGTACGAGCTCCGCGACGGTGTCCGCACCCCTCATGGGCCGGACTGTAGCTGACGTATCGTCAGAACTGAACGGCCGGGATCGGCCGTCCGGTCAGAACGTGACGTCCGAGCAGGCGTAGAACGCGTTCGCGGTGTCCGCGACCGTCCACACCGCCAGGATCAGGTGACGGCCGGTCTTGCCCGCCGGGATCGTCCCGGAGTGCGAGAGGGTCGCCGGCGGCTGCTGGTTGTTGTAGGGGACGGTCAGGAACGGCTGGGGGTCGAGCGCGGCCCGGGTCAGCTTCTGACTCGGGTCCCAGCCGTTCCTGGTGATGTAGTACCTGAAGTCGGTGGTGCGGTGCCTGGCCGTGAACTGCCAGCGGAAGCTGTGGCTCTGCCCCGCCGTGAGCCGGGTGGCGGGCCACGCGCCGCCCCTGGGGTCGTCGAGCTGGGCGAACTGCGTGAGCCCGGCGGAACAGATCCTGCCGTCGGCGGGGCCGGCGGCGGGGAAGCCCTTGAGGCCCTCGACCGACTGCGGCTCCCACTGGATGGAGCCGCAGTTGGTCACGGTGCCGTTGGCGCAGAGCTTCTGGCGGCTGATCGGCGAGTCGGTGTAGCCGTGGCTGCCGGCACTACCGGTGGCGAGGAGGGTGGCGCCGGCGACGCCGAGCGCCACCACCGCCGCCCCGACTGACTTTTTGCGCATGCTGTCGCTCCAGGAGAACGTGGGGGAGTTCCGTTGGGCCGTGCGCGCACGCGTGCGGATCTTGCGGGTCTGTCATTTTGGTCTGGACCAAGTCCCAAGGTAGGGACGGACGTTGCACATGTCCATCCCCTCACGCCCCCTCCGCAGGACCCGTCCGGCCCGTGTAGAACGCCACCGTCAGGTCCTTGACCAGCGTCTTGCGCTCGTAGTCGTCCAGCTCCACCAGACCACGACTGGTCAGCCGGTGGACCACGTCGTCCACCGCGTCCACCACCGAGGTCAGCACGCTGTCCCGGTGCTTCGCGTCGATCGCCGCGATCCGGCGCCGGCGCATCGCCGCCGCCACCTCCGGCGCGTACTCGATCCGCGTCGGCTGCGCCGAGAACACGTCCACCCCGACCGGGGCGCACTCCGCCGACAGCATCCGCGTCAGGGCCGCGCCGACCGCCTCCGCGTCCCGGAGCGTCGGGGCGTCCTCGTGGAAGGCGTCCGCCGGAAGCTGCGAAAGGACCCGGGCCATCGCCGCCTCCACCTGCTCCCGCAGGTAGTCCTCGTGCCCGTCGACCCCGAGCGCCGCCCGGACCGTGTCCCGCACCCGCCACACCACGAGCACGACGACGTCCAGGGCCGTCCCCTTGGCGTCCACCGACGGCAGCGGCTCACTGCGCCAGTGCCGGAGCCGTACGTCGACCCGGCGGCGCAGCAGGAGCGGGCTGATCCAGAGCAGTCCCGTACGGCGGACCGTGCCGCGGTAGTCGCCGAACAGGGTCAGCACCAAGGCGTAGCCGGCCCGGCCCCGGCCGAGACCGCCGAGCGCGAAGAGGGTGAGCGCCACACCGAGCGCGAGGAGCGCCCACTGGCCGAGATGGATGCCGTGGTACGGGCGTTCCGGGAGCCGCAGCATCCGCGCCGCCTCCGCCGGAACCGCTCCGACCCACCACACGACCGCCGCGCACCCCGCGAGGGCGAGGGCCCCGCCGACCGCCCCGACCCACCCGGGCAGCACCGGCCCCGGCCGCTCGACGAGCCCGGGGTCGGCGGTGGGGGCGGGACGGGGGGCGAGGGCAGGGGCCTGCGCCTTGCCCTGTGTCTTCCCCTGCGCCTTGGAAGCGGGCTTGGTCTTGGACCTGGACGCGGGTTCGGACACGGTCTTGGTCACGGTCCCGGTCTGGGCCTGGACCTTCGACGGGGCCGGGATGCCGGGCGGGCGGCCCTTCACCGGCAGGGCGGGCGCGGCCATGGCGACGGTGGCGGGGCCCCCGTCGTCCTCCGCCGCCAGGGGGGCGGCGGCTCCCGGCTCGTCCCGGAAGAGCAGGTGCACGGGGATGGAGCCGGTGGTCTCGGCCCCGATCACGTTCTTCCGCCGCGTCACCCGCACGACGCCGGCGACGGGCACCGCGACGGTGCCGACGCGCGCGTCGGCGATCCGCCCGAAGTCGGACACCGGGTCGCCGCGCTCGGCCGACGGGTCCGGGGGTCCGGAAGGAAGGGCGACCTCGACGACCGGGCGGGCCGTGGACGTACCGCCGGGAGCGACCCCTGGTGGGACCGTCCCCGTGGTCGTACCGGAGACGGATCCGGCCGGCCGAGTCGGCGACGCGCCGGGAACGGCCCCGTCCGGGCGGACCAGCGACACGCCGGGGGCTCCGCTCGACAGGGCGGGTGACGCGCCGTCAGCGGCCACGGCCGCCCGGACCTGTGAAGCCCCCGAAGCCCCGGAAACCCCCGTCGGAATGACCACCGACAGGCCGGAGTCCCCCGTCGGCCGACCTGGCGCCGCACCGGAAAGTCCCGCCGTACCGGCAGGTGCCGCGCCGGCCGGGGCCGTACCGGCGGGTCCCGTCCCGACCGGGGCCGCACCCGTCGGAGCCGTACGGACCGGAGCCACACCAGCCGGTGTCGCACCGGCCGGAGCCGTCCCCGCTGGTGCCGTACCGGTCGAAGCCGTACCGGCCGGTCCCGTCTCCGCCGGAGTCGTGGGGGCGGGCGCCGTCCGCACCGGTGCCGTCCCCGCCGGTCCGGTCGAGTCCTCCGGTGAGCGACCCGGTCGCGTACCGGCGGAGGCGGAGACGGAGACGCCGTCGCCGTTCGCGTCCGGTGCGGGCGGTGCCGGCTCCCGGTCCCGCGGGGGCGCGGCCTCCGTACCCCGGGAGGGCACGGGGTCCGCGTCCGGCGAGGACACCACGGCTCCACCCGCGTCCGGAGCCCGCACGCCGCCCGGGGCAGCAGCGGACGCACGGCTCCCGACGGGAGCCGTGGGAGCCCCCACACCGCTCCCGGCGGGAGCCGCCGCGCCATCCTGTGCCGGGGCCGGAGCCTGCGCGCCGCCCTCGCCGAGCGGCGCCGTGCCACCCGGAGCAGGCGTCCGCACGCCTCCTGCCGAAGGAACCGTCACATCGCCCACGCCCGGGGCCACCGCTCCGTCCCCGGCGGGCGGCTCCGTGGGGCTGCCGGCCGGAGTCGGCGTGGTGGCCGGGGGCGGCGTGGTGGCCGGGGGCGGCGTCGCCGCGACGGCCCCGGTGGACGGCGGTGTCTCCTCCCGTTCCGTCGGTGTTCGTGTCGGCGGGGTGCCCGGGGGTGAGTCCTGGGGAGGGCTCGTACGGGGGAGCGTGCCGTCCGTCAGGCGTCTGGCCGTGCGGGCCGCGTCTCGGGAGGCCGCCGCGCCGGAGTCCGCGGGGTTCGGGGTCGATGCCGTCATTCGGGGTGTCCACCTCATGCTCTCGGGGTCATCGGAACAAGCGCCGCCAGGTCTCCGGGCCCGGGTAGCCGTCGGCAGCCGCGCCGCGCCAGCCCTGTGCCCGCTGGAACGCCTCGACGTTGCGGCGGTCCGCCTCCGTCCAGCGCGGACCGGGTCCCGACAGGTAGTGCTTGCCGAAGCCCCGCTTCACCAGTTGTTTGCCCAGCTTCTCCACATATGCGTTGGATTGGCCCGGACGGAAGGAGCCACGCCCGGGAAACCCCGTCGCATTCGCGCTCGACCCGCCCGAACCACTCGAACCGCCGATGTCCCTGCCCTTGCCGGTGACGAGCAGCTTCCACGTGTCCGGGCCGGGCAGGCCGTCCGCCTCCTTGCCCTTCCAGCCCTGCGCGAGCTGGAACGCCTGGGTCGCGCGCCGGTCCGCGTTGCCCCATTTCGGGCCGGGACCCTTGCTGTAGTACTTCTTGCCGCCGCGTTCGACGAGGAGCCTGCCGAGCTGGGTGACGTAGGCGTTGTCGGCACCCGGGCCGAACATCGCCGCCCCGGGGTACGGCGTCGCCGTGGGCGTCGCCCCGCCGCCGGTCCCGCCGCCGCTGACGACGCCCTTGTAGCGGTAGGCCACGTACCGGCCGGAGTTCTCCCAGTACGCCAGGGGCGTCGCCTGCTTCCGCGTGCGCGGCTTGGTCTGCTCGTACGCGACGTAGGAGGTGTGGGTGTAGTCGGTCCAGCCGCCGAAGACCGTGACGTGCGAACCGCGCGTCGGGTTCGCCGGGTTGTGGAAGAGCAGGATGTCGCCGGGCTGGAGTTCCGTGCGGTCGATCCGGTCGGCGAAGCGGTCGAGGCTGCCGGTCCATTCGTTGCTGCGCAGGTTCCAGGCCATCGAGATGTAGCCGGAGCAGTCCTGACGGTAACCGTCCGACCAGTACTTCTCCATGGAGTACGGGACCTGGGCGGCGACCCACAGCTTGGCGCGGTTGATGATCTCGGCCCGGGTGGTCCGCCGCAGGGTGCCGGTGGCGATCTGACCGGTCGTCGGATTCGCGATCGGCGAGGGCTGGGAGCCGGGCCCCGGCGCGCCGTACAGTGGCCCCCGTCCGCCCTGCGGCGTGTCGGTCCCCGCGTCGGCCGGGGTCCGCGCCGACCCGTCCGTCAGGTCCGCCGGGGCGAACGGTCCCGTCGGCGGCGGGAGGGCCGTCGCCACCGCGGCACCGCCCCCGCCCAGGACCACGCCGGCCGCCGTCACCAGGACCAGGGCGCGGCGGGCGCCGCGGGCCGCGGGGTGGCCGCCCACCCGGACGGGCAGGCCAAGCGCGAGGTCACGCCGCTGCCGGGCGCACCCCGGGCAGCCGCAGTCGGCCGCGGGTTCGAACTCCTCGAAGACCGGCACGCTCATGCGATTCCCCTCCACACTCGTCAAGATCTTTTGACCCTTGGTTTTGGGCGTCAGTGTCTCAACTGTCTGGACATATCGCATTTTGACGGATTGAAGGCTCTATACGACCATCCGACAGGCCGGTGATGGCCGTAATTGGTCGGGAGCACACCCGCACGTCAGGTAGAGTTCTCTCTGTCAGCAGGCGCCGCTAGCTCAGTTGGTTAGAGCAGCTGACTCTTAATCAGCGGGTCCGGGGTTCGAGTCCCTGGCGGCGCACGCAGAGTCAAGACCCCCTCACCACCGGTGAGGGGGTCTTGGTCGTTTTCCGGCCTCGTCCGATCGACCTTGCTGATCGACCTTGCTGATCAGCCTTGTCCGATCGGACTATCCCGTCAGGTACGCCGAGACGACCACGTTCGCCGTGTACGTGCCGGTCGCCCGGTCGAAGGTGCCGCCGCAGGTGATCAGACGGAGTTCGGCGCGGTGCGGTTCGCGGGCGCCGTAGACCTTCCGGGCGTCGAAGTGTTCCCGCGGATGGACCTGGACGTCGTCGACGGTGAACTCGGCGACCGATCCGTCCGTACGGGTGACGCGGACCTTGGCGCCGGGCCGGACCGCGCTCAGGCCGTAGAAGACGGCCGGCCGGCTGTCGGTGTCGACGTGGCCGACGAGGAGGGCCGGGCCCGCCGCGCCCGGCCGGGTGCCGGAGCCGAACCAGCCGACCGTGTGCGGCAGCTCGTAGGGCGGCGGGTCGATCGCGCCCGTGCCGTCGAGGCCGCGCGCCACGACGGGCGCGCTGATGCCGAGGGAGGGAATCTCGATCCACCGGGGCGCCACGGGGGCGAGCGGATCGCGGGCCGGGGGCGGCGCCGCGCCGAGCGGGCGGCCGACCGCGGCGATGTCGCCGGTGATCGGCGCGGAGCTGCCCCCGGGGGCCTCGCGGCCCCAGAGCCAGAGCCCGGACACCAGCAGCGCCCAGGTCACGCCGGTGACGAGTCGCCCGGTGCCCGTCGGGCGGGATCCGGACGACACGGTCACCCCTGATCCGTACCGGAGCCCGTGGCGCGGCGGCGTGAGCTGCGGAAGGCGACCGCGACGGCGGCGACGGCGGCCATGCCGAGGCCGAGCAGGGTGTACGGGGTGCCGAGGCCGCTCTCGCTGGTGGTCTGGGCGACGCCGGGGGCGGCCGGCGCGGCGAACGCGGCGGCGCCGCCGCCGCCCGCGCGGACCGGGGCGACCGGACTCGCGTGGCCGGTCGGCCGGTCGGCCGGCTTGCCAGTGGGCCGGTCGGTCGGCTTGCCAGTGGGCCGGTCGGTCGGCCGGTCGGTCGGCCTGCCCGTCGGCCTGCCCGTCGGCCTGCCCGTCGGGTCGTGGGTGGGCTTCCGGTGCCCCACGTGCACGGTGCCGACGTCCGGGTGGTCGTGGCCGTCGCAGGTCACGCTGACCTTGTAGGCGCCGGCCTTGAGACCCGACTTGACCGTGGTGTCGCCGAACAGCGGCTTGCCCCCGCCGTCCCGGCCGGTGAGCTGCACGTCGGCGACGAACGCCTGGGACTTCGCGTCACCCGTCGCACCCTCGCAGCCCTGGACGCGGACGTCGATGTCGGCGCCGGGCGCGGCGGCGGACGGGGTGACGGTGACCTTCACCCCGTCGTGGGCGTACGCGCCACCGGCCGCGGGCGCGAGCACGAGCACCGCGGCCGCCCCTGCGGCACGGAGAGCAATGGAACCTGAACGCATCGTGACCTCCTGGTACTGGCAGGTTCACCCGGATCCGCGCTGATCGCATCCGCAGGGGACGGGAACGGGGGCGGGTACGGAAGCCCCTTACACCCGGTCGACGATGTCCGCGATCGACGGGACGATCTTCGACGGGCGGAACGGGAAGCGGTCGATCTCCGCCTGCGTCGTCAGACCGGTCAGCACCAGGAAGGTCTGCATGCCCGCCTCGAGACCGGCCAGGATGTCCGTGTCCATCCGGTCGCCGATCATGGCGCTGGACTCGGAGTGGGCGCCGATCGCGTTGAGGCCGGTGCGCATCATGAGCGGGTTCGGCTTGCCGGCGAAGTACGGCTCCTTGCCGGTGGCCTTCGTGATGAGCGCGGCGACGGAGCCGGTGGCCGGCAGCGGGCCCTCCAGGGAGGGGCCGGTCTCGTCCGGGTTGGTGCAGATGAAGCGGGCGCCGGCGTTGATGAGGCGGACGGCCTTGGTCATCGCCTCGAAGGAGTACGTACGGGTCTCGCCGAGCACCACGTAGTCCGGGGCGTGGTCGGTGAGGACGTAGCCGATGTCGTGCAGCGCGGTGGTGAGACCGGCCTCGCCGATGACGTACGCGGTGCCGCCGGGGCGCTGGTCGTCGAGGAACTTGGCGGTGGCGAGGGCCGAGGTCCAGATGTTCTCGACGGGGACCTCCAGGCCCATCCGGGCGAGGCGGGCGTGCAGGTCGCGGGCCGTGTACATCGAGTTGTTGGTGAGGACCAGGAAGGGCTTCCCGGTCTCCCGCAGCTTCTTGATGAACGCGTCGGCGCCGGGGATCGGAACGCCCTCGTGGATGAGGACGCCGTCCATGTCGGTCAGCCAGGATTCGATCGGCTTGCGCTCTGCCATGGGTGCGGGACTCCTGCCGTACAAAACGTGCGGGGTACTGGGGGCGCCGCGACAGCGCTGTGGCGACGCCCCCAAGACTAATCAGGATGTCCTGATCGTGACCCCGCCGTTCAGGATGCGGTGACCTTGACCCCGTCGATCGTCCAGTACCAGTTGTTGGCCCCGGTGTAGCGGAAGCGGAAGCTCACGCTGGAGGCACCGGCGGGGACGGCGACCGTGAGGGACTGCGGCTTGGAGATCACGTCGGCCGTGTAGCTCTTGACCGCGACCGGCGTGCCGCCGTTGAAGCTCGCCAGGACCTGGGCGGACTGCGCGCCCTCCTGACGGTAGAACGTGGTGAAGTCGAGGGTCACGGAGGACGCCCCCGAGACGCTGTACGCGGGGGTGACCAGCGTCGAGTCGTACGTACCGGAGAAGGTCTTGTCGGCCCACTCGTCGGAGTCGGCGACGGCGAAGACGCCCCGGGCGCGCACGTTCAGCTCGCGGGACTGGTCGCGCTGGGTGCGGGACCAGAACTCGTCGGTGGCGAAGGACCAGCCGCGCCACTCGGTCATGCCGCCGGTGCCCATGGCGCTGTTGATGACGGACCAGCCGCTGGGCGCGGTGTGGGTGAAGCCGAGGACGCCGACGGGGATGCCGGTCTCGTCGACGCGGCCGGAGAGGGATCCGTAGAGCGCGTCGAAGGGGTCGGTGGAGCGTTGCTGTATCGGCTTGCCGTCGAGGCCCCAGGACGGGTCGGGGGTGATGCCGAGCTGGTGGAAGACGGTGGCGGCGACGTCGACGAGCCGGGTGTCGATGGGGCGGAGGCCCGCGGCGATGCCGGGGCCCTGGGCGAGGACGAAGGTGCGGCGCTCCTCGATGGCGGAGCCGCCGTGGCCGCCGGCGTCGGTGTGGCCGTGGTCGGTGGTGACGATGACGGTCCACCGCTCGGTGGCGTACCCGGGGCGGGCCTTGATCGCGGTGAGGAGCCGGCCGAGGTAGGCGTCCTGGACGTCGATGGCGTCGAGGTACTTCTGGCTGGCGGCGCCGTAGTTGTGGCCGATCTCGTCCGTCTCGCCGAAGTAGACGAAGAGGACGTCCGGGTTCTGGTTGCGCAGGATGTCCTCGGTGATGTCGGTGATCACGAGGTCGTTGACGACGTAGTTGTTGTTGTAGACGATCTTGGCGTCGGCGCCGGCGGTGACGGTGCCGTGGGTGTCGAGCTCGGGCCAGTCCACGGCGGCGAAGAGGGAGAGCCCGGGGCGGATCTGGTGCAGCCGGGCGAGGAAGCCGGGGTACTGGCCGTAGTTCTTGCCGGTGAAGCTGTTGTCCTTGACGCCGTGCTTGTCGGGCCAGACGCCGGTGGAGATCGTGGACCATCCGGGGCCGGAGGAGGTCGCGGCCATCGGGTTGGCGTAGAGCAGGGAGCGGCCGTAGGTGCCGTTCGCCATCAGGGACTTGAGGTTCGGGGCCTTGGCGGCGTCGATCCGGTCGTACCGCAGGCCGTCCATGCCGACGACGAGCACCTTGTCCTTGCTGGTGCCGACCGGAAGCGTGGGCGAGGCGGCCGCCCGGGCGGCGGGGGCGGTGGCGAGTCCGGTGGCGGCGACGGCCGCGGTGGCACCGGCGGCGGCGAGCACGGTGCGGCGGGAGATGCCGGTGATCGGCATGTCGGAGTCCTCCGTGGAAGTCCGTGTACGGAAAGGGAAAGGGGGTGCAGGCACGGCAACGCCCCTGATTTCTCAGGGGCGTTGGTCCGTACCCGTTATCCTTCCGCGATGTACGGAGGTGTTCCAGAGTCGTGCGGTGAACTCTTGGTGCCGATCAGCCGATCAGCCGATCAACCGATCAGCTTCCGGTCGCGGACTTCCAGGCGTCCACGTACGTCTTGAGGTTCTTGTCGATGTCGGCCCAGTCCGGCTCGAAGACCTCGACGCCCTCCATCAGCTCGGCGAGTTCGATGGCGTTGGCGTCGGTGGCCTTGACGTCCTTGCGGGCCGGGAAGCCGCCGCCGATCGCGCTGACCTCGCGCTGGGCGCCCTCGCTCAGCATGAAGTCGAGGAGCTTCTTGCCGTTCTCGGTGTGCGGGGCCTTGTCCACCAGGCCGGCCGCGTACGGCAGGGCGAAGGTGGTCGGCCTGCCCGTGCCCTTGGCCGGGAACCAGATGCCGAGGTTCGGCATGGACTTGGACTGGGCGAAGTTCATCTGGACGTCGCCGTTGGCGACGAGGAGTTCGCCCTTGTCCACCTTGGGGGCCAGCTTGGAGGTGGAGGACGACGGGCCGACGTTGTTGGCCTGGAGCTTCTTCAGGTACTCCATGGCCGGCTCCTGGCCGCCGAAGTCGTGCATCGCCTTGATGAGGACGGCGGTGCCGTCGCCCGCGACACCGGGGGTGGAGTACTGGAGCTTGTTCTTGAACGTGGCGTCGAGCAGCTCCTCCCAGCTCTTCGGGGCCGTGGGGAGCTCCTTCTTGTTGTGGATGAAGCCGAAGTAGTTGTTGACGACGGAGGTCCACTTTCCGTCGCCGGACTTGTCACCGCCGTCGACCTGGTCGGCGCCCTGGGGCTCGTACTTCTGGAGCAGGCCCTTGGAGTCCGCCTGCTGGATGAACGGCGGCAGGGTCACGATCACGTCGGCCTGGGTGTTGCTCTTCTCGCGGAGGGCGCGCTGCACCATCTCCCCGGAGCCGCCCTCGACGTACTTGACCTTGATGCCGGTCTTCTTCTCGAAGTCGGCGAAGACCTTGTCGTACCAGCCGTCCCCCGCCTCGCCCTTGAGGCCGTCGGCGCTGTAGACGGTGACGGTCTTCTCGTCGGAGGCGGCGGAGGAGCCGCCGCAGGCGGTGAGGGTGGCGGCGAGGGCGAGGGAGCCGGTGACGGCGGCGATCGGCTTGGCGTACGTGCGCATGACGTCGTTTTCTCCTGGCGGAAGGAAGCGGAAGGGAAGCAGGGGCTCTAGCGGTACGAGGCCTTGGTACGGATGCGGGAGACGGCGAGCAGCGCGAGGAGGGTCGCGGCCATGAGGACCACGGCGAGCGCCGAGCCGGTGAACAGGGAGCCCCGGTCGGTGGCGGTGAAGATCAGCACCGGAAGCGGCAGCCAGTCCGGCGGGTAGAGCATCATCGTGGCGCTCAGCTCACCCATGGACAGGGCGAAGCAGAGCCCGGCGGCGGCGTTCAGGGACGGCAGCAGGAGCGGCAGCTTCACCCGGAGCAGGACGTACGAGGGGCGGGCGCCGAGGCCGGCCGCCGCCTGCTCGTACATCGGGTCGAGCCGCGTGACGGCGGCCGAGACCGACTGGTGGGCGAAGGCCGTGACCAGGACGGTGTGGGCGAGGATCACGATCCAGCGGGTGCCGTTGAGGAGCACCGGCGGCTGTGAGTACGCGACGAGGACGGCGAGGCCGACGACCACGGACGGCACGGCGACCGGCAGCATGAACAGGGCGTCGAGGACCCGCTTGCCCCGCTTCCCCAGGGCGGCCCCGGCGAGCGCGGCCCAGGTGCCGACGGTCAGCGCGATCAGGCTGGCGGTGACGGCGGTGACCAGGCTGGTGGTGAGCGCCTGCAGGGACTCCCCGCGTACGGCCGCCGTGTAGTGCTCGGTCGTCGGCCCGGAGGGGAAGGCGCCGGACCAGTTCGTGGAGAACGAGGCGGCGACGATGACGAGGAGCGGCAGGGCGAAGAGCGGGACGGAGAGGACGGCGAACCCGGCCCACGCCGTCCACCTGCCCGTACGGCTATGCACCAGCACGGCGGCTCACCCCCCGGTAGAGGACGTAGAGGCCCACGGAGAGCGCGACGTTGACGACGGCGACGACACAGGCGGCGGCGTAGTCGGATTCGAGGATCGCCTTGCCGTAGACGAGCATCGGAAGGGTCGTGACCCCCTTGGCGCCGGTGAAGAGGACGATCCCGAACTCGTTGAGGCACATGACGAGGACGAGGCTGCCGCCGGCGGCGAGCGCGGGCAGCGCCTCGGGCAGGATCACCTGCCGGACGATCCGCAGCGGCCTGGCGCCGAGCGAGGACGCCACCTCCAGCTGGGCCGTCTCCATCTGCGAGAAGGCGGCGAGGAGCGGCCGCATCACGAACGGGGTGAAGTACGTGATCTCGGCGAGGAGGACGCCCCACGGGGTGGTGAGGAACTGGAAGGGGCCCGAGGGGTCGCCGGTGACGTCCGTCCAGACGCCGTTGGCCATGCCGACCGTGCCGTAGAGGAAGAGCAGGGCGAGCGTGATCAGGAAGGACGGGAAGGAGAGGAAGACGTCGATGAACTTCGACACCGCCTTCCCGCCGGGGAACGGCACGAACGCGATCACGACCGCCAGCACGAAGCCGAGGACCAGACAGCCGGCGGTGGACGCGACGGCGAGCCACACGGTGGTGACGAGGGCCTCGCGGAAGGACGTGGAGGCGAGGACGTCGGCGTAGGCGCCGGGGGCCAGGGACTCCTGGACGACGAGGGCGAGCGGATAGAGGAAGACGACGGCGAGGACGGCGACGGGCGGCAGGGCCCACACCCAGGTGGGGACCGCGCGTCGCGCCTCCGGGGCGGGCGTCGGCTCCTCCGGGGCGGAGCCGGTGGGCAGGACGCCCGGTGCGGGGTGCTCCTCGACGAGAGCCGGGGCTCGACTAGCCATCGGTCACCCCCGCGGCGAGCAGCACGGCGTCGTCCGGCGCGAAGTGCAGCGTCACCTCGGCCCCGAGCCGCGGCGTCTCCCGCAGCTCCCGGACGTCCGCCTTCACCCGGTGCCCGCCGACCTCGACGTACAGCCGGTGCGTGGAGCCCCGCCACTGGACCTCGGCGATCCGGCCGCGCAGCGCGTTCGGGCCCTCGCCGAGGCCGACCAGGTGCGGGCGTACGCACAGGGTGGCGCTCGCACCGGAGGCGACACCGTCCGTGGCGACCTTCAGCTCGGTCCCCTCGAAGGCGACGCCGTCCGTGCCGACCGTCACCGGCAGCAGGTTGGCGTTGCCGACGAACGACGCCGTGAACTCCGTACGCGGCCTGCGGTACAGGTCCTGCGGGGTGCCGCAGTCCTGGAGCCGGGCCTTGTCCATGACGGCGATCCGGTCGGCGAGGGTCAGCGCCTCGACCTGGTCGTGCGTGACGTACAGGATCGACACGTCCGGCAGCTCCCGGTGCAGACGCGCCAGTTCGGCCAGCATCCCGGAGCGCAGCTGGGCGTCGAGCGCGGAGAGCGGCTCGTCGAGGAGGAGGACCTCGGGCCGGATGGCGAGCGCCCGCGCGATGGCGACGCGCTGCTGCTGACCGCCGGAGAGCTCCCGGGGGTACCGGTGGGCGTAGGCCGCCATGCCGGTCATCTCCAGGGCCTCGGCGACCCGGCCGGGGATCTCGTCCTTCGGCGCCTTCCGGGCCTTCAGGCCGAAGGCGACGTTCGCCTCGACCCGCAGGTGGGGGAAGAGGGCGTACTGCTGGACGACCATCCCGATCCCCCGCTTGTACGGCGGGAGACCGGTGACGTCGCGGTCGCCGATGAGCACCCGCCCGGAGACCGGCCGCACGAATCCGGCGACGGCCCGCAGCGCGGTCGTCTTGCCGGAGCCCGAGGGCCCGAGGAGGGCCATCACCTCGCCGGGTTCGACGGTCAGGTCGAGACGGTCGAGGACGGTGGTGCCGCCGTACGCGACGGACACGGCGTCGAAGCGGATGCCGCTGGTCATGCCTCGTACTCCTGGAGCAGCGCGGGAAGTGCGGCGACGGAGGCGAGGACGCGGTCGGCGCCGTGCTCGGCGAGCGCGGTCTCGCCGTGGGCGCCGGTCAGGACGCCCGCCACGAGCCCGGCACCGGCGCGGACGCCGCTGAGCATGTCGTACGAGGTGTCGCCCGCGACCACGATCCGGCGGACGTCGTCGACGGCGCCGGTGCGGAGGAAGGCGGCGAGGACCATGTCGGGGTACGGGCGGCCCCGGCCGCCGGCGTCGGCCGGGCAGAGGGTGAGGCCGACGAGGTCGCGCCAGCCGAGGGCGTCGAGGATGGCGTCCTGGGTGACCCGGGCGAAGCCGGTGGTGAGGACGACGGTCCTGCCCTGCTCCTCGAGCGCGGCGATGGTCTCGGCGGCGCCGGGGATCGGGGCGATGCGGCCGTCGGCGACGAGTTCGCCGTACGCCTCCTCGAAGGCGAGGTTGGCCTGCCGGGCCCGGTCCTCGTCGCCGCCGAGGAGGTGGCGGAAGACGGAGATCTTGGACTCGCCCATGGTGGCGCGGACGTGGTCGATCATCGTGGCGGGGTCTTCGCCGAGGCGCTCGGCGGCGACGGTGAAGGCCTGCTCGACGAGACCGTCGTCGGCGACGGTGGTGCCGGCCATGTCGAGGACGACGAGGTCGTGCGTGCGCTTGCTCGTGTTCGTGTTCGTGGAGGTCATGTGGTTCACCAGCCCAGTTCGTTCGCGGTCGTCTCGGCGACGGCGGGCGAGCAGGTCATGCCCCGGCCGCCGGGCCCGGTCACCAGCCACACGCCGTCGCGGACCCGCTGGCGGTGCACGACCCGGCTGGTGTCGACGCACTGCGCGTACACCCCGGCCCAGCGCCGCCTGACCTTCGGCAGCGGGCGGCCGAGGAAGGACTCGACGACACGGGTGAGGTGCTCGTAGGGGTCTTCGAGGGTGTCGAAGGCGAAGGGGTGCTCGTACTCGTGGGTGTCGCCGATGGTCAGTCCGCCGTCGAGGCGCTGCACCATGAGCAGCTGCATCTTGTGGGCGGCGGCGGTGGGGTCCTGCGGCTGCCCTGCCCGGAGCGCGTCGAGCGCCTCGGAGGCGTAGGCCGGGTAGTAGCGGAAGGAGTCGGCGTCGGCGACGGAGGTGGTGAGCGGCTCGCCGAGGGGCTCGGTCTGCATCATCTGGAGCCGGACGCGGCGGACGGGTATCTCGCCGGCGACCTCGCGGACGAGGCCGGAGAGCCAGGCGCCGGTGCACAGGACGACGGCGTCGCCGGTATGGACCTCGCCCCGGTCGTCGCGGACGGCGTTCTCTCCGACGACGTCCCGCACCTCGCGGTTCGGCAGGAAGGTGTACTTGCCGGTGGCGAGGAGCGCCTCGCGGAGGGCGAGCTGCGCGAGGCGCGGCTCGACGGCCGCGTCCCGCTCGCACCAGAGCGCGGCCTCGAACGCGCCCCGCAGGGCCGGGTTGACCGCGCGGGCCTCGTCGGCCGTGAGCAGCTTGTAGCCACGGGCGGCGGCGTCGGGACGGGCGACGGCGGCCTCGGCGACGGCGAGCTCCAGCTCGTTCCGTACGGGGGTGAGGGAGCCGATGGGCCGGAAGCCGAGACCGGGGACGCGGGCCCCGATGCCCTCCCAGAGTTCGCGGGCGCGCAGGGCGGTGTCGAGTTCCTCCCCGCCCGCCCGTCCGCTCACCCAGATCTGGCCGAAGTTGCGGAGGGAGGCTCCGCGTGCCTCGGCCTCGCGCTCGATGTGTACGACCTCATGGCCGCGTTCCACTGCGTGCCAGGCGTGCATGGTTCCCACCACGCCGGCTCCTACGACGATCACCTTCATGCCGTCGACGGTCGCGGCGACGGGTGACCCGGACGGGGCGCGTGAGCGACGGGACGGTGAACGAACCGACAAACTTGGCCCAGACCCGTTACCAATCTGTTACCACACGGGGTTCGGGACGGCTTCCTCCTCGTCAGCCCTGCTCCCCCAGACGGGCGGTGAAGCTGAAGCGGTCCCCCCGGTAGAGGGTGCGGACCCGCTCGAGCGGGCGCCCCGAGGTGTCCCGGGAGACACGGTGGAGCAACAGCATCGGGAGCGCGGGCGGAGTACCGATGAGCAGGGCCTCGCGCGGGGTCGCGAGCACCGTCTCGATGCGCTCGTCGGCGGTGCCGAACGAGATGCCGAGCCGGTCGTGGAGATAGGCGTAGAAGGAGGAGTCCGGGTCGAACTCGGCGTCCAGGCGCGGGGCGCGGGCCTCGGAGACGTACGTGCTCTCCAGGCCGACCCGCTCGTCGTCGGCGAGCAGCACCCGCTCCATGTGCCAGACGGGATCACCCGGTTCGGCGCCGACCTCGGGGGCGAGCGGCTCCGGGCAGGGGAAACGGTCGAGGGAGATCAGGCTGCGGCCGGGACGGCGGCCCTGACGGCGTACCCCCTCCGTGTAACTCGCGAGCGAGAGGGGCTGTTCGAGCTTCGGGCCCGCGACGACCGTGCCCCGGCCCTGGCGGCGCAGCCGCCCCTCCAGGAGGAGTTCGCGCAGCGCCTGCCGGACGGTCTCGCGGGACACCTCGTGGCGGGCGGCGAGGTCGCGCTCGGTGGGCAGCAGCCCGCCCTCTCCCAACTCGTCGATCAGCACCGCCAGTTTCGCCTTGACGGCGTAGTACTTGGGCACGCGGCCGTGCTCCGGGACGCCGGAGCGGACGGGGGCGCCGGGGGTGTTCTGGTAGTTCACCGGGGGATGGTCCCAGACGGGGATGAACGGGAAGGTGTACGTGGCATGACTCAGCGGTGCCGGGGCCTGCGGGTCCGGTGCGCCTGGGCCCGGTGTGCCTAGGCCCGGTGTCCGGGCTCGATTCGCCTGGGCCCGGTGCGCCTAGGCCCGGCGCGTCCTGGCCCGGCGCGCCCTGGCGAGGACGGCGCCGAGGTGTCCGGACCGGCGGCTCCGCACGAGGACGGCGCCGAGGAGGACGAGTGCGGCGGCGAGCGGGGCGAGGCGCTGCGCGTACGCCTCCGACTCCCTTCCGGTGCTGGCCAGTTCCCGGCCGGGCGGGTGGGCGCCGGGGTCCCTCGGGTCGGCGGTGAAACCGGGCGGACGCGGGACGGTGCCGGGCGGCCGGGAGGGGGCCGCCGGGGCGGACACGGAGGGTTCGCCGGGCTCGGCGGGGACGACGGGCCCGGTCGGCTCGGCGGGGACGACGGGCTCGGCAGGCTCGGCGCTTTCGGCCGGGGTCTCGGAGCCGGCCGGCCCGACGGTCAGACGGTAGTCGCCGGATTCCCCGACCCAGTCGCCGTCGGCACCGCGGCGCTGCACGACGGCGGCGTTGACGACGACCTCGTCGGGGACGGTCCCGGCGCG
Source organism: Streptomyces sp. NPDC058664 (assembly GCF_042716635.1). NCBI lineage: Bacteria > Bacillati > Actinomycetota > Actinomycetes > Kitasatosporales > Streptomycetaceae > Streptomyces > Streptomyces sp. NPDC058664. The sequence goes on along the minus strand of NZ_JBHXRW010000001.1, from coordinate 102,066 downwards.
GAAGGCCAGCCGTACGGGCACGGTGAGGGTCTGGCCGGCGGGCACGGCGAAGCCGCCGAACCCGGTGAACGCGCCCACGTTCTCCGCCTCCTCGGTCACCTCGAAGGCCACCGGCCGCCAGCGCGCGGACCCGGCGTCGTAGAACTCGAACCGGATCTGCTCCGGGCGCAGCGCCCGCTCGCGGTCGGTGAGGACGAGCACCGGGTGAATGCCGGAGCAGGGCGCGGCGGTGGTGTTGGTGAGGTCGAGCTTCCACTCCTGCGGGGGTCCGCCGGCGGGGTAGTCGGCGGGGCCCCCGTGGAGCCGGGTGTCGAGGGGGAAGGCGGGTCCGGACGGGGTGCCGCAGGTGGGGGTGGGGGGATCGGGCGCGGGCGCGCGGGGGGCGGCGGCGGGGGTGGTGGCGACGACGGCGAGGGCCGGGGCGGCGGACGCGAGCCGCGGGAACGCGGACGGCGCTTCGGCCGCCAGGGCCGGGTTCGCCAAGGCCGGGTTCGCCAGGGCCAGGGTCGCCAGGGCCAGGTGGGCCGTGGCGGTGGCCGCCGTCGTCAGGGTGCGGGCGCTGCGCGGTCGCAGGGGGGCGGATGCCATGGGGCGGGGCCTTTGCTGCTCGCGGGCGTACGGGTCGGCCGCGACGCTGCCACGCCGGAGGGGGCGGGCCGGGCAGCGACACCGTGCGCGCCCCGAACGACCCGTCCGATCCGCCCGATCAGCCTATTTTCCGAAGATCGGAGCGAGGATGAGCCAGGCGGCCCCCACGGCCACCGCGTCCGTGTCGGTGGCCGCCTCCACCTCCGTGCTCGCCTCCACCTCCGCGTCCACTCCCACGTTCGTCCCCGCCGCAATACCCACCGGCGTCGGCAGACCGAGCCCCGCCAGGACCTCCCGCACCCCGTCCGCGAACGCCTCCGGCGCCGCGAGCACCACCCGCCCGCCCAGGAGGACCTGGTCGATGTCGAGGAGCCGTACGAGGTTGGCGGCGCCCGCGCCGAGGATGCGGGCGGCCACGGCGAGTTCGCCGCGCCCGACCGCCGCGAGGCACAGGACCTCCAGGCAACCGCGCCCGCCGCAGTCGCACGGGTCCCCGTCGAGCTGCACGGTCTGGTGGCCGAGCTCCCCCGCGCCCGTCCTGTCCCCGCGCAGCGGCGCGCCGCCGAGGACGAGACCGGCGCCCAGGCCCGTACCGAGGTGGACGTAGGCGAAGGAGCCGGGGGCGGACGGCCGGAGGGCGAGGCCGAGGGCGGCGGCGTTGGTGTCCTTGTCGAGGACGACGGGCAGTCCGATGCGCCGGGTCAGCTCCTCGCGGACGGGGTGACCGTCCCACTGCGGGAATCCGGTCACCCGGCCGGGCACGCCCGCGCGGTGGTCCAGGGGGCCGGGCATGGCGACCCCGACGCCGAGAACGCCCCGGGCGCCGCCCGCGCCCCCAGTGCCGGCCGCACCGCCCGTGTCGGCCCCTCCGCCCATGAGGAGGCGTACCTCCTCCGCCACCGCGTCGAGCACCGTCCCCGTCCCCGCCCCCAGGTCGAGCGGGCGGCGGCGCAGGGCCACCACCGTGCCCGCGAGGTCCGTGAGGAGCGTGGTCAGCTCGTCGCGGTCGAGGTGGACGCCGACGGCGTACCCGGCGGAGGGGACGAGGCGCAGGACCGTACGCGGCTTGCCGCCGGTCGAGGCGCGGTGGCCGGCCTCCGTGGCGAGGCCCTCCGCCCGGAGCCGGGCGGTGATCTTGCTGACGGCCTGCGGGGTGAGCCCGGTCCGCTCGGCCAGTTCGAGGCGGCTGATGCCCGGCTTCCCCGCCGTGCGCAGCAGGTCGAGCACGAGCGCCGCGTTGTGGCTGCGCAAGGCCGGTACGTTCACTCCACCCAGGTCCGTCTTCACCCGCCCATTGTGGCGGTCGCTTGCACTTTGGCAACACCGTTGCTTAAGTGGGCGGCATGACTGGCACCGGTCCCCGTACCCCCCTCCGCGTCGGACTCGTCGGCTACGGCCTCGCGGGCTCCGTCTTCCACGCCCCGCTGATCGCCTCCTCCGAGGACCTCGTCCTCGCCGCCGTCACCACCGGCAACCCCGAGCGGGCCGCCGAGGCCCGCGCCGCCCACCCCGGGGTCCGGGTCGTCGCCACTCCCGAGGAGCTGTGGGAGGAAGGGGCGGACGGTCTCGACCTGATCGTCGTCGCCTCCCCCAACAAGACGCACGTCCCGATCGCCACCGCCGCCCTGGAGGCCGGCCTCCCGGTCGTCGTCGACAAGCCGCTGGCCGGGACCGCCGCCGAGGCCCGCGCCCTCGCCGCCCTCGCCGAGGAGCGCGGCCTGCTGCTCTCGGTCTTCCAGAACCGCCGCTGGGACAACGACTTCCGCACCCTCCGCCGCCTCCTCGACGAGGACGCGCTCGGCGAGGTCCTGCGCTTCGAGTCGCGTTTCGAGCGGTGGCGGCCGCTCCCCAAGGGCGGCTGGCGCGAGTCCGGCGCGGCCGGGGAGATCGGTGGTCTCCTCTACGACCTGGGCAGCCACGTCGTCGACCAGGCCCTCGTCCTCTTCGGCCCGGTGGTCTCGGTGTACGCCGAGTCGGACGTGCGCCGGCCGGGCGCCGAGGCGGACGACGACACCTTCCTCGCGCTCACCCACGCGAACGGCGTCCGCTCGCATCTGTACGTGAGCGCCACCACCGCCCAGCTCGGCCCCCGCTTCCGGGTGCTCGGGCGGAACGCCGGCTTCGTGAAGTACGGGCTCGACCCCCAGGAGGCCGACCTGCGCGAGGGGCTGCGACCCGTACCGGGCGCGGCGTGGGGCGTGGAACCGGAGAGGCTGTGGGGCCGGATCGGCGCCGGCGAGTCGCCGCTGACCGGCGGCGGCACCCCGGTGGAGTCGCTGCCGGGTGACTACCCGGCGTACTACGCCGCCGTCACCGCCGCCCTGCGCGGCAACGGCGAGAACCCGGTCACGGCGTACGAGGCGGCGGCCGCGCTCGACGTCCTGGAGGCGGCGAAGCGGTCGGCCCACGAGAGGATCACGGTGACGCTGTGAGCAACGGAGAGATCTCCGAACTGGAGGCCCAGGAAGCACGCCTGGTCCTCCCCCGGTTCACGTACGAGGACGCCTGGACGCTCGGCACCCTGCTCGTCGGCATGGCCCGCGAGCGCGGGGCGCCCGTCGCGATCGACATCCGGCGGGGGCCGCAGCAGCTCTTCCACTGCGCGCTGCCCGGGTCGAGCGCGGACAACGACGCCTGGATCGACCGCAAGCGACGGGTCGTCGAGCGGTACGGCGTGAGCTCGTTCCTGGTCGGCGCCCGCTTCCGCGCCAAGGGGACGACCTTCGAGGCGTCCTCGCGCCTCGACTCCGACCGGTACGCCGCGCACGGCGGCGCGTTCCCGGTCGCGGTCGAGGGCGTGGGCGTGATCGGCTCGGTCACGGTCTCGGGGCTGCCGCAGGCCGAGGACCACGCCATGGTCGTCGAGGCGCTGGAGCGCCTGCTCGGCTCGTACGCCTCCGCCTCCACCGCCGGCTGAAAGACACGGGCGCGCCGCCGCCGGAGTCTCCGGGACCGGCAGAAGGGGCGGCGCCCCACGCGGGGCGCCGCCCCTTTCACCCACAGGCGTCCTGCCGGGATCAGGCGCCCTTCAGTTCCTGCCGCTGCCGGCCGAGACCGTCGACCTCCAGCTCGACGACGTCACCGGGGCGCAGGTACGGCTTGGGCTCCGGCTGCCCCATGGCGACGCCGGCCGGGGTGCCGGTGTTGATGATGTCGCCCGGGTACAGGGTCATGAACCGGCTGACGTACCGGACGACCTCCGCGACGGGGAAGATCTGGTCGGAGGTGTGGCCGTCCTGCCTGAGTTCGCCGTTGACCCAGAGCCGGAGGCCGAGGGCCTGCGGGTCGGGCACCTCGTCGGCGGTGACCAGCCAGGGGCCGAGCGGGTTGAAGGTCTCGCAGTTCTTGCCCTTGTCCCAGGTGCCGCCGCGCTCGATCTGGAACTCGCGCTCGGAGACGTCGTGGGCGACGGCGTACCCGGCGACGTGCGCGAGCGCCTGCTCGTCGGTCTCCAGGTAGCGGGCGGTGCGCCCGATGACGATGGCGAGTTCCACCTCCCAGTCGGTCTTCACGGAACCGCGCGGTACGAGCACGGTGTCGTCCGGGCCGACGACGGTGTCGGCGGCCTTGAGGAAGACGACGGGCTCGGCGGGGGTGGCCTGGCCGGTCTCGGCGGCGTGGCCGTGGTAGTTCAGCCCGATGCACACGACCTTGCCGATCCGGGCGACGGGCGGGCCGACGCGCAGCCCGGTGGCGTCGAGCGCGGGCAGCACACCGGCACCGGCGGCGGCCCTGATCCGGTCGAGGGCGGAGGCGTCGGCGAGCAGACTGCCGTCGATGTCGTCGACGAGGGCGGACAGGTCGCGGAGCGTCCCGTCCTGGTCGAGCAGGGCGGGACGCTCGGCTCCGGGCGGACCGACACGCAGCAGCTTCATGGACTTCTCCCTGTGGTCGAGGCGGGCCCGGTAAGGGCCCTGAGGTACCCCGGCCGATGGAGTGCGGCCATCGGAGGATTGGCCGATCCTCCAAGACAACGGGTCACTCTGCAAGACCCCGTTCACGCAGTGGACCCTTACGCGCGAGTAGCAACGGGCTCGGGGCCCTTCTCCTCGCGGAAGAGGAAGGCACGCTCGGCGGCGGCCCAGGTGGTGCTGGTGACCACGTAGAGGGCGGCGGCGAGCGGGACGACGGCGACGGTGATCAGGGTGGCGAAGGAGAGCAACGGCATGACCTTGGCGACGGCTCCGGCGCCCGGGGTGGGCTGCCCGAGGTCGAGGGGCTGGGCGGCGAGCTGCCGCTTCGTACGCCGGTACGTGAACGTGGCGACGGCGGCGACGAGCGCGAAGAGGACGAGGTAGACCGTCCCGGCCGGGCCGAGGACGCCGCCGTGGGCGAGGGCGTCGGCCCATCGGTCGCCGAGCGGGGCGGCGAGGAGGGTGTGCCCGGCCATCCGGCCGTCGGTGAACAGGTGGTACATGAGCAGGAACGCGGGCGCCTGGAGGAGGGCGGGCAGGATGCCGGCGAAGGGCGAGACCTTCTCCCGCGCGTGCAGCTCGGTGATCGCCTTCCTCAGCCGCTCGGGGTTCTTGGCGTGCTTCTTCCGCAGCGCGGCGAGCTGCGGCGCGATCCGGGTGCGGGCCTTCTGGCCACGGGCGGAGGCCCGGGACAGCGGATGGATCGCGAGCCGGACGAGCAGGGTGAAGAGGACGATCGCGGCGGCTGTGGCGGTGGTGCCGAAGAGCGGCTGGAGCAGGTCGGCGAGCCGCTCGACCAGGGAAGCGAAGACGGACAGGAAGTCGGACAAGGGGAGCCCTCCGTGGGTCTCGTCGTGCCGGGGAGATGGGGTTTCTCGGCATGACGGATCCGCGTGAGGAGCCTGAAGGGTTGCGCGGGGTTCCCCCGGAGGCGCTCGGGGTGTCCGGAGCGTCCGGTGTGGTGTGTGCGGGTGCTCCCTACGCGGCCGTCGGGAGGGGACGGCCGGGAGCGCGGGGTCTGCGCCGGCCGGCGGCGTCGGGGTCGCGCTGGGGCAGGAAGGCGGTGCGCCGCTCGCGGTCGCGGATGGCCGTACGGACGGCGGTGGGCGGCACGGCCGGGGCCGTACGGGCTCCGAACAGGGCGCAGACGACGGTGGTGGCGGCGAGGGCGAAGGCGGCGGAGACGCCACCGCCGTCGGAGAGGAGCAGGTCGGCGAGGGCGAGCAGGAAGAACAGCGGCGCGACGAACCGCAGGACCAGGGCCCTGACCGTCATACCGCCACCTCCCCCGCCGTGCGCGTCGCGCGGTCTCTCACCGGATCACGCGGTCTCTCACCGACTTGGACGCGCGGGCCCCCTCAGGAGTTCCCGCCCCTCAGAGGCTCTTGTCGGGCGACGGGTCGTGGAGGGGTACGAGGAGGCGGCGGGCCCCGAGGAGCGCGCGGCCGACCGGATCGCCGGGGTCCCGGTCGAGCCCGGCGCCGGGGCGCATCTCGACGTCGGCGGGCGGGACGGGGACGCGGCAGGCCGGGCATTCGCCGTACGGGCCGAGTTCGGTGCCGCAGTCGGCGTGGTGGAAGTGGCGTGCCGGTACGGCTCCGGGGACCTCGGCCCCGCCCCAGGCGCCGAGCGAACGCAGCACGGGCCAGAGGGCGAGACCGCGTTCGGTGAGGACGTACTCGTCGCGCGGGGGCGACTCCTGGTAGCGCCGCCGGTCGAGGACACCGGCCTCGACGAGGGCCTGGAGGCGGGCGGCGAGGACGGCGCGGGGGGCGCCGAGGTGGACGAGGAAGTCGTTGTAGCGGCGGACGCCGTAGAAGGCGTCGCGGACGACGAGCAGGGTCCAGCGTTCGCCGACGACTTCGAGCGCGCGGGCGACGGAGCACTGCTGGTGGGCGTAGTCCTTGCCGAGGGCCATGGGGCCCATCGTACCCACCCAAGGTTCACTGACCGAACCCACCTGCTACGGTGACCGCCTACTCACTGAGTTCATTCACCGAACCGACAGGTGGAGGTTTCCGCCGTTCCCCAGCTCGCACCCGCCGCCCACTCCTCCGCCCCACCCCGCGGCGCCCGCCCAGGGGCCGCCCTCGCCGTCACCGCCGCGGCCACCGCCGTCGCGCTGATGAACTACACGGCCCCCATGCTCACCCTCCCCGACATGGCCGCCGCCTTCGCGACCCCGGCCTCCGCCCAGGCCTGGCTCCTCAACGGCACCCCGCTCGGCCTCGCCGTCCTCCTCCTGATCGCCGGCAGCCTCGCCGACGCGCACGGACGCCGCCGGGTCTTCCTCCTCGGCACCCTCGCCCTCGGCCTCACCACCGCCCTCGGCGCCCTCGCGGGCTCCACGCTCACCTTCACCGCGGCGCGGATCGCCCAGGGCGCGGCGAGCGCGGCGGTCCTCGCGGGCAGCCTGGGCCTCCTCGCCCACGCGTACCCGGCGGGCCGGGACCGGATCAGGGCCACCGGGATCTGGGGCGCGTCCGTCAGCGGCGGCATCGCCCTCGGCCCGCTGCTGGCGGGCGTGCTGAGCCTGGCGGACTGGCGGCTCGCGTACGGGGTGCTGGGAGCGGCTGCACTGGTGACGGCGGCGGCGGGAACGAGGCTGCTGCCGGACGACGGGCCGAAAGAGAAGCCCCATCCCCGCCCCGACATAGCGGGAGCGGCGGCTCTCGGCCTGGCCCTGGCGGCGCTGCTCACCGCACTCACCCTGGGCAGGGACGGCTGGCTGCGCCCCCCGGTGGGCCTCCTCCTTCTGACCTCCGCGGCCCTCACGGCGGTGTTCGTGGCGGTCGAGCGCCGGAGCCGTACGCCCATGGTGGACCTGGCGCTGCTGCGGCGGCCGGCGTTCCTGGCGTCGACGCTGGGGGCGCTGTTCACGGGCCTGGCGGTGATCGGACTGTTCAGCGTGGTGCCGGCGCTGCTCCAGGGCGGGGCCGGAATGTCACCGCTGGGGGCGGCCTGGCTGTTCGTGCTCTGGTCGGGCACGGCGTTCGTGGTGGCCCTCCAGGCGCGCCGCCTCCCGGGCCGGCTCTCGGCCCCGTACCAGCTGGCGCTGGGATTCGCCCTGTCGGCGGCGGGGACCCTGGCCCTGCTCGGAGGCGTGGAGGAGGGCCCCTGGCCCCGTCTTCTCCCCGGCCTCCTCGTGGCGGGCGCGGGCAGCGGGCTCCTGAACGCGGCGCTGCCCCGGCTCGCGGTCGACTCCGTCCCGCCGGAGCGCGCGGCGATGGGCTCGGGCGCCAACAACACCGCGCGCTACATCGGCTCGTCGGCGGGCGTGGCCCTGACGCTGGCGCTGACGCCGGCGGGACCGGACACGGCGGTGCTGGCCTCGGCGGGCCTGGCGCTGACCGGGGCCGTGCTCATCCTCGTACTGGCGCGGGGTCACCGGTCGGGGACGAGCCTGGCCCAGACGACGAGCCGGTAGGCGCTGCTGAACTCGGGGGTGCAGGTGGTGAGGGTGAGGTAGGCGCCGGGAGTGTCGTACCCGTACGAGGGCTTGACGACGGACCGGGGGACGGCCCGGATGACCCCCACGTCACGGGGCGCGGTACGGGGCAGGACCTGGTCGACGCGATAGGTGTACGTGGCGTCCCGGGTCCGTACGGAGATCTCGTCCCCGGGCACGAGCCGGTTGATGTACCGGAAGGGCTCGCCGTGGGTGTTCCGGTGCCCGGCGAGGGCGAAGTTCCCGGCCCGGCCGGGGGCTGCGGTGCCGGGGTACTGCCCGACGTACCCCTTGTCGAGGACGGACCGCTTGGAGACGCCGTGGGCGACGGGCGCGGTGAGACCGATCCGGGGGACGCGAAGAACGGCGAAGGCGGCGGAGGGCTCGGGGGCGGCGGGCCGGGGGCGGCTCGGCACGGGGGAACGACCACCGTCGGACGACACACCACCGGAACCGCCCGAGCCGCCGCCGGAAGGAGCGACGGAGGGACCAGAGGAAGGCTCGGAGGGAGGCCCGGCAGTCACGGAGGCGGGGGGAGAGATGCCCCACTCACGCTCGAGGACCCGCACCTGTTGACGGGCCTCGGCACGGGCCTGCTGATTGGTCCACCACAGCTGGTGGACGACGAGGAGCAACAGGACGACGCCACAGGTGACGACGGTCTCGGCCCCCGCCCACAGCACCCGGGCACTCCTGCGGCGCCGCCCCCGCGACTGGACGACGACCGGCACCCGAAGCCCCCGCCGTCGCACCCGCTGCCCCACCCTGGCCCGCACGCGGGGCACGATAAGCGCTGGGGCGCCAACTCTCCAGGCTCGCACCGCAGTACGGTGGAGCGCATGCGCCCCGACACGCCTGCCGCCCACACCGCCGAAGCCGAGCGCCTGCTGCGCACCGCCGCGCAGTACCCGGAGGACCGGGAGCCCCTGCTCCTCCAGGCCGCGGCCCATCTGGAACTGGCGGGCGACCGCCCCGCGGCGACGGCCCTCTACGACTCCCTCCTGTCCCCGGCGCCGGCGAACCCGCACCTGATCAGGGCGCTGAAGGCGGCGAACCTGTGGGAGTACGGGCACGAGGCCGAGGCCCGGGCGATCATCGACGGCCTCCGCGGCGCGCGGCCCTCGGACGCGGCCCCGTGGGAGATCACGGCGGAGACGCTGGAGGCCCACGACGAGCTGGAGGCGGCGGAGTCGACGCTGACGGAGGCGGCGGAACTCCTGGCCACGTCGGAGGACCTCCCCCACGCGACCCAGTCCCTCCTGATCACCCGCCACCGGGTCCGCAGGATGCTGGCGCTGCCGCACGACGACTGGGACGTACTGGCGGACCGGCTGCACAGCGGGGCCGTCCCCCTGGACGAACTCCACGACCCGAAGCGCCTGTGGTCGCTGGGCTCCGAGGACCCGGCGGAGCTCCAGGCGGAGATCGACCGGCTCCGCTCGGAACTGGGCACCTACCGCACGGCCCTGTCCCGCCCGTTCCCGGTGGCGGTCCTGCACTGGCCCGAACCGGAACTGGACGAACTGCTGGCCGCGTACCCGGAACTGGAGGCCGAGTACCCCACGTACCGCGCCCACCTGACGGACATCGAGGCCTCCCTCCGCGAACTCTCCCAGGCCGGCACCCCCAACCTGGGCATCGTCCGCGCGACGGTCCCCTCCTACGAAGCCTTCGCCGCCTCGGAATCCACCCACCCGTCGAACGCGGACCTCCTCCCCCAGTACGCCACCACGCTGGCGGCCAGGGGTCGGGCGGCGGCTTGGCCGCCGGCACGTACCTCCCCCTGCTGGTGCGGGTCTTCTCGTAGCTACGGGGAGTGCCACGGGGGCGACTCCACCTAACCCGGCGCTACTCCGTCGTCATCCCCCAGTCCCGCGCACTGGGGGAACCCCCCCACCCGCCATCGGACCGCCAGACCGAAGCAATCCCCTGCTCCTCCAGGTACGGGGCGTACACGCCGATCTCCTCGGAGAAGAGGCCTACGAGGAAGGGCTCCGGCTGTTTCCGATAGAGGAAGTGACGGTACTCGTAGAGCTGCCCTAGAGCCTCGCGCACCGCCACCGTCGGGTTCCCGTGGCGGACAATCTTCGCTTCGACAAGCCACTCGTTTCCCGGCCCCTCAGAGACGTGCTGCTGTCGCAGAACCAGGTCTTTTGGGTGCTGTAGCCGCGTTATGGGGCTGTATCCACGATCTGCAACGTAGAGGCCGAAGTCCCTGACAAGGTCCTCGTGGCTTCGCTGCTTGACCTGTTGGCGGGCGCTGATCTGCGCCGTGTACTCACCGCTGTCCTTCGGCTGGAAGTCAGCGAGCGGATCGAAGTCAGCCACGGATTCAGTGGCCTGTCGAGCGTGGCTGCTCAGGTCGTAGGCAAGCTCGAGAGCGTCAGTGTCGTTACTCATCCACCAAACGCGATCGAACTCCTCAGCCCGCCGCAGAGATTGGATGCCGAGCAAGAGGTCTTCCAACAGCGCAACATCGCTCGGCAAGGCGGCGGTGTCGTACACCTTGGCAATCACGCTGGCCGCCTCATACGCCCTCGGGCGCGCCGCCGCATCCCTGAGGTCCGGTTCGTCTACCCAATCGAGGTTTTCCTGCCTCCTCACGGCCCGGCGGAGCCTCGCCGCGTGATGGCGAAGGTGCTCCTCGCGCGCTCTACCTTTCCCCAGCGCGTCTTCTAGCCAGGTAATCCCTTGCTGCAAGGTCAGGGTCACATTCTTCAGGTCAGCGCTGAAGATGTAGGCGAGATACAAGCCCTTCTTAGGGTCTCGCATCCCTTGCTCGTCAAAGACGCCGATCCACGGCGTCGCTGCCGGAGTGGTCTGACCTCCATGCCCCTTGGCTCTGAAACCCGGCGGAAGGGCGAGGTCCGTACGCCTCGCGACCCCCCGCAGCACCTGCTGCCCCTTGACTTCACGCCCCGAACCAGCCTTACGGTCGTACGTGCTTGCGACCTCGTTCAGCAAGTCTCGAATCCCCATGCGGAGAATCTAGATCAGAACGCCTCGTCGCAGATACGAGATCGTGCTACCTCGTCACGTTGCCCACGACGCTCACGCACCAGCCTCAAAGCGCACCTGGGCCGCATCCAGGGCATCATCGACGTCATACCCGTGGGCACCCATCCAGTGCAGGAGATCGACGATCACATCGATCGCGGCATCCTTGGCCACAGCCGTAGCGAGCCGACTCGCGTTGACCGCCCGGGGAGAAGCAATGGTGCCGTAGAGAGAGATCATGGCTTCCGCCCGCGTGACACGCATGCCACCACTGTGGCCATTGGGTGTCGTGAGGTCGGTCGCAATCTCACACCATGTGACCTTGCGGTCTGCTCCGAGCAGGACACCCCACCGATCCGTGATCCCGTCGACCAATGCCAAACCTCTGCCGGACTCGGCCTCAGGCCCAACGGTGGACATCGTCGGCAGCATGCGACATTCCGGATCGCAGACCTCGATCCGCAAGTAGGTGCCGTTCATCAACAGGCGGAGCGACGTCGGGGTGCCCACCCCCACGTGGCGAATCACGTTCGTGACCAGTTCAGTGACGCAGAGCTGAGCAGCTTCGATCTGCCGCACCAGTCCCCATAGCTTCAGGTGGAGTCTCACAACACGGCGAAGCCCAACCACTTCCTGCGGTTCCGCCAGGAACGAAAGCTCCCACGGCTTGCGCACCATGCATCCGTCATCGTTCACACCAACCTCCCAGATTCCCAAGCTTCTTGACATCCAGTGACGGATCATCAGAGTGGCGTCTACACATCCCTTCCTGCAATGTGCACAGAGAGATTCCCACTATCGAGCGATTGGCGGGCCACCGTCTGGTACGCAGACTGGACATCCGCTAGCGAGAGGAGATGGACATGGCTGGCTCACCCACCGCTCGCCGTCGACGACTATCGATCGAGCTGAAGAGGCTCCGCGAGGCGAGTGACTTCACCTGCGCGCAGGTCGGAGAGGCCCTGGACTGGAGTGGATCCAAGGTCAACCGCATGGAAACAGGCAGCGGCCGGGTCCAACCTTCCGACGTGGAAGCCCTCTGCCGGTTCTACGAAGTAGACGACGAAGTAAGGGACTTCCTCAAATCTCTGGCGAAGCAAGCCAAACAGAAGGGCTGGTGGCAATTTCATGGAAGCGGAGTTCCTTCCTGGTTCTCCAGCTACATCGGCTTGGAACAAGATGCCTCTACGTTTCGCCAGTACCAGAACGAGTTCATCCCTGGCCTCATGCAGACACCCACGTACGCGAGCGAGCTACATCGCGCGACCAACCACATGAGCGGTGAAGACATCCAGCGGGCCGTACAGGTCCGGATGGAACGCCAGGAAAGGCTTCGATCGCTCCAAGCACCAGATGCCTGGTTCGTGGTGCACGAGAGCGCGCTCCGGACCATCGTTGGAGACCATTCCCTCATGCGTGAGCAGTTGGAGGCCTTGCTCGAGACCGGTGAGCTTCCCAACGTCACTCTTCAGGTCATGCCCTTCGACGCTGGCCCCTACCCTGCAACAGGCGCCTTCACCATGCTGGGCTTCCCCGACCCCGAGGACCCGGACCTCGTGTATCGAGATGGCATCACCGACGCGATCTACATGGAAGGGCTCGAAGAGGTACGCGCGTACGCCAGAGCCTTCGACAATCTGCGAGCGGCGGCTGCAAGCCCGCACCGATCGATCCAGCTGATCAAAACCCTCATAAAGGAGAACGTGAGATGAAGAGCGTTACGAGCAAAACGTCCCCTCACCTTCACTGGAACAAGTCGTCCTACAGCAACGGCTCGGGCGGCGAATGCCTAGAGTGCGCACAAACAGAGACGAAGATTTTCATACGCGACTCAAAATCGATACAAGGACCCGCCATCTCTATGCACCCTGCCCCCTGGCAGACCTTCGTCGACTCGCTGTCCGCCCAAGAGTGAGCGACCTGACGGCCCGACGGAGGTAGACGCCCCAGGAAGCCGGCAATCTCGGGGACGGCACCATGCGGGCACATCTGGCTTCTGAGGTCCTTGGGGTGGGGGTGCCGTGTGGGCTTCTGGTGGGGCCGGGGTCACCGGATGCCCGGGCAGTGGTCGGGGTCGTCATGGGCCTGACCGGTTGGTGGGTGAGGGCTGGGTTCGCGGCGAGGGCCGGTGGGTGCGGTTCCCTCGCCTCGGGGTGCGCGGTCGTTGCAGGGGCGGCCGGGCTCCGGCTCGGCGTCTCATGGTCGGCTGATTGCCGGGCTTCAGGCCCCGCCGGTCACTCCCGGTGGGGGAAGGGTCGCGAGGGGCGGGTGCGTGGAGATAACTCCGCCCTACCGCTGGTAACACCCCTCGACAGAACGAATGAAAGGGATGAATCACCCTCGTTGGGCTATCGAGGTGCACGAAACCTTCGCCACCATCACCCCACCACCCACCGGCAATGACTAGCGGGGCCTGAAGCCAAGCCACCCCACCTCCGCAACTCGCCAAGCCCTGCCAGGCCGCCCCATGCAACAACCGCACACCCCGACTCGACCGAACCGCGCCCACCGGTCCCGACCGCGAACCCAGCCCCCACCCACCAGCCCGTCGGACGCTCTCCGACCCCGGACACTGCCCGGGCCCCCGTGGCCACGCCCCCGGCCGCCCTCCGAGTGCGAAAAGGCGGCCTCCACCGCCGCGTTAAGGGTGGGCGCAGCCCATCGCGCAGCGACACGACCGCAGGGAGCGCCCTTGACGCGGCGGCGGAGGCCGCCACACTCGGAAAGAGGGCGGCCGCGCCAGAAACTCGCCCGCTCCCCAACCCTGTTGGGCCTGCCCGTCACCCACATGAGCGCTCTTTACTCAAAGTGACCACTCGGACACAACCCGTACGGTACGTTCACGCAAAACGGCCCCCGTCGATGGCTGCAACCGTCAACGAGGGCCTGAACCACTAGTGGAAGCAACGGTCCACCGTGATCTACCGGCACTTTAACGCGCCCTCGCGCGCCTTCAGCCAGTTCTCGCACGAGCTCATCCGGCACCCCCGGCTCAGCTCCGACGCCGTCCGGCTCCTGACCTGGCAGCTCTCCCTGCCCCGGAGCGCGAGCGAATCCCTCTCCCGCACCGCCGAACGCGCCCGGATCGGGTCATGCGCCTTCGCCCGCGCCAAGCGGCAGCTCAAGGACGAAGGGTTTGTGCACGAGCGGCGTGTCCAGGGAGCCGGCGGCCGCTGGATCACCCAACAGCTCGTCTCCTCAACCCCGTTGACCACCGACCAGGCCGCCAAGCTCCTCGCCGGTGGCCCCGCGACCCCGCAGGCCGTACCGAGTCCCCGCAAACCGGCCGCCGGTCAGCCAACCACCCCGCCCACCGGCCGTCATCCAAAGAAACACCCGAAGGGAGACACCTCCAACCTTCCGGCGGAGACGGACGAGGCGGGCCAAGCCGTCGATCTCAACGGCCAAGCCGGGTCCGCCGACGCGACCGGATCCATCGACACGAACGAGCCCGCCGACCTCACGCCCACCAGCCCCCACCTCGAAGAAGCCCGCGCACTCGTCGGCACCCTGCACCTCCTCTCCCCCGCCCTCCGCCACATCCCGCCCGGCATGCGCGACGAACTCACCCGCCTCGCCACCCGCTGGCTCGACGCCGGACACACCCCCGCCGACATCCATGAGCACGTTCAGCGCGGCCTGCCCGGTGCGGGGACGCCCGTCCACCGGCCCGGCGGGCTTCTGCGCTACCTGCTCCGGGACGTACCGCCCCTCACCCTCCCGACCGCAGCCCCCGCCACCACCCCCGACCAGCTCTCCCCCCGCCTCCGAGGCACCCGCGAATGCGCAAGCAGCACCCACACCCAACCCATGCTCTTCCGGCCCCACACCGACGAAACCCTCTGCCCCGAATGCGCCGTGTCGGTGCCCGGCAGGGAGTTCGTACGCGTCCCCTCGTAGGCTCGGAGGAACGACCCGTACACACCAGGAAGGCCCGCCCCATGCCCCGTATCCCCTCCCCCGCCGTCGCCGCCGTCGGGCTCGTCGGTGGGTATGCCGTTGCCCGGTGGACCAAGAAGCGGCCCCTCGGTGGGGTCGTGCTCGCCGCGGCCGGGGGCGTGGCCGGTCGGGAGTGGCAGCGGGTGGGTGGGGGGAAGGTGGCCGCCGGGCTCGGTGCCGCCTATGTCGCCGCGTTCGCCGGGTCCCATCCGCTCGCCAAGAAGATCGGGGCCTGGCCCGCCGTGTTCTCCGTGGCGGGAGGGATGGCTGTCGCCTCCTGGGCCGTCACCCGTACCAAGGGCTGATCCTCAGCCGCCCACCCCGTGGCTCACCGTGTGGATCAGCAGGCCCGCCAGCGCTCCCACCACCGTTCCGTTGATGCGGATGAACTGCAGGTCGCGGCCGATGTTGGCCTCGATCTTCTTCGAGGTCTGGGTGGCGTCCCAGCCGGCGACCGTGTCGGTGATCAGGGACGTGATCTCGTGGCGGTACGTCGTGACCACGTACGCCGCCGCGTCCTCCGCCCAGCCCTCGACCTTGCCCTGGAGGCGGGAGTCCGTCGCCAGGCGGTTGCCCAGCGAGATCAGGGAGGCGCGGGCACGGAGGCGGAGCTGGCTGCGGTCGTCCTCGGCCGCCGCGATGATCAGGTTGCGGATCGAGGACCACGCCGAGGCGATGATGTCCTGGATCTCCGGGCGGGCCAGGAGGTCCGCTTTCAGGCGCTCCACGCGGGCGCGGGTGTCCGTGTCGGCCTGGAGGTCGGCGGCGAAGTCGGTGAGGAAACGGTCGATCGCGCCGCGCGCGGGGTGGCCCGGCATGTCCCGCATCTCGGTCACGAAGCGGAGCAGCTCCTTGTAGACGCGTTCGCCGATGCGGCGGTCCACGAAGCGGGGCGTCCAGCCGGGCGCTCCGCCCTGCACCGCGTCCATCACCGAGTCGCCGTGGGTGACCAGCCAGTCGTGGGCGCGGGTGCAGATCAGGTCGACGGCCCGGTGGTGCGCCCCGTCGGAGACGATCTTCTCCAGGGTCTTGCCCAGGCCCGGCGCGATCTCCACCGCCTCGGCCCGCCGGGTGATCGCCTCCCCGACGACCGCCTGGACGTCCGAGTCCCGGAGGACCGTCAGTGCGCCTCGCAGCGCCGTCGACGCCTCCGCCGTGACGCGGTCGGCGTGCGCCGGGTCCGCGAGCCACGCCCCGAGCCGGCCGCCGATGCCGAAGGCGTGCAGCCTGCCCCGTACGACGTCGGCGGAGAGGAAGTTCTCACCCACGAAGGTGCCCAGCGAGGCACCCAGCTGGTCCTTCTTCTTCGGGATGATCGCCGTGTGCGGGATCGGCAGGCCGAGCGGGTGCCGGAAGAGGGCCGTGACCGCGAACCAGTCGGCGAGCGCGCCGACCATCCCGGCCTCGGCCGCCGCCGCGACATAGCCCGCCCAGGTCCCCCAGCCCGCGTTCTCCGCCCAGGTGGCCAGGGCGTAGATCACGGCGACCACCGCGAGCAGGGACGTCGCCAGCGTCTTCATCCGCCGGACGCCCCTGCTCTTCTCCTCGTCGGCAGCCGTGTACGAGAAACTCACCATCAGTCGACCTCCTACCTCAGGGACTCCCGGCGCTCGTCCCGAGTTCCCCCGTACATCTTCGCGATCACCGACTCGATGTCCGGCTCCCGCACCGAGAGGTCGAGAAGCGGGTACTTCGCGGCCACCGCCGCCACCAGGGGCGCCGCCGATGCCGTGGCCGGGAAGGCGAGCCACTGGCGAGGCCCCTCCGACCGTACGTGACGCGCTCCCGGCACGTCGGCGATCGGCGGCAGCTCGCGCTCCAGGTCCACCACCAGGAGGCGTTCGCTCTCGCCCACGGCGTGCAGGCCGGCCAGCTCGCCGTCGTGCATGAGGCGTCCGTGGTCGATGACCATGACCCGTGAGCAGAGCTGTTCGATGTCCGTGAGGTCATGGGTGGTCAGGAGGACCGTGGTGCCCCGGGAGGTGTTCAGGTCGCGGAGGAACTCCCGCACCCTGGCCTTCGAGACGACGTCCAGACCGATCGTCGGCTCGTCGAGGTACAGCACCTCCGGATCGTGCAGCAGCGCCGCCGCGATGTCCCCGCGCATCCGCTGGCCGAGGGAGAGCTGCCGGACCGGTACGTCGAGCAGCTCGCCGAGCTCCAGGAGCTCCACGCAGCGGGCAAGGTTCTCGCGGTAGCGGGCATCCGGGATGCGGTACATGCGGTGCATCAGTCGGTACGAGTCCTTCAGCGGCAGGTCCCACCAGAGCGTCGTCCGCTGTCCGAAGACCACCCCCATCCGCTGGGCGAGCCGGGTCCGCTCGCGCGCCGGGTCGATGCCCGCGACCCGCAGCCGGCCGCCGCTGGGCGTGAGGATGCCGGTCAGCATCTTGATCGTCGTCGACTTCCCGGCGCCGTTCGGGCCGATGTAGCCGACCATCTCGCCCCGCTCGACGCCGAAGCTGATGCCGTCGACCGCCCGGACCTCCTTCTTCTCCCGACGGAACAGGCCTGCCTTCCGGCGGACCGTGAACGTCTTCTCCAGTGAATCCAGTTCGATGAACGGCACGGCCCTCTCCCTCAGCTTCCTGTCGAGCGGTACGAGCGGATCCCGGCCCGCCACGCACAGCCCGCCACCACGCAGCAGACCGCCGCCACCAGCGGCGAGGCGAACGCCGCCCACTCCGGCACGCCCGCCGGGGCCGGCCGGCCGAGCACGTAGAGGGCGGGCAGCCAGTTCACGAACGCCAGCGGTACGACGTACACGACACCCCGCACCAGCTCCTGCGCGAAGATCGTCGGCGGGTACCCGAGGAGGGTGTTCCCGCCGTACGTGAACGAGCTCGTCACCTCCGCCGCGTCCTGCATCCAGAAGAGCGCCGACGCGCCCAGCACCATCACGGCGGCGAAGATCACCGCCCCGCAGACCAGCGTCACCGGCAGCAGCACCACCTTCACCGGCGTCCACGCCACGTCGAGCAGGAGCAGGCCCCAGACGAGGACGAACAGGCCCTGCGCGACCCGGCCGAACCGCCGCAGCGCGAACTTGTCCGCCGCGACCTGGGCGAGGAGCGGCGCCGGGCGCAGCAGGAACATGTCGAGCGAGCCGTCCCTGACCCGCTTCCCCATCCGCTGCAGCGAGCCCATCGTGAGGTCCGCGATCCCGAACGACGTGCCCGCCGTCCCGTACAGGAGGGCGACCTCCGCGAAGGCGAAGCCGCCGAGGCCCTTCACCTGACCGAACATCAGGAGGATGACGACGAAGTCGAAGAAGGTGACGCAGAAGCTGGTGACGAGCGTGAGCACGAAGGACGAGCGGTACGTCAGGGTGGACCGGATCCACATGCCCGCGACCATCCGGTACGTGCGCCAGGAGTCGCCCAGCGGCTCGTACGCGCGCCCGTAGCCGCGTCTTCCCCGGGTACCTCTCTCATGGATACCGCCGGAATCCATACGGTGGATACCGCCGGACTCCATACCGCCGGAATCCGCGCCCACCCGAGTCGTCTCAGCCACCCTGCACCACCACCTTCCGCGTCGCCGCCGCCTGCACCAGCCGGCCCGCACCGAGCAGCGCCAGCGCCCAGCCGCCCTGGAAGGCGTACGCCCCCGCCAGCTCCCAGCCCTCGTACCTCCCCAGGTACACATCGGCGGGCACCTGGAGCAGCGACGCCCAGGGCAGCATCCGCGCGATCTCGCCGAGCGCGCCCGGGAACACGGTCAGCGGCAGCAGCATCCCCGAGAAGAACAGGCCGCTCAGCCACACCACCTGCACCACCCCCTGGCCGTCGAGCAGCCAGAACGCGCTCATCGCCGCCAGGTACCAGACCGCGAAGCCGACCGTCGAGCCGAGCGCCACCGACACCAGGAAGGCGAGCCAGGCGCCCGGCCCCGACGGCAGCGTGAAGCGGAAGGCCAGCGCCCCGACCACCATCGGAACGACCCCGCGGCCGAGCAGCTGGAAGGCGGACCTGCCCGCGTCGGCCGAGAACCACCAGAGCTGGAGGTCGGCCGGGCGGTACAGGTCGACGGCGATGTCCCCGGTCCTGATCCGCTCGATCAGCTCGTCCTCGAAGCCGCCGCCCATCAGCCCGCAGACGGCGATCAGCGCCTGTCCGATCCACACATAGGCGAGGGCGTCGTCCATCGAGTAACCGCCGAGCCGCGGCCGTTCGTCCCAGAGGGCGATGTAGGTGTACGACAGGATGAAGCCGAAGACGCTGTTGGTGAACACCCCCGCCGCCGTCGCCACCCGGTACGTGGCGTGGCGCCGGAAGCCGCCCGCGGCCACCGTCGCGTACAGCCGCAGCATGGGGCTCCCTTTCCGGCACGGATGACCGGCACGAATGACCCGGCACAGATGACAGCGAAGCGCACGACCCTAGCGGGGCGCGGCTCCGCACCGCGAGGGGATTTCTCGTCAGATTCGGGTCGCATACGGGACTTCGCTCACATTCCGGGCAATATGGGATGCCATGTCCCCTTCCACCGGCACGAGCGACGTTCCGAGCGACACCCCCCGGCCACCCCGCCCGGGCCCGGAGACAAGCTGGCAACCGAGGGACCCCACCCTCCCCCCGCCCCGCACGTCACGCGCGACCCGACGGTCCCGTCCCCGCCGCGTCCTGCGCGCCCTCCTCGGGCTGACCCTGCTCGGCACCCTGCTGCTCGCCGGCGCCCTCGTCGCCGGCTACCTCCTGGTGGACATCCCGCCCGCCAACGCCGCCGCCGTCGCCCAGTCCAACGTCTACCTCTACCGGGACGGCACCCCCCTCGCCCGCGACGGCGAGGTCAACCGCGAGAACGTCCGGCTCGACCGCGTCCCGCTCACCGTCCGGCAGGCCGTCCTCGCCGCCGAGGACCGCGACTTCCACACCTCCCGCGCCGTCGACCCCAAGGCGATGCTCCGCGCCGCCTGGAACACCGTCACCGGCAAGGGCCGCCAGTCCGGCTCCACCATCACCCAGCAGTACGTCAAGAACTACTACCTCGGCCAGGAGCAGACCCTCACCCGCAAGGCCAAGGAGTTCTTCATCGCGATCAGGCTCGGCCGCGAGAAGAGCAAGGAGGAGATCCTCCAGGGCTACCTGAACACCAGCTACTTCGGCCGGAACGCGTACGGCCTCCAGGCCGCCGCCCGCGCCTACTACGGCAAGGAGGTCGAACACCTCGACACCGCCGAGGGCGCCTACCTCGCCTCCCTCCTCAAAGCGCCCAGCGCCTACGACGTCACCACCCACCCCGAGAACCGCGCCAAGGCCCTCGCCCGCTGGAACTACGTCCTCGACGGCATGGTCACCGAGGGCTGGCTGACCCCCGTCGAACGCGCCGCCGCCCGCTTCCCCGTCCCGCAGACCGCCCGCCCCGCCACCGGCCTCTCCGGCCAGCGCGGCTACCTCGTCCAGGCCGTCGAGGAGTACCTGACCAGCCACGGCATCGTCGACGAGAAGACCCTCGCCGGCGGCGGCTTCCACATCACCACCACCCTGGAACCCGCCAAGCAGGACGCCCTCGTCCAGGCCGTCGAGGACCGCGTCACCTCCCGCCTCGACCCCGCGCGCGTCCCCGCCGACCGGTACGTCCGGGTCGGAGCGGCGGCCGTCGACCCGGCCACCGGCAAGGTCCTCGCCCTGTACGGCGGCGTCGACTACACCCGGCAGTACGTCAACAACGCCACCCGCCGGGACTACCAGGTCGGCTCCACCTTCAAACCCTTCGTCTTCACGGCGGCCGTGCAGAGCGGCGCGCAGACCCAGTACGGCGAACCGATCACCCCGTACACGCTGTACGACGGCAGCAACCGGCGCCCGGTCGAAGGCTGGACCGGCGCCCCGTACGACCCCGCCAACGAGGACGACGAGAGCTACGGGGAGATCGCCGTCGGCACCGCCACCGACCTCTCCGTGAACACCGTGTACGCCCAGATGGCCGTCGACGTCGGCCCCGGCCACGTACGCCGCACCGCCATCGCCCTCGGCCTGCCCGGCTCCACCCCCGACCTCACCCCCTCCCCCTCCATCGCGCTCGGCCCGGCCACCGCCAGCGTCCTCGACATGGCGACGGCGTACGCCACCCTCGCCGCGCACGGCCGGCACGGCGGGTACACCCTCGTCGAGCACGTCAGCAGGGACGGCCACGAACTCGCACCACCGGCCGCCCCCGCCCGGCAGGCGGTGAGCAGGGAGGCCGCCGACACGACCACGTCGATCCTGCGGAACGTCGTCGAGGCGGGCACCGGAACGGCCGCGCAGACCGCCGGACGCCCCGCCGCCGGCAAGACGGGCACCGCGGAGGACGACAAGGCGGCCTGGTTCGCCGGCTACACCCCGGAGCTCGCGACCGTCGTCGCGCTGATGGGCCAGGACCCCGAGTCGGGACGCCAGGAACCGCTGTACGGGGCTCTGGGACGCCCCCGGATCAACGGGGGCGGGCCGCCCGCCGAGATCTGGGGCCAGTTCACCCGGGAGGCACTGGCCGGGACACCGCCGAAGGACTTCGAGCTCCGGCTGATGCCCGGAGCGGAAGGGCTGCCACCGGTACCACCGATGCCGGAGGGGATGGAGGAGCTGGCGCCGCCGGAGGGGTCGGGGCGACCGGAAGGACCGGAGCGACCGGAAGGACCGGAGCGGCCGGAAGGAGGCGACGACTCCGCGGAGTCGTACGAGACGGGCGAGGAGGGCGAGACGGGCGAGACGGGCGAAGCGGGGCCGGGCGCCGTGGTCTCCCGCAGCCCCCAGCCCCCTCGTGCCGACGACCCTCGTACCGACGACCCCCGCGCCGACCCCGTACCGCCGCGCGTCAGTGACCCGACGTCGCCTTGAGCCCGACCACGGCCACAAGCAGCAGACACACGAAGAAGATCCGGGCGGCGGTCGCCGGCTCACCCAGCACCACCATGCCGAACACCGCCGCACCCGCCGCGCCGATCCCCACCCACACGCCGTACGCCGTCCCGATCGGCAGCGTCTTCGCGGCCTGCGACAGCAACACCATGGAGGCGACGATCCCGACGCCCGTGAACACACTGGGCCAGAGCCGGGTGAAACCGTCGGTGTACTTCATACCGATCGACCAGCCGACTTCCAGCAGACCCGCGACGAGAAGAAGAACCCAGGCCATGACGACGACACCTCCGCGAGACGGAACAACAGGAGTGCGTCGTCTTGTCGAAACCCGGTACGGCGCGTCTCGTCGGGTCCCACCAGACTAGCAAAAAACGCGCGAAAGCCCTGGTGACAGCCGTCACCAGGGCCTTTCACACCAGACGTCCCTACATCGGACGTCCTCTACAGGTACAGGCCGGTCGAGTCCGTCGCGCCCTGGAACCGGTCCGCGGCCACCGCGTGCAGATCCCGCTCCCGCATCAGGACGTACGCGACACCCCGCACCTCGACCTCGGCACGGTCCTCGGGGTCGTACAGCACCCGGTCACCGATCTCGACGGTACGGACGTTCTGACCGACCGCGACCACCTCGGCCCAGGACAGACGACGACCGACCGCGGCGGTCGCCGGAATCAGGATGCCCCCGCCGGAACGCCGCTCCCCCTCCGGGGAGTCGGTGCGGACCAGGACCCGGTCGTGAAGCATCCGGATGGGCAGCTTGTCGTGCGTGTTCTCGCTCACGGAGTGAACCTACCTGTCCGCGCGGCACACCCCCCTGCGGGAGGGGTCATCCCCTGCCCTTGCGGGAGGATCGGGAGGACCTGGCGAGCAGCCCGACGACCGCCACGACCACCAGCGCCACCGGCACCACGCGCTCCAGACGGGGCGCGCCGTCCTCATGGGTGAAACGTGCCTTCACATCCGAGACGACCCTGTTGACGGAGACGAAGGCACGTCCGGCGGTCTGGTCGACCGTCGAGGCGACCTTGGCCTTCGCGTCCCCGATGATCGTCTTCGGGTGCATCCGAATGCCGATCTCGTCGAGAGTGACGGCGAGCCGATCACGCCGACGGACGATGTCCGCCTCGATCTGAGCGGGGGTCCTGGACTCCGACACCGCACTGCCTCCGTAGTCGTATTCCGGTCGTTGACGGACAGTCTGTCAGCTCCGCCACCGATGGGCCGTCCCCGACCCCCATCAGTCTCCCCCCATTAGGCTCTCCTCGCGTACGCGAACCATCCCGAGGAGAGCCATGAGCGAGCGACTGCAGCCCGGCGACACCGCCCCCGCCTTCACCCTGCCCGACGCGGACGGCAACGACGTCTCCCTCGCCGACCACAAGGGCCGCAAGGTCATCGTCTACTTCTACCCGGCCGCCCTCACCCCCGGCTGCACGAAGCAGGCCTGCGACTTCACGGACAACCTGGACGTCCTGGCCGCCGCCGGCTACGACGTCATCGGCGTCTCCCCCGACAAGCCGGAGAAGCTGGCGAAGTTCCGCGAGAAGGAGAACCTCAAGGTCACCCTGGTCGGCGACCCGGAGAAGACCACCCTGGAGGCGTACGGCGCCTTCGGCGAGAAGAAGCTGTACGGCAAGACGGTGACCGGCGTCATCCGCTCGACCGTCGTCGTCGACGAGAACGGCAAGGTGGAACACGCCTTCTACAACGTCAAGGCCACCGGCCACGTCGCCAAGATCATCAAGGACCTGTCCATCGGGTCCTGAGACCCCTCCTGACGTGACGCACGTCCCAATCAGGGACGCGTTCCGTTTGTGAACGGCATGACCGTACAGAAGCCCTCCTTGGAGTGTCTCCCCCAGAGAGGACGTACGGTCATGCCGGCCACAGACCGCGATCCCGCGGCCGATCCCCAAGCCCGCAGACGTCATCCGCGCCTGTTCAGGGCCGTCACCCGGCGCCGGCAGCCCAAGCTGCGACGCACCGACATCACGGTGACGGACGAGGCGGCCGTGAAGCGTGCCGTCCGGGCAGCCTCCCTGGGCAACGCCATGGAGTGGTTCGACTTCGGCATCTACGCCTACCTGGCCGTCACCCTCGGCCACGTCTTCTTCCCGTCCGGCAACGACACGGTCCAGCTCCTGTCGTCGTTCGCGACGTTCGCGGTGGCCTTCCTGATCCGCCCGCTCGGCGGCATGGTGTTCGGCCCGATGGGTGACCGGCTGGGCCGAAAGAAGGTCCTCGCGCTCACCATGATCCTCATGGCGGTCGGCACCTTCGCGATCGGCCTGATCCCGTCGTACGCCTCCATCGGCTTCTGGGCACCGGTCCTCCTGATCCTCTTCCGGATGCTCCAGGGCTTCTCCACCGGAGGCGAGTACGGCGGCGCCTCGACCTTCATCGCCGAGTACGCGCCCGACCGCCGCCGCGGCTACTTCGGCAGCTTCCTGGAGTTCGGCACGCTCGCCGGCTACGTCGGCGCGGCGGGCCTGGTGACGGCGCTCACCACCTGGCTCGGCTCCGACACGATGGAGGCGTGGGGCTGGCGCGTGCCGTTCCTCGTGGCGGGTCCGCTGGGCCTGGTCGGCCTCTACCTGCGGCTGCGGCTCGACGAGACACCGGCCTTCCAGAAGCTGGAGTCCGACGTGACGAACGTCTTCGACGCGGCGGACCCGGTGGAGGCCACGACCAAGGGCGACCTGGCGAAGATCTTCCGGCAGCAGTGGCCGGCACTGATCCTGTGCGTCGCGCTGGTCGGCGCGTACAACATCACCGACTACATGGTCCTGTCGTACATGCCGACGTACCTCTCCGACGAGCTCGGCTACAGCGAGACCCACGGACTGCTGATCCTGCTGCTCGTGATGGTCCTGCTGATGCTGATCATCACTCAGGTCGGCCGTCTGAACGACCGCTTCGGACGCAAGCCGGTCCTGATGGCGGGCATGCTGGGCTTCCTCTTCCTGTCGCTGCCCGCGTTCCTGCTGATCGGCCAGGGCGGCGTGCCGGCGATCACGGCCGGCATGCTGATGCTCGGCCTGTCGCTGGTCTGCATGCTGGGCACGATGTCGGCGGCGCTCCCGGCGCTCTTCCCGACGGACGTGCGGTACGGCTCGCTGTCGGTGGGCTACAACGTGTCGACGTCGCTGTTCGGCGGTACGACTCCGCTGGTCATCACGGCCCTGATCGGCTGGACCGGCAGCAACCTGATGCCGGCGTACTACGCGATGGGCGCGGCGCTCGTCGGCGTGATCGCCGTGGCCTGCATGAAGGAGACGGCCCAGCAGCCCCTGGAGGGCTCACCCCCGTCGGTGGAGACCCCGGAGGAAGCGGCGGAACTGGTGATGGCCCGAGCCCCGGAACCGAAGTTCTGACCCCTCACCCCCTGAACGGCCCGCCCCGGACACCACCGGCGCGGGCCGTTCCGCGCTCCCCGCCGGTCGCGATATCCGTACGCGATATGACGTGACCGTCCGATATCCGGCTCGTTAGCCCGTACGAGGCCACGAACGGGTGGCCGGGTCGGAGGGGGTCCCATGGGGACGAGCGTGTACACGAGGGAACGGCTCGAGACGGCGGCGCGAGGGGCGCGGACGCTGACGGAGGCGCTGGAGCGGCTGGGGGTGGATCCGAGAAGCGGGTCCCGCCGGTACGTGCGCGACCGGATGCGGAAGCTGGGGGTGGACACGTCGCACTTCGAGCGGGAGGGGGTGCGGTGGACCCGGGAGGTCCTGGAGGAGACGGTGAGGGCGTCCCCGAGCATGTACGACGTGTTGCGCCGGCTGGGCGTGGAGGTCGTGGGCGGACAGCATGCCCACATCAGCCGACGCGTCAAGGCCTACGGCATCGACACCTCACACTTCACACCCTCGGTCCGGACAGAGAACATGCGGTTCAACCAGCGGCGGCGAACACCTGCGGAAGTGCTGGTCGAGAATGAGTCGCCTCATGCCCGACGCGGGCGAAGTGATCGCCTCAAGCACGCCATGCTGGAGGTCGGCGTCGAAAACCGGTGCGCAGAGTGCGGGAACGAGGGCGTGTGGCTGGACGCGCCCCTCCCGTTGGAGGTCGACCACATCGACGGCAACTGGCGGAACAACCGGATCGAAAACCTGCGGTTGCTCTGTCCCAACTGCCACTCCGCGACGGACACGTACCGAGGCCGCGCCAAGAGGCGGTCGGCATGACCCTCGGCATGGGATACACGCGTGAGCGGCTGGCCGAAGCCGCCGTACGCTGCTCAGACATCAAGGAAGTCGTGAAATACCTGGGGGCCGAGCCGTACAGCGCACTTCCCCGATACCTCATGAGGCGGTTCGCTCACTTCGGTATCGATGTCTCGCACTTCCCACCGTCCGGAAGACGCTGCCCTCCGAAGGCGTCCGAGTTGCGGGAGGCGGTCGCCGCGTCACGGTCACTCAGGGAGACCCTTCGCCGCCTGGACCGCCCGGACAACGGCGCGCAGCGCGCCAACCTGCGGCAGTGGATCACCGACGACGGGCTGTCGATCGCGCATTTCTTGGGGCAGGCCCATCAACGAGGCAAACCGAGCGCGACGGCCAAACGCCCTGATGAGGTCCTGGTGAGGCATGACAACAAACACCGGACGACCACCAAGCGACTGCGCCGCGCGCTGCACGAGGTCGGTGTACCCGAGCAGTGCACACGGTGTGGAACGGGACCCGAGTGGCTGGGCAAGCCGTTGACGTTGGAGATCGACCACATCAACGGGGACTGGCGGGACAATCGCGGCGAGAACCTGCGGTTGCTGTGCCCTAACTGCCATGCCGTCACCCGTACATGGTGCAGGGGAGGGCGAGGCGCCCGACCAGCCCCGGTACCATTGCAGGCGGCAAGCGGCGGTGGCGCAACGGCGACGCAGCAGACTTAGGATCTGTGGCCTTTGATCGGGCTTGAGGGTTCGAATCCCTTCCGCCGCACACGAACGGCCTGCGTATCGAAGGATCGATGCGCAGGCCGTTGCCATACGGGCCCTCAGCCCAGCAGCTCCCGCACCACCGGCACCAGTGCCCTGAACGCCTTGCCTCGGTGGCTGATCGCGTTCTTCTGCGCCGGGGTCAGTTCCGCGCAGGTCACGTCGTGGCCCTCGGGCTGGAGGATCGGGTCGTAGCCGAAGCCGTTCGTGCCCGTGGGGGTGTGGCGGAGGGTGCCCCGCATCTGGCCTTCGACCACGCGTTCCGTGCCGTCGGGGAGGGCCAGCGCGGCCGCGCAGGCGAAGTGGGCGGCGCGGTGTTCGTCTCCGATGTCGGAGAGCTGGGCGAGGAGGAGGTCCAGGTTGGCGCGGTCGTCGCCGTGGGTGCCGGACCAGCGGGCGGAGAAGATGCCGGGGGCGCCGTTCAGGACGTCGACGCAGAGGCCGGAGTCGTCGGCGACGGCCGGCAGGCCGGTGGCCTGGGCCAGGGCGTGGGCCTTGAGGAGGGCGTTCTCGGCGAAGGTGACGCCGGTTTCCTTGACGTCGGGGATCTCCGGGTACGCGTCCGCGCCGACGAGTTCCAGGTCGAGACCTGCGTCGGCGAGGATCGCGTGGAGTTCGGTGATCTTGCCCGCGTTGCGGGTGGCGAGGATCAGACGGGTCATGCCGTTGATTATCCGGGGTCAGCCAGGGGTGCAGACCTTCGCGACCTCGCCCGCCGCGTCCGTGATCGGCTGGATGTCCGGGGTCGTGTCGCCGTTCTTCACCGCCGTGCGGACGGAGTCGACGCCCTTCGTGAGGTCGTCCACCGCCTTCGCGAGGTCGGCGTTGTCGGTGGTGTTCTTGAGGTTGCCGAGCTCCGTGGAGATGGAGTTGAGGGATTCCTCGATCTGCGTGACGTCGTTCGAGGCGTTGGAGACGGCCTGCTGGAGCTTGTCGACCGACGTGGCTATCGCGTCGGCGGTCTTGACGCAGTCCATGGCGGTGTCGAGGGCCGAACAGCCGCTCAGGGCGGTGGTGAGTGCGGCGGCGGTGGCGACGGCGAGTGCGAGGCGGCGCTTCAAGGTGGGTCCTCCCCCGGGTACGTGAGGCGTGCGGGCGCACGGATCGTATCCGTGCGCCCGTGTGTCCGACAGGACGCGTCCAGGGGGTGGAGGGTTGCGACTACGGCGTTCCGACTACAGCGTGCCTTCGAGGGCCTTGCGCTGGATCTCGGCGAGTTCGGCGCAGCCGGCGGAGGCGAGGTCGAGGAGGGCGTTGAGTTCCTTGCGGTCGAAGGGCTCGGCCTCGGCGGTGCCCTGGACCTCGACGAAGCGGCCGTCGCCGGTGCAGACGACGTTCATGTCGGTGTCGGCGCGGACGTCCTCTTCGTAGCGGAGGTCGAGGAGGGGGGTGCCGTCGACGATGCCGACGGAGACGGCGGCGACGGTGCCGGTGAGGGGCTTGCGGCCGGCCTTGACGAGCTTCTTCTGCTGGGCCCAGGCGACGGCGTCGGCGAGGGCGACGTAGGCGCCGGTGATGGCGGCGGTGCGGGTGCCGCCGTCGGCCTGGAGGACGTCGCAGTCGAGGACGATGGTGTTCTCGCCGAGGGCCTTGTAGTCGATGACGGCGCGCAGGGAGCGGCCGATGAGGCGGGAGATCTCGTGGGTGCGGCCGCCGATCTTGCCGCGGACGGATTCGCGGTCGCCGCGGGTGTTGGTGGCGCGGGGGAGCATGGAGTACTCGCCGGTGACCCAGCCTTCTCCGCTGCCCTTGCGCCAGCGGGGGACGCCTTCGGTGACGGAGGCGGTGCAGAAGACCTTGGTGTCGCCGAAGGAGATGAGGACGGAGCCCTCGGCGTGCTTGCTCCAGCCGCGTTCGATGGTGACGGGGCGGAGCTGTTCGGGGGTACGGCCGTCGATTCGATCCATGGGTCGAGCCTAGCGGGACATGGCGAAGGGCCCGTTCCCCTGCCGGAACGGGCCCTTGACCGATGTGAGGGTGCTGGGGGGTCAGCTGCTCACATCATGTCTTCGATGTCGGCGGCGATCGGGTCGGCGTCGGTGCCGATGACGACCTGGATCGCGCTGCCCATCTTCACGACGCCGTGGGCGCCGGCGGCCTTGAGTGCGGCTTCGTCGACCAGGGCGGGGTCCACGACCTCGGTGCGCAGGCGGGTGATGCAGCCTTCGACCTCTTCGATGTTGTCGATGCCGCCGAGCCCGGCGACGATCTTCTCAGCCTTGCTGGCCATGTGTCTCTCCCTGTCCGTTCCGTTCGCGAGGATGCGAATCCCGGCGCACCTGCGGTCCGCTTTGTCACGGTAACTCACGGTTGGCCCAACTTCGCGAGCGAGTGCCACCGTTCTGTCGAATGATGACGATCACCGGCGGCCTGTCCTCAGCGGGCTCCCGGAGCCTACCGCAACTGGTCTACACCAGTGTGCAACGAGATGCGGACCCGGCTTGTTCCGGGCAGGGAGGACGCCGATGACCACCGACAGCGCCGCGGCGGCGCCGAGGAAGAAGTCCTGGGGGAGCGGGCTCTTCCAGGGGCTCCAGAAGATGGGCCGCAGCCTCCAGCTCCCGATCGCCGTCCTTCCGGCCGCCGGCATCATCAACCGGCTCGGTCAGCCGGACGTCTTCGGCGCGGAGGGGCTCGGCTGGGACAACGTCGCCAAGGTGATGGCCGGCGCGGGCGGGGCGCTGCTCGACGGCAGCCTCGGCCTGCCGCTGCTGTTCTGCATCGGTGTCGCGATCGGCATGGCGAAGAAGTCGGACGGTTCGACGGCACTCGCGGCCGTCGTCGGCTTCCTCGTGTACTACACGGTGCTGCGCCAGTTCCCGAAGGACTGCCCCGAGGGGACGAAGGACATCGTCGGCGGCTGCCTGGGGGTCGACGACTCCTTCGCCGGTTACACGTACCAGAATCCCGGGGTGTTCGGCGGCATCATCATGGGCCTGCTGACCGCGTACCTGTGGCAGCGGTACCACCGGAAGAAGCTCGTCGACTGGCTCGGCTTCTTCAACGGCCGCCGGCTCGTGCCGATCATCATGACGTTCGTGGCGATCGCGTTCGCCGCGCTCTGCCTGTGGGTCTGGCCGCCGATCGGTGACGCCCTGGAGAGCTTCAGCGACTGGCTGGTCGGGCTCGGCGCGTGGGGTTCGGGCATCTTCGGCGTCGCGAACCGCGCCCTGCTCGTGATCGGCCTGCACCAGTTCCTGAACGTGCCCATCTGGTTCCAGTTCGGCAGCTACGAGAAGCCGGACGGCACGGTGGTCCACGGTGACATCCCCATGTTCCTCGCGGGCGACCCGAACGCCGGTCAGTTCCTGACGGGCTTCTTCCCGATCATGATGTTCGCCCTCCCGGCGGCGGCGCTCGCGATCACCCACTGCGCGAAGCCGCACCGGCGCAAGGAGGTCGGCGGTCTGATGCTGTCGGTGGCGCTGACGTCGTTCGTCACGGGCATCACCGAGCCGCTGGAGTACTCGTTCCTCTTCGTCGCGCCGGCGCTGTACGTGATCCACGCGGTGCTGACGGGCGTCTCGATGGCGGTGACGTGGGCGCTGGGGGTGAAGGACGGCTTCAGCTTCTCGGCGGGCCTGATCGACTACGGGATCAACTGGAACCTGGCGACGAAGCCGTGGCTGATCATTCCGATCGGTCTCGGTTTCGCGGTGGTGTACTACGTGATCTTCCGGTTCGCGATCACCAAGTTCAACCTTCCGACGCCCGGGCGCGAGCCGGAGGAGGTCGAGGAGGAGATGGAGCGGGACAACATCAAGTGACCGTGCGCCCGCCTGTCGGAACCTGACCGTTTCAGGGCTTTCGTCTCGTACGTGAGCCCCTGCGCGAGGCCCCTGAAAGGCCCCCGGACCTGGCCGTCCGGGGGCCTTTCGCCGTTCATTTCCGGCTATGGCCGAGTACACAAAATTCGCAGGTTCCTTATCTAAGTCTCACGTGCTACAACTGGTCTACACCACTCATTGGTGTAGACCACGCGGTCCAGACCACCGCGTTCCACGAGACGTCGCCGTCCCCCTTTCTCCTGTCCCCTGGCGGCGCCTTGCCTTACTGGAGGAAGTTGATGAGTACGGCCACCGCCCAGGCCGCCGCTCCCGCGAAGAAGCGCGGATCCGGCCTGTTCCAGGGCCTGCAGAAGGTCGGTCGCAGCCTGCAGCTGCCGATCGCCGTACTGCCGGCCGCGGGTATCTTGCTCCGTCTCGGCCAGGCCGACGTCCAGGAGAAGCTGAACCTGCCCGACAAGGTCACGGCAGTGTTCGCCACAGCCGGTGGCGCGATCTTCGACAACCTGCCCCTGCTCTTCTGCATCGGTGTCGCCATCGGCTTCGCCAAGAAGGCGGACGGCTCCACCGCTCTGGCCGCGCTCGTCGGCTTCCTGGTCTACAGCAACGTGCTGAAGGCGTTCCCCGTCGCCGAGGCGCAGATCCAGGCCGGGGCGGACGTCGCCGCGAAGTACAACAACCCTGGTGTCCTCGGCGGCATCCTGATGGGTCTGATATCGGCCGTCCTGTGGCAGAAGTTCCACCGCACCAAGCTGGTGGACTGGCTCGGCTTCTTCAACGGCCGCCGTCTCGTCCCGATCATCATGGCCTTCGTCGGCACCGCGGTCGGCGTCGTCTTCGGCCTGGTCTGGGAGCCGATCGGTGAGGGCATCTCCAGCTTCGGCGAGTGGATGACCGGCCTCGGCGCCGGTGGCGCCGGCCTCTTCGGCCTCATCAACCGCGCGCTGATCCCCGTCGGCATGCATCAGTTCGTGAACACCGTCTCCTGGTTCCAGATCGGTGACTTCACCAACGCCGCCGGCGAGGTCGTCCACGGTGACCTCAACCGCTTCTTCGCCGGTGACCCGAGCGCCGGAATCTTCATGTCGGGCTTCTTCCCGATCATGATGTTCGGCCTCCCGGCCGCCGCGATCGCCATCGCCCACGCCGCTCGTCCCGAGCGCCGCAAGGCCGTGATGGGCATGATGGTCTCCCTCGCGCTGACCTCCTTCGTCACCGGCATCACGGAGCCGATCGAGTTCACCTTCATGTTCATCGCGCCGGTCCTGTACGCGATCCACGCCGTCCTGACCGCCATATCCATGGCCGTCACCTGGGCCCTCGGTGTCCACGCGGGCTTCACCTTCTCGGCAGGCCTGATCGACTACGGCCTGAACTGGAGCCTCTCGACCAAGCCCTGGCTGATCATCCCGATCGGTCTCGTCTTCGCAGTGATCTACTACGTGGTCTTCCGCTTCGCGATCACCAAGTTCAACCTCCCCACCCCGGGCCGCGAGCCCGACGAGGAGCTCGAGGACCTCACCAAGGCGTGAGCCCCGCCTGAGCCTCGCCCGCATCGAAGAGGGGCCCCGGAACCGTACGGTTCCGGGGCCCCTCTCGTCGTTTCAGACCTCGTACACCGCGCCCGGTCTCGCCAGCTCCGACGGCCCCGCGTACACCTCGCGCGCGTCCGCCAGGTTCCGTTCGCCGTCGGTCCACGGCGGGATGTGGGTGAGGACGAGCCGGCCGACCGCCGAGCGGGACGCCTCCGCGCCCGCCTCCCGGCCGTTGAGGTGGAGCGCCGGGATGTCCTCCTTGCCGTGGGTGAAGGACGCCTCGCAGAGGAAGAGGTCGGTGCCCCGGGCGAGGTCGTGGAGCGACTCGCAGACCCCGGTGTCGCCGGAGTACGTCAGCGAACGGCCGCCGTGCTCGATCCGGATGCCGTACGCCTCGACCGGGTGGCACACCTTCTCCGTACGGACGGAGAACGGGCCGATCTCGAAGGCGCCCGATTTCAGGGTGCGGAAGTCGAAGACCTCGCTCATCGAGGTGGGGGACGGGGTGTCCGCGTACGCCGTGGTCAGCCGCTGTTCGGCGCCCTCCGGGGCGTAGACGGGGATCGCGTCGCAGCGTCCGCCCTCGTGCCGGTAGTAGCGGGCGACGAAGTACCCGCACATGTCGATGCAGTGGTCGGCGTGCAGGTGGCTGAGGAAGATCGCGTCGAGGTCGTACAGACCGATGTGTCGCTGCAGCTCGCCCAGGGCGCCGTTGCCCATGTCGAGGAGCAGCCGGAAGCCGTCGGCCTCGACGAGGTAGCTCGAACAGGCCGAGTCCGCGGACGGGAACGACCCGGAGCAGCCGACGACGGTGAGCTTCATGGAGCGGGAACCTCCGTGGACGGATACGGAAAGCGCGCTGGGGAGGGGAGGCTGTGCGGTCTGTCGAGCGTAAGGCGCTCCCGGGCCTGTCGCTCCTTCGTGGTGGCCCGTTGTGGGCGAACTCACGGGCTCTGTCACCGGTTCGGATGGATGGCGGGCCGCCTCGGCGGAGTGAGGCACGCGCCGGTACCGTCTTGGGGTATGGACACGTCGTGGTGGCCCGCGCTGGTCGCGGTCGTGGTGATCGCGCTGGTCGTGGCGCTCGCCGACGGACGGAAGCGTTCCGTACGCCGGCCCACGCGCCGCCCTCCGGAGCGGACGCGGCCGCCGGGCCGGCCCGCCGGGCCCCGGAAGGCGCCGTCGCGGTTGCCGAGGCCGGCGGAGATCTGGTGGGCGGACGTGCCGTTCGAGGACGGGCCCGGTTCGAAGGACCGGCCGTGTCTGGTGCTGTCGCTGCGCGGGGACACCGCGCTGGTCGCCAAGATCACCAGCAAGTACCACGACGAGCGGCCGGGGGTGATCGCGCTGCCGCCGGGGGCGGTGGGCGACGCGCAGGGGCGGCCGAGCTTCCTGGAGACGGACGAGCTGCGGGAGGTGCCCGTGGCGGACTTCCGCCGGAGAGCGGGAACGGCGGACCCGGTCGTGTGGGACCGGGTCCGCCATCTGGCGCGGTAGCGCGGGTTACGGAGCCGGGTGCGGGTGCTCTTCGCGGCGCCCGGCTGCCGGTGCGGGTCCAGGCGCGAGAGCCTGGGTCCGGCAGGGGGCGCCGTCCGTTGTGCCCACCCGTTCCGCCCCAGCGGAACGAATGCCCACGACTACAACGACACCTACGCCCAGAGTTGGCCCTGGACCGTTGCGATCGCTTCTTCCGTCGTCTTCGCCGTGTAGAGGCCCGTCGACAGGTACTTCCAGCCGCCGTCGGCAACGACGAAGGCGATGTCCGCGCTCTCGCCGGCCTTGAGCGCCTTGTTGCCGACGCCGATGGCGGCGTGCAGGGCGGCGCCCGTGGAGACGCCCGCGAAGATGCCCTCCTGCTGAAGGAGTTCGCGGGTGCGGGTGACCGCGTCGGCGGAGCCGACGGAGAAGCGGGTGGTGAGGACGGAGGCGTCGTACAGCTCCGGTACGAAGCCCTCGTCGAGGTTCCGGAGGCCGTAGACGAGGTCGTCGTAGCGCGGTTCGGCGGCGACGATCTTGACGTCGGGCTTCTGTTCGCGCAGGTAGCGGCCGACGCCCATGAGGGTTCCCGTCGTGCCGAGGCCGGCCACGAAGTGGGTGATCGAGGGCAGGTCGGCGAGGATCTCGGGGCCGGTGGTGGCGTAGTGGGCGCCCGCGTTGTGCGGGTTGCCGTACTGGTAGAGCATCACCCAGGAGGGGTTCTCGGCGGCGAGTTCCTTGGCGACGCGTACCGCCGTGTTCGATCCGCCCGCCGCGGGGGACGAGATGATCTCGGCGCCCCACATGGCGAGCAGCTGGCGGCGCTCCTCGCTGGTGTTCTCGGGCATGACGCAGACGATGCGGTAGCCCTTGAGCTTGGCGGCCATGGCGAGGGAGATGCCGGTGTTGCCGCTGGTCGGCTCCAGGATGGTGCAGCCGGGGGTGAGACGGCCGTCCTTCTCGGCCTGCTCGATCATGTGGAGCGCGGGGCGGTCCTTGACCGAGCCGGTCGGGTTGCGGTCCTCCAGCTTCGCCCAGATGCGGACGTCGTCCGAGGGCGAGAGCCGGGGGAGGCGGACCAGCGGCGTGTTGCCGACCGCCGCCAGCGAGGAGTCGTAGCGCATGTGCTCAGACCATGCCACCGGCGACGGCCGGCAGGATCGTGACGTTGTCGCCGTCGGTGAGCTTGGTGTCGATGCCGTCGAGGAAGCGGACGTCCTCGTCGTTCAGGTAGACGTTGACGAAGCGGCGGAGCTTGCCGCCGTCGACGATGCGGGCCTCGATCCCGGTGTGGCGGGACTCCAGGTCGGCGAAGAGCTCGGCAAGGGTCGCGCCGCTGCCCTCGACGGCCTTCTCCCCGTCGGTGTAGGTGCGGAGGATGGTCGGGATGCGGACCTCGATGGCCATGGCGTGGGCTCCTGTCGGAAGTGGCGTGGTGGGCGCGCGGCTGGGGCCCCCGCGCGGAGGGGGGTCGTACGGAGGTGCGCTCGGCCGGTCGCTCAGAGCGCAGCGCGGGACGGACAGATCGCGCTGGCGAGGCGGCACAGGTCGACGTGCAGGCGGCCTACGAGCATGACTGTGCTCGGAGTCTCTTCGCTCACGTCGTGGGAAACCATGGGCTCATCGTATCGATTCCCGGTCCGGGTTTCGGAATGTGATCTCACATGGTGGATGATTCCTGCCCGCCTGCCGGACGGGACCCCCGATTGACCTCGTTCTCCGCCCTTTCCTTCACTCGGGCCAGGCGGAGTTCCGGATGGTCGTCACGAAGTCGCCGGGCGTGAAGCCGGGGACGTAGTGGCGCAGGACGTCGGCCTTCACGTTGCCGAAGGTGGTGTCCGGCCTGGGGGCGACGCCCTCGGCGAAGGCCTCCAGGATCCGCCGCTTGAAGTCGGGGCGGGGGTGGGCGGCGACGATCTCGGCCCGGTCCTCGGGGGTGACGGCGGTGGGGTCGTCGTAGCCGATGCCGAGGACGTCGTACTCGACGCCGGCCGTGACGAGGGCGATCTCGGGTTCCATGAACTCGGGGATCCCGGGGGTGGTGTGGAGGGCGATCGCGGTCCAGACGCGGCGGACGGCGTCCTCGTCCGCGCCCTGCGCGCGGAGGAAGGCGGCGGCCCCCTCGGCGCCGTCGACCTCGAAGCGGCGGCCGCTCGACCGGTGGGCCTCCCCCAGGCCGAGGTCGTGGAACATGGCGCCCACGTAGAGGAGTTCGGGGTCGAAGGCGAGGCCGCGGGCGTGGCCCCTGAGGGCGCCGAAGAGGTAGACGCGGCGGGAGTGGTGGTAGACGAGGTCGCTCGCCGTGTCGCGGACGAGTTCGGTGGCGGCGGTGGCGAGCTTGCTGTCGGGGATCAGCGCGAGTGCGTTCATGCGTGTGTTCATGCGGACCAGCCTCGTCGCCGGGGCCACACCCCCGCCATGTCCTCGGAGACAGGGATCCCACAGAATCGGACACATGTCTCTCCACTGCGTGACGGTGCTGGCCTTCGACGGGGTCCGGCTGCTCGACGTCTCCGCGCCCCTCGAGGTGTTCTCCACGGCCGGGCCGGGTTACGGGGTACGGGTCTGCTCGCCCGGCGGGCGGGACGTCCGGGCCTCGTGCGGGCTGCGGATCGGCGCCGACCTCGCGGCCGAGGAGGTGTCGGGCGCGGACACGCTGATCGTGCCGGGGGCCGTGGACGTGGAGCTCTGCGCGGCGCTCGCGCCGACGGTGGCGGCCCTGGCGGCGCGCTCGCGGCGGGTGGCGTCCGTCTGTACGGGTGCCTTCGCGCTCGGGGCGGCGGGGCTGCTCGCGGGGCGGCGGGCGACGACGCACTGGGAGCACGCGGCGGAGCTCGCCCGGCGCCATCCGGACGTGGAGGTGACGGCGGACGCGATCCACGTGCGGGACGGCGAGGTGTGGAGTTCGGCGGGGGTGACGGCCGGGATCGACCTGTGTCTGGCCCTGGTGGAGGAGGACCGGGGGCCGGCGGCGGCGCGCGCGGTGGCGCGGGACCTGGTGGTCTTCCTCCAGCGGCCGGGCGGGCAGTCGCAGTTCTCGGCGGTCTCGCGCACTCCCCCGACCGGTCATCCGGTGGTCCGCCCGCTCCTTGACGCGGTGGCGGCGGATCCGGCGGCGGACCACAGCGCGTCGGCGCTCGCGCGGCGGGCGGGGATCAGCGCCCGGCATCTGGCCCGGCTGTTCCGGGAGCAGATCGGGGCGACCCCGGCGGCGTACGTGGAGCGCGTACGGGTGGAGGCGGCGCGGATGCTGCTCGAGGGCGGGGCGAGTGTGACGGGGGCGGCGGCGCGGAGCGGGCTCGGGAGTGACGAGAGTCTGCGGAGGGCGTTCGCCCGGCATTTCGGGGTGACGCCCTCCGCCTATCTGGCCCGGTTCCGTACGGCTTCGGGCGCGCCCTGCGCGTTCGTGGCGCGCCCTGCGCGTTCGTAGCGCGCCTTACGCGTCGTAGGCCTCGACGACCTTGATCTCTTCCTCGGTCACCACGCCCTCGACGATGGTGAAGGAGCGGAACTGGAAGGGGCCGGCGCCGTCGCTGTCGGCGGTGGAGACGAGGACGTAGTGGGCCTGGGGCTCGTTCGCGTACGAGATGTCCGTGCGGGACGGGTAGGCCTCGGTCGCGGTGTGCGAGTGGTAGATGACGACGGGCTCCTCGTCCCGGTCGTCCATCTCGCGGTAGAGCTTGAGCAGGTCCGCGGAGTCGAACTCGTAGAACGTGGGCGAGCGGGCCGCGTTGAGCATCGGGATGAAGCGCTCGGGACGGCCGCTGCCGGCCGGGCCCGCGACCACGCCGCAGGCCTCGTCGGGGTGGTCCTCGCGGGAGTGTTCCACGATCTGGTCGTACAGGGCCCGGGTGATGGTCAGCATGCCGACAGGATAAGCAGACGGGCCGCCCGGTACCGAGGAGTGGTACGGGACGGCCCGGATGCTGGGACGGGGGAGGTCAGGACCGCTTGGCGAAGGCCGCGCCCTCGGGGTTGCGGGACTTCAGGACCAGGTAGGAGACGCCGAGGATCAGGCCCCAGACCGGTGCGGCGTAGAGGGCGGTGCGGGCGCCTTCGTCGACGCCCATCATCACGATGACCATGCCGATGAAGAGGAGCGCGAACCAGCTGGTGTACGGGGCTCCCGGGGCCTTGAAGGTGGACTCGGGGAGCTCGCCGCGGTTCGCCTTGGCGCGGTAGCGGATCTGGCAGACCAGGATCATGATCCAGGCCCACATGCCGGAGATGGTGGCGAAGGAGACGACGTACTCGAAGGCCTTGCCGGGGGCGACGTAGTTGATCCAGACGCCGACGAGCATCAGCGAGGCCGAGAAGGTCAGGCCGAGCAGCGGGGTGCCGCTCTTGGTGAGGCGGGTGAAGACCTTCGGGCCCTGGCCGTTGAGGGCGAGGTCGCGCAGCATGCGGCCGGTGGAGTACATGCCCGAGTTGCAGGAGGACAGGGCGGCGGTCAGCACCACGAAGTTGACGATGGCGGCGCCGACGCCGAGGCCCATCTTCTGGAAGGCGGCGACGAACGGGGAGACGCCCGGCTGGAACTCGGTCCACGGGACGACCGACAGGATCATGATCAGCGCGCCGACGTAGAAGACGGCGATGCGCCACGGCACGGTGTTGATGGCCTTGGGCAGGACGGTCTTCGGGTCCTTGGACTCGCCCGCGGTGACGCCGACGAGCTCGACGGCGAGGAAGGCGAACATCACGATCTGCAGGGTCATCAGCGTGCTGCCGATGCCGTTCGGGAAGAAGCCGCCCTGGTTCCACAGGTGCGCGACGGTGGCGGTGTCGCCGGCGTCGGAGAAGCCGATGGTGAGGATGCCGGCGCAGATCAGGATCATGCCGATGATGGCGGTGACCTTGACCATGGAGAACCAGAACTCCAGCTCGCCGAAGAGCTTCACGGAGATCAGGTTGGCGCCGTAGAGGACGACCGTGAAGACGAGTGCGGAGATCCACTGCGGGATGTTCCACCAGTACGTCATGTAGGTGGCCGCGGCGGTGACCTCGGTGATGCCGGTGACGACCCAGAAGAGCCAGTACGTCCAGCCGGTGACGAAGCCCCAGAACGGGCCGACGAACTCGCGTGCGTACTCGGCGAAGGAGCCGGACACGGGGCGGTACATGAGCAGTTCGCCCAGGGCCCGCATGATGAAGAAGATGACCAGGCCGGCGATGGCGTACGCGAGGATCAGGCTGGGGCCCGCCTTGGCGATGGCCTTGCCGGCGCCGAGGAACAGGCCGGTGCCGATGGCACCGCCGATCGCGATCATCTGGATCTGCCGGGCGCCGAGGCCTCGCTGGTAGCCCTCGCCGCCGTCCACGGCCCCGTCGGTGCCGTCGTGCTGCTTGTCGACCTGCACAGAGGTCATGGTGGTGCGCCTTTCTCCATGCTGATCCGCGCGACTGCGAGTGCGTCTGCCGCGGATCAGATCCTGATCCCCCCGGATGTGGATGGAGTGCCACCGGCGGTCAGCCGGTCCGAGCGCCCTCGGGAACAGGGGTGGCGTCCCCGAGCGGTCGTGAAGATTTATCACGGGGTGGGGCGTGATCGAGGGAGTCGCGCGTGGCGCACGTCACAGAAAACGGCGGGCGAAAGGGATTCAAGACGACAAAGCGGACGCTCTGATAACGCATTCGTTATCCGGATTTGAGCGTCCGCTGA
Source organism: Streptomyces sp. NPDC058664 (assembly GCF_042716635.1). Taxonomy (NCBI): domain Bacteria; kingdom Bacillati; phylum Actinomycetota; class Actinomycetes; order Kitasatosporales; family Streptomycetaceae; genus Streptomyces; species Streptomyces sp. NPDC058664. The sequence continues at coordinate 62,941 of NZ_JBHXRW010000001.1, read as the reverse complement.
GCGAACACCGCGTGGCGGGGAGGCGTCGGGAAAGCGGTGGGGGACGGCGGGGTTACGGCATCAGGGTCTCGACGAGGGACTCCTGGAGCGCCCCCAGCCAGAGGTACGCCATCACCATCGGCTTGCGCGGGTCGGAGTCCGGCAGCCGGTACAGCTGCTCGCTCTCCTCGTCGTCGGTGACGTCGAGGCGGGTGCCGATGGTCAGCCGCAGGTCGTTGAGCGCGCCGAGCCACGCCCGGGACTCGCCCGCGGTCAGCTTGAGGACCGCGCCGCCCTCGCTCGCCGCGTCCGCGGAGAGCGCGTCGAGGGCGCGCACCACCACGAGGGCGTCCTCGCGCTTGCGGGCCCGCAGGTCGTTCTCGGTGTAGCGGCGGAAGTCGGAGGCGGCCGTCCGCAGCTCCTCGCTGTCGTCCCCGTACGCGTCGGGGAAGAGCCGCCTGAGGGCGGGGTCGGACGGCGGCTTGCTGGGGCCCTCGGCGAAGAGCGCGGCGAGCGGGTCCTCGTCCTTCGCGGGCTCGTCGCCCGGTCCGATCAGCTCCATGAGCTGGACGGCGAGGGAGCGGAGGATGGAGATCTCGACGTCGTCGAGGGCGACGGCGGCGCCACCGCCGGGCAGGGCCTCGAAGTGGCCGGCCATCAGCCGCGGTCCTGGGTGAGGGTCGCCCAGAGGCCGTAGCCGTGCATCGCCTGCACGTCGCGCTCCATCTCCTCGCGGGTGCCGCTGGAGACCACCGCGCGGCCCTTGTGGTGCACGTCGAGCATCAGTTTGTGCGCCTTGTCCTTGGAGTATCCGAAGTACGCCTGGAAGACGTAGGTCACGTAGCTCATCAGGTTGACCGGGTCGTTGTGCACGAGGGTCACCCACGGCACGTCCGGTTCGACGACCGCGGAGACCTCCTCGGCCGATTCCGTACGTTCGATCTCAATAGGCGCGACGCTCACTCACCCCATGCTGCCACTCCAGGGGCCCCGTCGCACAAACGGGTCACCCTTTCACGCGCGGACGGACCACCCGCTCGGCCCACGGTTCGTCACGACCCGCCACCCCTATTCGTCACTCTGACGATTTCTGCGCTAGCATCGTTGGCATGAACGCTGCGGACCTTGGGCTTCCGGTGGACGTGCCGTCGACCGCGCTCTTCACCGATCAGTACGAGCTGACCATGCTCCAGGCGGCCCTCCGGGCCGGCACCGCCGACCGGCGCTCGGTCTTCGAGGTCTTCACCCGGAGACTGCCCGAGGGGCGGCGCTACGGCGTCCTCGCGGGCGTCGGCCGGGTCCTGGACGCCGTCGAGAACTTCCGCTTCGACCCCGCCGTCCTGAGCTTCCTGCGCGAGCGCGGCATCGTCGACGAGCCGACCCTCGAATGGCTGGCCCGCTACCGCTTCTCCGGCGACATCTGGGGCTACCCCGAGGGCGAGGTGTACTTCCCCGGCTCCCCCGTCCTGCGCGTCGAGGGCTCCTTCGCCGAGTGCGTGCTCCTGGAGACGGTGATCCTCTCGATCCTCAACCACGACTCGGCCATCGCCGCCGCCGCCTCCCGCATGTCGGCCGCGGCCGGCGGGCGCCGCCTGATCGAGATGGGCGCCCGGCGCACCCACGAGCTGGCGGCCGTCGCCGCCTCCCGTGCCGCGTACGTCGGCGGCTTCGACTCGACCTCGGACCTCGCGGCCGGGTTCCGCTACGGCATCCCGACCGTCGGCACCTCCGCGCACGCCTTCACCCTCCTCCACGACAGCGAGCGGGACGCCTTCCGGGCGCAGGTGGAGTCCCTCGGACGCGGTACGACCCTGCTCGTCGACACGTACGACGTGGCCGAGGCCGTCCGTACCGCCGTGGAGGTGGCGGGGCCCGACCTCGGCGCCGTCCGCATCGACTCGGGCGACCTGCTGCTCGTCGCGCACCGGGTGCGGGCGCAGCTCGACGAGCTGGGCGCGCGGGACACGAGGATCGTCGTCACGTCGGACCTCGACGAGTACGCCATCGCCTCGCTCGCGGCGGCCCCGGTCGACGCGTACGGGGTGGGTACGCAGCTGGTCACCGGCAGTGGTCACCCGACCTGCTCGATGGTCTACAAGCTGGTGGCACGGGCCGCCTCGGCCGATCTCAGGGCACCGCTCGTGCCGGTGGCGAAGAAGTCGCTGGGCGGCAAGGCCTCGGTCGGCGGGCGCAAGTGGGCGGCGCGCCAGCCCGACGCGTACGGGGTCGCGGAGGCGGAGGTCGTGGGCACGGGACCCGTGCCGCCGGAGCTGGCCGACCACCAGCTCCTGGTGGAGCTGGTCAAGGGCGGCGACGTGGTGGCCAGGGAGCCGCTCGAGGCCGCCAGGTCCCGGCACATCGCGGCCCGTGCCGGGCTGCCGATGTCGGCGATCCAGCTGTCCCGCGGCGAGCCGGTGCTGCCGACGGAGTACATGTAAGGCGTCGGCGATGCCCCCTCCCGGTGACGGGGGGAAGTCTCTAGGCTCGAACCCACCCCTCCCCGACCCGCTAAGGACACCCGCCATGCACCGCGCATTGATCGTTGTGGACGTGCAGAACGACTTCTGCGAGGGGGGCAGCCTCGCGGTGACCGGCGGCGCGGACGTCGCCGCCGCCATCACCGACCTGGTCGGCCAGACGGCGGGCACCTCCTACCGGCACGTGGTCGCGACCCGCGACCACCACGTCGACCCGGGCGGGCACTTCGCCCCGGCGGGTGAGGAGCCGGACTACGTCACCTCCTGGCCGGTGCACTGCGTGGCCGGTACGGAGGGGGTGGGCTTCCACCCGAACTTCGCGCCGGCCGTCGCCAGCGGGGCGATCGACGCGGTCTTCGACAAGGGCGCGTACGACGCGGCGTACAGCGGCTTCGAGGGCCGCGACGAGAACGGGCGGACGCTCGCGGAGTGGCTGCGCGAGCGGGACGTCACCGAGGTCGACGTGGTGGGCATCGCCACCGACCACTGCGTCCGGGCGACGGCCCTGGACTCGGCCCGTGAGGGTTTCCGCACCCATGTGCTGCTCGACCTGACGGCGGGCGTCGCGAAGGAGACGACGGACCGGGCCCTGGAGGAGCTGCGGGCGGCGGGCGTGGAGCTGACGGGCAGGCCGGCGGTCGCGTAGGGCACGTCTCCGGGGTCAGGCGGCCGGTTCCCTGGGGAGGGACCGTACGGGGTGCCAGAGCTCCTGGGCGGTGCCCGGGGTGGATCTCCACAGCAGGCCGTCGGGGTGGTGCAGGACGGCCGTGACCTCGTCCGGGGTGGGGGGCTCGCTGTTGCCGCGGAGGTAGACCGCCCGCAGCCCCAGGTTCCGCAGCCGGGTGAGGGCGCGGGCCCGGTTGGCCGCGTGGACCAGGAAGCGGACGGTGACGCCGTCGCGGGCCGGGCTCGGCAGCCCTATGGCGACGACCACGCTGCCTCCCGGCAACTTGCAGAACCCTCCGTTGGGCATGCGGAACCACTCCCCCGTGGATCGAACGTCAATAAGAAAATCGTCAGACGCACCTAAACACGATCGGCCGCCGCCCGCTAGAGGGCGACGGCCGATCATGCTTTGACCTGCGGTTTTACCGATTACTTGACAGACGGGCCCACGCGGACCGTGATCGTCTGGCCGTTGAGCGGCTCCTTGACGACCTCGATCTTGGTGTTGGTGTCAGTTACCTGGACACCGGCGCGCTGGGTCTCGGGGTACCAGTAGGTGCCCTTGCGGTCGTCGAAGACCGGGTTGCCGCGCTGCGAGTGCACCCACGTCGGGACGTCCGCCTTGTGGAGCAGGAGGGAGTCGGTCCGGTAGGTGCCGAAGGTGGAGTCGTACGCCTGGACGCGGTTGCGCATCAGGGTGCCGTCCTTCCACTTCAGCGGGGTGGCGTGGGCGTCGACCGGGAGGATCAGACCCTGGCCCGGGTGGACGGCCGTGTTGTTGTCCTTCTGGGAGAGGTCCCACTTCCAGATGAGCAGACCGTTCTGGTACGGGTAGTGCTCGACCCAGCTGGACTTCTCACCCGCGAAACCGAAGTTGTACGGGCCGACCTTGAGGGTGGCGTCGTACGAGACGTACTGGCGGTTCTCCGCGATGTAGTACTGCTCGTACTCCTTGGTGAAGCCCTTGCCGACCCGCGAGAAGCCCTTGGCGACCCAGCCGTTGTCACCGTTCTCGGCGTTGTCCGAGAAGAGGGCGGCACCGTCGGCGGTCAGGGTGATGGCGTCGGCGGTGAAGCCCTTGCCGCCCGCGCCGCCGTCCGTCTGGTAGCGGAAGCGGAGGTCGAACTTCTTGCCCGCGTAGGCGTCGAGGCCGTAGACGAGCTTCTTGTGGGTGCCGGAGACGTCGGTCAGCGCCGGGGCGCCGCTGGCGTCGCGCGGGAGCGCCTTGCCGTCGGCGGTGCCGTCCAGGGCCGTCCAGTTGGCGCCGCCGTCGGTCGACACCTCGGTGTAGAGGTAGTCGTAGTCGAGCTCGATGTCGTACCAGCCCTGGAGCTCCAGGGAGGCGGACGTCTTGCCCGTCAGGTCGACGGACCGGGTCAGGGTGTTCTTGAGGTCGTCACCCATGTTGCTCCACCACTGCGTGGCGCCTTCGGCGGGCGCGACGACGTCGGTGGTGACGGCCTTCTTCGGCAGCTCGACGAGGAGCGCCTGCGGGTTCTTGGTGTTGTACTCGGCCACGCCCAGCTTGTGCGTGGAGTTCCACGCACGGGCCTCGTTCGCCACCTTGGTGTAGTTGAGCCAGCCGAGCTGCAGCTTGTCCCAGGCGTTCATGTCGCCGGGCAGGTCGCCGATGGCGTCCTTGCCGCGGCCGAGCCAGGAGCCGGAGGACATGAGCGACCAGAAGCCGGTGGAGTTCTCGGCGCCGGGCATGCCGGAGGTGTCGTACAGGTCCGGGAGGCCGAGGTCGTGGCCGTACTCGTGCGCGAAGACGCCGAGGCCGCCGTTCTCGGGCTGCATCGTGTAGTCGCCGACCCAGATGCCGGAGTCGCCGATCTGGGTGCCGCCGGCCTTGTTGTTCGCCGGGCCGGTCTTGCCGGCGTTGGTGCCGTACGCGTACCAGCGGTGGGCCCACAGGGCGTCGCCGCCCTGGGCGCCGCCGCCCGCCGACTCGTCCTCGCCCGCGTGGACGATCTGGAAGTGGTCGATGTAGCCGTCGGGCTCGTTGAAGTTGCCGTCGGCGTCGAAGTCGTACCGGTCCCAGAGGTCGTACTGGGCCATGTCGGCCTTGATCTGGGCGTCGGTGCGGCCCTTGGCCTTCTGGTCGGCGACGAAGGCGGTGACGCCGTCGCGGACCGCGTCCCAGACGTTGGCGCAGTTGCTGTTGCCGCAGTAGTTCGAGCCGTAACGGGCCTCGTTGTACTCGACCTTGACCCAGTCGGAGACGCCGCCCTCGACCGAGTAACGGCCGGACGAGGTCTTCTCGTAGTAGGTCTTCAGCGACTGCTTGGGCTGTCCTTCGGCGTCCTTGCCGGTGCCGAAGTACAGGTCCTGGAAGTGCTTCTGGTCGTAGTCCGCCTGCCAGGCCGTGGAGTTGTCCTTGGTGCGGTCCGGCTCGGCTATCTGGTTGTGCAGCGGGCCGGGCGTGCCGCCGAACTTCGGCTTCAGCTCGTCCGTGTCGTCGTCGGCGCGGTTGACCAGGGTGGTGGTGTCCACCTTGTCGCCGAACTCGACGAGGATCGTGAAGATCTTGTCGGTCTTCTCGCGGCCGAGCTCGACGTACTTCTTGCTGTCGAGCTTGACGACCTGCGAGCCGCCGCGGCGCTCGACCTTGGCCTCGCCGTTCAGCACCTGCTCCAGGGCGGCCTTGCGCTGCTGCTCCTGCTGCTTGCTGAACGGGCCTTCGAGGTCGTGGTCGACCGCCGTCTTGTCGACGCCGTGCCCGTGCCCGTCGCCGGGCGCCGGGTCGTGGCGGACGTCTGCCGACGTCACGTCGTGGTTGTCGGCCCAGGCGGTGGTGAAGGTCGAGGCGGTGGCGGCGGTAGCCGCGAGCGCCACGACGACTGCGGACGTTCTGATCGCCCGTCGTCTGTTGGTCACTTGATGTAGTCCTCCCCGGCGCCCGCGCCTCGGACCGAAGGTGGGGTGTCCGTCCGGCGGGGGTCGCGCGTCACAAGTGACGACATTCGACCGGAGAGAGACAAGAAAAGACAGATCTTGACTTGCACAGACCAACTGCACTATGCGGGAGGCGAATTCCGATAATCGGACGGCGGTACGGCGCACAACCCGGAACAATGGGCGCCTTCGTGCCCCCGTGCGCCCCCCGTGCAACGGCACCGTGGGTAAGGTCACGCTTACTTCGCACCCGTCCCGGGCATCGAGCGTCGTAGAGTCGACCCGATTGTCCGGAGGGGACGGTATCCGTCATGCAGCGTCCGAACGCCGCGCAGCTCGCCTACGGTTCGGCCACCGTCGTCCTCGCGACCGTCGCCCTCCTGCTGCTCTCCCGCACGACGACCACGCTGGGCATCACGGTGATCAGCCTCGCCGGACTGCTGCTCGGACTGCTCGTGGCGGTGACGATGCCGGTGCGGGCGACGTCCGTCAAGGTCGCGGGGAGGGTGCCCGAGCACCTGGGGAACGAGGGGGGCGGGGGCGACGAAGAGATCCGGGTGCCGACCTCGCCCGTGGGCGCGGGGGCCGATACCCGGACCGGTTCGTGACGCTTCGTCCGTGACGTTTTGTCCGTGACTCTTCGTCCGTGATGCTTCGTCCGTCACCGCTCACCGCGGGACGGAGACCACCACCGTCTTCGCCGCCTTGTCGTGCAGACCCTGCTTGTACGGCTTGTCGACCAGGATCAGGATCAGGATCAGCAGCGGCCACAGACAGGCGCAGCAGATCAGCGCGGGCAGCCACAGGACGAGGGCGCGCAGCAGCGACTGGCTCATCGGGGGCGTCGAGCCGTCGTTGAGCATCGCGACCCGCAGCTTCATCAGCTTCTTGCCGATGGTCTGGCCGTTCCTGGCCGTCATCACCGTGTCGTAGGCGACGTACGCGACGATCGTGATGAGCTGGAAGACCAGCTGGCTGCCGCCGTTGAGGCTGTTGACCGTGTCGCCGAAGTCGCTGCCGTCCTCGGTCGCCCGCGTGTAGATGTCGAACGGGATGCCGATGACCGCCAGCGGGATCGCGATGATCACCCAGTCGATGATCCGGGCGAGGATGCGCTTGCCGGACTCGGCGAGCGGCGGCATCCCGGCGAGCGGATCCGCCCCGCCGTACCCGCCGCCGTAGCCGCCGTACGGGGGCGGCGGTACGCCGTTGTCGTACGGGGAACCGCCCGAGGGGCCGTAGGGGCTTCCGCCCGACGGCCCGTACGGACCACCGGGCGGAGGGCCTCCCGGCGGTGGCCCGGACGGGGGCGGCTGGCCGCCGGAGGAGGGCGGCGGGGGCTCCTGGGGCCCCTTGCGGAACGGGTCCTCGTCGGGCGGCGGACCGGGCGGCGGCTGGTCGGTGCTCATGGGGGCAGTGCATCCCGGGCACGGCGGCCCCGCAAGGAATCACCGCCCGTTCGGGGGACCCCCGGTCACCCGCCGCGGCTGACGCCGGCCGGCCGGCGCCGGATCAGCGCGCCACGAAGGTGCGGGCCGCCTTGTCGTGCCAGCACTGCCGCCAGGGGCGGTCGAACAGACACCACAGGACGTTGAACACGCCGATGACCAGGAGCCCGAGGACGCTGTAGACCAGCCAGCGGCGCAGGGACGCCCCGAACCGCGGCGGCTGGTGCGCCTCGATGTCCCGCACCTCGATCCCGCACAGCTTCTTGCCGAGGGTGCGGCCCCACTTGGCGGTGGGCAGCGCCTCGTACAGGACGCCGATGACGAACAGCGCGGCCAGCGCGAGGCCGAACTGGACGGAGGTGGTCCCGTCGAGCAGCCAGACCTGGACGGTGACGCCGGTCTGCCTGGCCGCCTCGATCTTGCCGTCGATGTGGTCGAGGGCGGCGGTCACGAAGGGGAACGAGGCGCCGCCGACGAGCGCGCCCAGGACCACGGTGTCGATCAGCCGGGCGAGCAGCCGCCTGCCGAGCCCGGCCGGACGCGCGGAGGCCTGCGCGCGGGCCGCCTGGACGAACAGGTCGTCGACGGGCGGCTTCCAGGGCACGACGGGCTGCCCCTGCCCCTGTCCCTGCTCCGGGGACTGGGGCTGGGCGGCGGGCTGGGCCTGGGCCACGGGCTGGGGCTGCTGGGCCCAGGAGGGCGTGGCGGGGGCGGAGGCGTGCTGCTGCACGGGAGCAGGCGCGGGCGACTGCTGTACGGGGGCGGGGGCCTGTGCCACGGGCTCGGGAGCCGGCTGGGGCCGCGCCGGGGCGGGCGCGGGGATCGGCGTGACCGGCATCCCGCCGAGCCGCGCCGCTCCCCCGGTCGCCCGGGGGTCGGCCGCCCGCGCGGGGGCGGCGGCCGGCGCCTCGGCGGGCTCGCTCGCACCGGCCACGGGCCACTCCGCGGGGGTACGCGGGTCGGGGGCCTGGGGCGCGCCCCAGGAGACCTTCTGGTCGCGGTCACCGCCGAAGCCGGTCTGGCGGGAACTGTCCGCCTGCCACGCGGAGGCGGGTTCCGGGTCGGCCGGCTCCTCGTCGAAGAAGACGGGCCCGGTCTCCTCCACCGCCGGTACGGGAGCCGGGGCGTGGGCCCGCGCGGACGCCTGGGCGGGCACGGAGGGTCCGGGCCGCACGGAAGCCGGAGCCGACCACGCCTGCTCGGGCGGGGTCTGCCGTACGGGCTCGGGACGGACGGGGTCGGGCCGGTCCTGCCGTACGGGCTCGGCGTGCGCCGGCTCGGCGTGCGCCGGCTCCGGCTGTACGGGTACGGGTGTGGGTGCCGCGACCGGCGCGGGGGCCGGGCCCGAGGCCAGGATCGGGCCGGCCGGGATCGCCGAGGCGGGCGGATGCGGCGGAACCTCGCCTTCCGTGGGCGCGGGCCGGCTCGTACCGGGAACCCAGGCGCCCCCGTTCCAGTACCGGATGTACCCGGGAATGGACGGGTCCGGGTAGTACCCCGCCTGCGGTACCTCTCCGCCGCCTCCAGGAGGAGTAGCCACTGCCCCGACTCCGTTCAGTCACAACGCCTTTGATCCGCGCGGCCGCGTGCCGGGCGTGCCGCGCCCAAGGAGGACAGTAACGAAGAACGTCCCCGAGGGGACAAGGAGCCCACGAGAAAGCCCCGCCTTCGGGCGACACGTAACGGAATCGATCACTCATGGTGATGTTCGGGCCGTCGCCTCCGTGCCCCGGTCCGGAACACCACCCGGAACACGCCCGGAAGGCGACCCGGAACACCGCCCGAACACCGCCCGGAAAAAACTTCTCGAAAAAACTTCCCGGAGTCGCGTAATGAGCCGCGGGTGCCCCGCTCTCTCCTGGTGAAGGCCCGTCCGGGGCCGGTCCGCGAGAGGAAGTACGGCCATGCAGAACACCGACAACACCACGGTCGAACGCGAGCTGGAGCTGAAGCTGGTGCTCTCGCCCGAGCGCGCCGTCCCCGTCCCCGCCCGGCTCGCCTACCGCACCGACGACCCGTACGCCGTCCACATCACCTTCCACATCGGCACGGACCACCCCGTCAACTGGACGTTCGCGCGCGAACTGCTCGTCGAGGGCGTCTTCCGCGCCTGCGGGCACGGCGACGTGCGGATCTGGCCCACCAAGGTCGACGGCCGCGGCGTCATCCTGATGGCGCTCTCCTCCCCCGACGGCGACGCCCTGCTCGAAGCCCCGTCCGCGCAGGTGTCCGCCTGGCTGGAGCGGACCCTGCGCGCGGTGCCGCCGGGCACCGAGTCCGAGCGGCTCGGCATCGACGACGGGCTCACCGAGCTCCTGGCGACCACCGTGGTCTCCGACGAGCTGTGGCTGCGCGACCCGTGGCCGTCGGACGAGTCGCAGGACGGCGAGCTGTGATCCGTCACCTGTCCCTCGTACCGGTGCCGTCAGAAGAGCTTTCCGGGGTTGAGGAGCCCCAGCGGGTCGAACGTCGCCTTGATGCCCCGCTGGAGTTCGAGGCCGACCGGCCCCAGCTCCCGCGCCAGCCACTCCTTCTTGAGGACGCCCACGCCGTGTTCACCGGTGATCGTGCCGCCGAGGGCGAGCCCGAGCGCCATGATCTCGTCGAAGGACTCCCGGGCGCGCCGCGACTCGTCCTCGTCGGTGTGGTCGAAGCAGACGACGGGATGGGTGTTGCCGTCCCCGGCGTGCGCGCAGACGCCGATGGTGAGCCCGTACTTCTCCGCGACGGCCGCCGTCCCGTCGAGCATCTCGGCGAGCCGCGTCCGCGGCACGCACACGTCGTCGATCATCGTCGCGGACTTGATGGTCTCCAGGGCGGTGAGGGAGAGCCGGCGTGCCTGGAGGAGGAGTTCGGACTCGGCGGCGTCCGCGGCCGGGACCACCTCGGTGGCGCCCGCCGCCGCGCACAGCTCCCCGACGGCGGCCAGGTCGGCGGCCGGGTCCGGGGTGTCGAAGGCACACAGGAGCAGCGCCTCCGTCGTGTCGGGCAGACCCATGCGCGCCAGCCTGTTGACCGCCTGGACGGTGGTGCGGTCCATGAGTTCGAGCAGCGACGGGGTGTGGCCCGCCTCCATGATCGCGCAGACGGCCGCGCAGGCGGCGGCCGCGGAGGGGAACTCGGCGGCGAGCGCGAGCTGCGCCGGAGGCTGCGGCCGGAGGGAGAGCACGGCCTTGACGACGATGCCGAGACTTCCCTCGGAGCCGACGAAGAGCCTGGTCAGGTCATAGCCGGCGACGCCCTTGGCGGTGCGGCGGCCGGTGGTCAGGAGCCGGCCGTCGGCGAGGACGACGTCGAGCCCGAGGACGTACTCGGCGGTCACCCCGTACTTCACACAGCACAGGCCGCCGGAGGCCGTGCCGATGTTCCCGCCGATGGTGCACGTCTCCCAGCTGGAGGGATCCGGCGGGTAGTACAGACCCTGTTCGGCGACGGCCCGTGAAAGGACCGCGTTGACGACACCCGGCTCGACGACGGCGATCCGGTCGACCGGGTCGATCTCCAGGACGCGGTCCATCTTGACCAGGGAGAGCACGATGCAGCCCTCGGAGGCGTTGGCGCCGCCGGACAGGCCGGTACGGGCCCCCTGAGGGACGACGGGCACGCGGAGTTCGGTCGCGGTCCGCATGACGTGCTGGACCTGTTCGACGGTGCGCGGCAGCACGACGACGGCGGGGGTGCCGGCCGTGCAGAAGCTCGCCATGTCGTTCGCGTAGGAGGCGGTCACGTCCGGGTCGGTGAGCAGCGCCTCGGCGGGGAGCCCGGCGCGCAGCCGCGTCAGAAGATCGTCCATGCGTCCAGCGTGGCATCCGGGGCCATCGGTGTGAACCCGCCGGGGCGGGCGCTTCGTGTGCTCTTCGTACAGGTGGGCGCGGGCGCACAGTGAGCGCCATGAAGACGCAGAACGTGTCGAGGACGGTCCTGGCGGCCGGAGTGGGCGCGGTGCTCGCGGCGACGGCGCTGCTGTACGTCCCCGAGCTCGTCGGCCAGGACCCGCCGCCCCCGCCGAGTCCGGCGCAGCGGGCGGTGATCGCGGCCCACGCGGGCGCGCAGGCCGCGCTGCCGGAGCTGGCCGCGCTGATCACCGACCGGGAGAAGTGGCTGCGCGCCCACCCGGACGACGACGCGTCCTGGGCGGAGCTGGGCGCGGCGTACACGGAGCGGGGGACGCGCCTCGGCGACGTACGGGACTTCCCGCGTGCCGAGCGGGCCCTGCGACGCTCCCTCGACGAACGGCCCGCCGCACGCGGCAATCTGACGGCGCAACTGGGCCTCGGGGCGCTCGCGGGGGCGCGCGGCGACTGGAGGACGGCGAAGGAGTGGGGTGAGCGGGTACGGAAGGCGGACCCGCGGCGCTGGCCGGTCTACCCGGTCCTGATGGACGCGTACAACGGCCTCGGGGAGTACCCGGCGGCGCGAAAGGCGATGGAGACCCTGGAGGAGCTCCACGCGGGCGCGGTGGTCCGCGCCCGGGCGTCCCAGACCTACCGCGACCGGGGCTGGCGCGAGGACGCCGACGCGGCGGCCCTCGACGCGGCGGCCCTCGCCGAGACGGACACGGACAAGGCGGCGGCCCTCGCGTGCCTCGGCGACCTGGCGTGGGAGCGGGGCGAGCCGGAGGAGGCACTGGCGCGGTACGGGTCGGCGCTGCGGCTCGTACGGGACCACGGGCCCTCACTCGCGGGCCGGGCGCGGGCGCTCGCGGCACTCGGCCGGACCGACGAGGCGCTGCGTGACTGGCGGGCCGCGCTGGCCAGGCTTCCGCTGCCGGAGTACGTCCTGGAGGCCGGCGAGCTGTACGAGTCACTGGGCCTCGCCGGGGACGCGCGGGCCCTGTACGAGCGGTTGCGGACCGGCACGTGGGCGCGGGGCGAGGTGACCCTGGCCCTCCTCGACGCGGACCACGGCGACCCGGCTGCGGCGGTGGCGCGGATGCGGGCGGAGTGGGCGCGCGGGCACCGCTCGGTGCGGGTCGCGGACGCGCTGGGCTGGGCGCTGTACCGGTCGGGGCAGCCTGAGGAGGCCCTGGAGTACGCGAAGCGGGCCACGGACGAGGGTGTGCGGAGTGCGCTGTTCTCGTACCACCTGGGCGAGATCGAACGTGCCCTGGAGCAGACGGGCCCGGCCCGCCGTCACCTGGCGGAGGCGCTGCGGATCAACCCCGGTTTCTCCCCCCTGCTCGCCCCGAGGGCGACGGACGCGCTGACGGCACTGGGCGAGCCGCCGGCCGAGCCGCCGAAGGAACTCCGGCGGGAGTCGCCGGGGGCGGCGGGGGCGGCGGGGACGAAGGCGGTGCCGGAGACGGAGACGGCGGGGGCCGAGCCGGACGAGGCGCGGGAGGCGGCGTCCGCGGAAGAGCCGGGGACGGCGGAGACGGGCCCGTCCACGAGCCCTCCGCAGCCGACACGACCGGCGAAGCCGTAAGGCAGGACCGGGCCCGCTCGGGGGCTCGGGGCTTGGTGGGGCTCGGGGCTCGGCGCCCGGGGCTCAGGGCTCGGCTTCCGGCGCTCCCGCAGGCCGGAGGGTGAGGCGTCCCGGGCAGGCCCCGTGTCCCGCCGGGACGCCTCTGGGGTGTCGGAAAGGACTCCGCCGGGTCGGGCGCGGTCCTCCCGGCACTCCCGGGGCCGGTTCGGGCGCTCCGTCGGCCGGGCGTCCGGGCCGGCCCGGTCGGTGGCGCGCGGCGAGGGGGCCCGGGTCGTGACCCGGACCCCCTCGCCGCGCGGTCGTGCGGACCTACAGGTTGCCGCGCTTCTCCTGCTCGCGCTCGATCGCCTCGAACAGGGCCTTGAAGTTGCCCTTGCCGAAGCCCATGGAGCCGTGGCGCTCGATCATCTCGAAGAAGACCGTCGGGCGGTCCTGGACCGGCTTGGTGAAGATCTGCAGCAGGTAGCCGTCCTCGTCGCGGTCCACGAGGATCTTCAGCTCGCGCAGGGTCTCGACGGGCACCCGGGTCTCGCCGGCCCACTCGCCGAGGGTGTCGTAGTACGAGTCGGGGGTGTCGAGGAAGGAGACGCCCGCGGCCCGCATCGCGCGCACGGTGGCGACGATGTCGTTGGTGGCGAGGGCGATGTGCTGGACGCCCGCGCCGCCGTAGAACTCCAGGTACTCGTCGATCTGCGACTTCTTCTTCGCGATCGCCGGCTCGTTGATCGGGAACTTCACCTTGAGGGTGCCGTCGGCGACGACCTTCGACATCAGCGCCGAGTACTCGGTCGCGATGTCGTCGCCCACGAACTCCTTCATGTTCGTGAAGCCCATGACCTTGTTGTAGAAGCCGACCCAGTCGTTCATCTTCCCGAGCTCGACGTTGCCGACGCAGTGGTCGATGGCCTGGAAGGTGCGCTTGGCCGGCGGCTCGACGATCGGGTTCGCGGCGACGAAGCCCGGGAGGTACGGGCCGTCGTAGCCGGAGCGCTCGACGAGGGTGTGCCGGGTCTTGCCGTACGTGGCGATCGCGGCGAGGACGACGGTGCCGTTCTCGTCCTTCACCTCGTGCGGCTCGGTGAGGCCGGTGGCGCCGTGCTCGACGGCGTACGCGTACGCGGCACGCGCGTCCGGCACCTCGATCGCCAGGTCGACGACGCCGTCACCGTGCTCGGCGACGTGGTCGGCGAGGAAGCGGCCGCGATCGGTGGAGACCTTGATGACGGAGGTGAACACGAACCGGGCGGCGCCGTTCGTCAGGACGTAGCTGGCGGTCTCGCGGCTGCCGTTCTCCGGTCCGGAGTAGGCGACGAGCTTCATGCCGAAGGCCGTGGAGTAGTAGTGCGCGGCCTGCTTGGCGTTGCCGACGGCGAAGACGACCGCGTCCATTCCCTTGACCGGGAAGGGATCGGCCTTGCGCGCGGTGGAGGGGGTGTGATCGATGGTCTCAGTCATGGGAGCAGCGTCGCGCCGTCCGGCAAGGTGCGCAATAGTTCGCTGAGAGGCTGGTCAATGTGTACAGCGATCCGGCAGCATCGGCGGGCGACTTGTACATGGTGACCATCGGGAGGCCCTCGTGGCGATCGATCATTTGGACGGCCGGCTGATCGTGCTGCTGGCACGGGAGCCGCGCATCGGGGTCCTGGAGGCCTCGCGCCGGCTCGGGGTGGCGCGCGGGACCGTGCAGGCGCGACTCGACCGGCTCCAGGCGAGCGGGGTGATCCGGGGTTTCGGTCCGCAGGTGGATCCGGCGGCGCTGGGCTATCCGGTGACGGCGTTCGCGACCCTGGAGATCAAGCAGGGGCAGGGCGCGGACGTGCGGGAGCACCTGGCGACGGTGCCGGAGGTGCTTGAACTGCACACGACGACGGGTCACGGCGACATGCTGTGCCGGCTGGTCGCCCGCTCGAACGCGGACCTCCAGCGGGTGATCGACAAGGTGGTGGCCTTCGAGGGGATCGTGCGGGCGTCGACGGCGATCGTGATGGAGAACCCGGTGCCGCTGCGGATCATCCCGCTGGTGGAGCAGGCGGCGGAGGACGTCGACTGAGGCGTCGGCCGGATTCCCGGCCGAGTTCCAAAGAAGTAGTTGCAAAGAAATCCTTGCAACTACTTCTTTGCAAGCCTACGCTGAGGACATGTCCGAACAAGAGGAGCGCGTCAGCCGCACGCTCGACCCGCGCTCGCTGCGCGGGCTCGCCCACCCGCTCCGCATCCAGCTGCTCCGCGCCCTGCGTCGCCACGGACCCGCCACCGCCTCCCAACTGGCCGAAAGGCTCGGTGAGTCCAGCGGCGCCACCAGCTACCACCTCCGCCAGCTCGCGGCCCACGGGTTCGTCGAGGACGATCCGACGCGCGGCAAGGGCCGGGAGCGGTGGTGGAAGGCGGCCCAGCAGGGCACGTCCGTCGACGAGTCGCTGTACCGGAACGCGGACCCCGAGGTCAGGGGGGCCATGGAGGTCTACCTGCACGAGATCGCGACCATCCACACCCAGGAGCTGAACACCTGGCTCGGCACGCGCCACGACTGGGAGGCGGTCTGGGCCGGATCCGCCGACATGAGCGACTTCACGCTGCGCCTGCCGCCCGCGCGGTTGCGCGAGCTCAACGCCAAGATCCACGAACTGATCGGCGAGTACAGCGAGACCGCCGACCCGGACGCGCCCGGCGCCGCCCGCGTACGGATGCACCTGCACGCGTTCCCCCAGCACGACGACTGAGCACACGCCCCTCGTCCGTCCACGGAAGGAAGCCGCACCATGCACTCCGACATCCATCACCGGCTGCACGCCCTGACCGCCGCCGAACTCCACCGCGCCGCCGGCCACTTCGCCGACGTCCCCGCCGTCACCACCCCGCCGCTCCGCGTCCAGCTGGGCTGGCGGCTGGTCGAACTGGGCCTGCGCCTGGCCACCCCCGCGGACCGCCGCCCGGTCACCCTGGCCGCATGACCGCTCCGGGGGGGGGGACAAACGGCCTCTGATCACCGTCCTGGCCGCCAACGCCGTATCGATCACCGGCAATTCGCTCACCCTCATCGGCGTCCCGTGGTTCGTGCTCGACATCACCGGAAGCCCCGGCAAGGCCGGGCTCGTCGCCTTCTGCGCCGCCCTGCCCGTCCTCCTCTCCGCGATCGCCGGCGGCCCGGTCATCGACCGGCTCGGCCGCCGCCGGGTCAGCATCGCCTCCGACCTGGTCTGCGGGCTCGCGCTCGCCGCGATCCCGTTGCTGCACCGGGCCGGGGTCCTGCAGTTCTGGACGCTGTGCGCCCTGATGGCGCTGGGCGGCCTCTGCCACGCGCCCGGGGAGATGGCCCGGCACGTCCTCGTCCCCGACCTCGCCCGGCGCGCGGGGACCCCGCTCCCCCGGGCGGCCGGACTGTACGACGCCGTGGCGCGCGGGGCCCGGATGGCGGGTGCGGCGACGGCGGGTCTGCTCGTCGCGTTCATCGGCGCCGAAACGGTCCTGCTCCTCGACGCGGCCACCTTCGGCGTCTCCGCGCTGCTCGTCGCCGCGGGCCTGCGCGGAGTGCCGTCGGCGGAGCCGGTACGGGACGGCCCCCGCCTCTCCCCGGCCCGTTACCGGGCCGATCTGCGCGAGGGGTACGCCTTCCTGTTCCGCGCCCGGCTGCTGCTCGGCATCACGGTCATGGTGATGGTGACCAACGGCCTGAACCAGAGCTGGAGCGCGGTCCTGCTGCCGCTCCACGCCCGGGAGGAACTCGGCGGCCCGGCCGCGCAGGGGCTGCTCGTCTCGGTCTTCGGCGGCTGCGCGCTCGTCGGGGCGCTGCTGTACGGGGCGTTCGGCGAACGCTTCCCGCGCCGGGCCGTGTTCACGGCGGGCTTCCTCCTCGGCGGCGCCCCGCTGTACGTGACGGCCGCGCTCACCGACACCACGGCACCGCTGCTCGTGACGGCGGTGGCGGCCGGGTTCGGCGTCGGCGTCCTCAACCCGATCCTCACCACCGTCATGTACGAGCGGGTGCCGGACGGTCTGCGCAGCCGGGTCATGGGCGCGAGCACCGCCGGGGTGCTGCTCACGACCCCGCTCGGAGGCCTGTCGGCCGGTCTCCTGGTCGAGCGGGTCGGCCTGACGGCGACGCTCCTCGGAATCGGCGCGCTCTACTTCCTCGCCACGCTCTCGCCGCTGGTCTTCCCCGCCTGGCGGGGCATGGACGGCCCGCCCGTGGACCACACCGCCGACGGAGCCGTCAGCAGGTCGGAACCTTCGACTCCTGGCCCTGTCCCAGGGCCCGGAGCGACGCCACCGCGTCGCTGAGCGCGGTGACGGGGACGAGCCGCAGCCCCTTCGGCAGCTCGGCCTCGGCCTCGGAGCACTCGGCCTCCGGTACGAGGAAGACGGTGGCCCCGTCCCGGGCCGCGGCCTGCGTCTTCAGGGACACCCCGCCGACCGCGCCGACGGCGCCGTCCACCTCGATCGTGCCCGTACCGGCGACGATCCGGCCGCCCGTGAGGTCCCCGCCGGCACCGTCGCCGGCCAGCTTGTCGACGATGCCGAGGGAGAAGAGCAGGCCGGCGCTCGGCCCGCCGATGTCGGCGAGGTGCAGGGTCACCTTCACCTCGGTGGGGTCCTTCTTCAGATAGCCGAGGGCCGCGAGCGTGGCGGTGTCCTGCGACTTCTTCATCTGGCCGAGGTTGTGCTTCTCGATCTCGGCGTCGGACTTGCCCGAGGGGTAGACGGAGTCGTGCGGGAGGACGGCCCGGTCGGTACGGAACCAGGCGTCGGCCACGTCCGCGAGGTCCACGTCCGTGGACGGCCCGGTCGCGACGATCGTCGTCATCCGCAGCTGCCCCTCGGTGGGGCGCACGGGGGCGCCGGTGATGGTGATGACCTCCCGCCCCTTGTCCTTGCCGAGCACGTCGGCGGTGGAGCCGGGCTGGGCGATCGCGTACGGCAGCGGCGCGAGCCCGGCGACGGCGAAGAGCGCGGCGACGGGCAGGGCGCAGAGGGCGAGCGCGCGGGGACGGGAGAGACCGGAGAGCACGCCCCCAATCTACTGGGACGTGAGCGGCCGCCGGCCCGGGGGCGCGTACGCCGGTACGGGCAGGTGGCGGGCGAAGAAGGACCGCAGGAGCCTCCGTACGGCGGGTACGGACGTCCCGGGAGCGATCGTGCCCACCATGTCGGCCCGGCCCCCGGCGGTCATCAGGCCGGCCTTCTGGAGCTGCGGGACCAGGGCCGCGTAGTCGGTGAAGACCCAGTGGCCGCTGGCGTCGAGCTGCCGCCGGACGACGGGACCGCCGTGCGCGAGCAGCGCCGACCAGGACCGGTCGAGCCGGTCGTCACGGAAACCGTCGGTGCCGGCGAGGAGCACGGGCCGGTCCACGCCGTCGCGGGCCACGGGCAGGAGTTCGCCGTCCGTCCCGTCCAGGTACCCCTCCAGGACGGCGGCCGCGGCGACCCGCCGGTCCTCGTGGAGGGCCTGGGCGACGGCGGTGCCGCCCGCGGAGTGCCCGTACAGGCCGACCCGCCCGAGACCGAGGGCGTCCAGGACGAAACGGAGGTCGGCGACGCGGGTGTCGACCATGGTGCGGAAGGTCGCCGCGTCGGGGTCGGGGCGCAGCGCGGTCTCCCGGACCCGGTCGCGTCCCGGCCGGGCGTCGGGGAACTCCACCTCGCTCGCGTCGCCCGGATGATCGACGGTGACGACGGTCCAGCCGTACGAGGCGAGGTCGATCGCCAGGGAGCTGCCCATGGCGCGGGAGTCCCCGCCCCCGGGGCTGTAGAGCAGCACGGGACGCCGGCCGGGCAGCGGCTTCGCTCCGGCACGGGCGTGCGTGAGGGTGGCCGCCCAGTCGACCCCCGTGCGCGGCAGGTGCGGGCGGATCAGCGGGCCGATGACGGAGAACAGCCCGGCGGCTCCGGGGGTGAGCTGCGGCATGCGCGGGAAGCCCCCGCCGGGGACGGCGGGCGTGAGGACGGTGACCATCAGCTCCCGTACGCCGATCGCGGGCACCCAGGGGTCGTTGCGGGTGGGGTCGACGAGGTGACGGGCCACGGCGCCGACGGGGTACGGGCCGGTGGGCGCGGGCAGCCGGAGAGCCGGGGGTCCCGGAGGGGCGGCGGTGGCGGGACCGGCGGTGGCACCGAGGAGCAGGGCGGCGGCGCCGGTGAGGGCGCCCTTGGTGACGGCACGGCGGCCGGGAGTGCGGGATGTCATGCACGGCATCCTGGAGGCGGGCGGGAGGCGCCGGCGACGCTTGGGGCCCTGCCCGAAAGGCTGGCGCCGGTCGGGAGGTTGTGCGGTGACACGGGTCCTTTTCACGGAGGGCGACTACACGCGGGTGCGGTTCGCGGCCCGTCCCTCGCCCGTGCCCGAACTCCACGCGGCCCTGCTGATGCTCGGCGCCCCCCACGAGGAACTGCTCTTCGGACGCTGGCGGGGCAGGCTCCTGCGGGCCCTGCCGGGCGCGGCGGAACCCCTCGCGGACCTGGTGCCGGGCGGGACCGCCCCCGCCTTCCTCGACGTGCTCGGCGAGACCCGGGAGGACGGCTTCGCACGGATCCGGTCGGCCTCGCCCGCGCTCGTACGGTCCGAGGTCGCGCGGGTGTACGCGGGGCGGCGGCGGGTTCCGGCCTGGGTGCGGGGCCTGCGCGAGGAGGACGGCGAGGCCTGGCGGACCCTGGAACGGGCCCAGCGGGCCGCGTACGAGACGGTCCTCGCGCCGGTGTGGCCGGTGGTCCAGGACCTGCACCGGGCGGAGTTCACCCGGCACGCGCTCGCCGTCGCCCGGGACGGCCTGGGCGCGGCCCTGACCGCCGTGGCGCCGGGCTCACGGCTGCGGGACGGCGTCTGGGAGTGGCCGGGGGGCGGCGGGCCCGGCGGGCGGGAGGTCCGGCTCGGTGGACGGGGGCTCGTCCTGCTGCCGACGTTCCACTGGCGTGGCGGCCCGCTCGTCCAGGACCTGCCGGACCGCCCGGTGGTGCTCGCGTACCCGGCGGGCCGGGGCCTGCCGCCGGCCCCGGACGGCGGAGGCGGTCCCGAGGCCCTCGCGGGGGTCCTCGGCCGCACCAGGACGGAGCTGCTGCGGACGCTGGCGGTGCCCCGTACGACCACGGAGCTGGCGCGGCGCACGGGCGTCAGCAACGCCACGGCGTCCGCCCACGCGTCGGCCCTGCGGGCGGCGGGCCTGATCACGACGACCCGCACGGGCCGCACGGTCCACCACGAACGCACCCCCCTGGGCACGCTCCTGACCTCGGACCCGCGCCCTCGGTGACCCGCGCGGCCGGCACCCCGGGGTCGCCGGGCAACGGCCCCACCACCGGCCCGGGTTGTGGGCAGGCGTTCCGCAGGGCGGAACGGGCGGGCACAGCCCACGACGGCGCCGCACCCGTGGTGTACGTTCAGGCCCGGAAGCCTGGGCCCGGCAAGGGGCACCGTCCGTTGTGCCCCCCCCTCCCCCAGACTTCGCCCGGGGGTGCCCCCACCGCCCTGCGGGACGATTGCCCACAACGGGGGCGGCCAGGCCCAGGGGTGAGGCCCCGGGCCAGGGGCCAAGCTACCGGTGCCGCGCGCTCTAACGCAGCGCGTCCGCGACCTCTCTCGCCGCGTCCACCACCCTCGGCCCCACCCGTTCCGGCACCGCGTCCGCGAGCATCACCACGCCG
Source organism: Streptomyces sp. NPDC058664 (assembly GCF_042716635.1). Classification (NCBI taxonomy): domain Bacteria; kingdom Bacillati; phylum Actinomycetota; class Actinomycetes; order Kitasatosporales; family Streptomycetaceae; genus Streptomyces; species Streptomyces sp. NPDC058664. The sequence continues at coordinate 42,420 of NZ_JBHXRW010000001.1, read as the reverse complement.
ACGCTGCCCTCGACCCCGGTCACGCCGACGAGCGGCGCGGCGGCGCCGCTCGCGCCGGCCTCCAGTTCGCCGTGGGTCAGGGTGAAGCCCGGTTCGGTCAGTCCGCCCTGGCGGGCGGCGAGGATCGCGCGCCCGGCCGCGCCCCGGTCGAGGGGGTGGCGGAAACCGGCTCGGTAGGCGACGTGGTAGTCGGTCCAGGTCGGTTCGACGACCGCGACCGCGAGCGCCTCCGCCCCGTCGACCAGCGTCAGGTGGGCCGTGGCCCCTATGTCCTCGGCGAGCGAGCGCAGCGCGGGCAGCGCGGCCTCGCGCACCAGGGGGTGGACCTGGCGGCCGAGCCGGAGCACGCCGAGTCCGACGCGGGCGCGGCCGCCGAGGTCGCGGCGGACGAGGGCGTGCTGCTCGAGTGTGGCGAGCAGCCGGTAGACCACGGTCCGGTTGACGCCGAGTTTGTTGGACAACTCGGTGACCGTCAGGCCGTGGTCGGTGTCGGCGAGCAGTTTGAGGACTCTGAGTCCCCGGTCGAGCGTCTGGGAGGTCTCCGCGGTCACGACGCCCTCTCCTTCGGAGTGAGTGGTGGGCGGGACTCTCACGGGGTTCGCGTCGCCGGTCCCGTCGGCGACGCACGTCAGAGGCCGCCGGCAGGAAGGGGTACACCGGCTGCGCTCCGCGGCGGCGCTGCCACGGGGCGAATGCTTTTGAGCCGGGACAGTAGCGACCCGCTCCGCTCAGCGGAAGACCTCGTCCAGAATCCGGGCGTCGGCGACCGGATAGAGACGGTTCGGGACCTTCGTCGGTCACGCGCGGGACTTTGGCGGACAAGATCGGCTTTGTCGTGCCCGTAGCGTGGAAGCCGCCGGGAGGCCGACCGTGGGGGCCGGTCTCCGTGGCCGGTCCCGCCGACGGCTTCGCCGTCGCGGGACGACCGAGGCCCGTACGAACGCCGTCGTACGGGCCTCGGTCATCTGCCGTGCCGGGTCACCGCATCCGGGTGGCCCACTCCTGCACCTTCTTGATCCGTTCCCGGATCTGGCCGGCGGTGGCCTCCGCGCTCGGCGGCCCGCCGCACACCCGGCGCAGCTCGGTGTGGATCACGCCGTGGGGCTTGCCGGTCTGGTGGACGTAGGCGCCGACCATCGTGTTGAGCTGCTTGCGCAGTTCGAGCAGTTCCTTGTGGGAAACGACGGGACGCCGTTCCGCCGGAAGCTCCAACAGGTCCGCCTCGTCGTCCGGCTTCTTGCGGCTGTGCGCGATCTGCCGGGCCTGCCGCTTCTGCAGGAGGAGCTGGACCTGGTCGGGTTCGAGGAGGCCGGGGATGCCGAGGTAGTCCTGCTCCTCGGCGCTGCCGGGGTGGGCCTGCATGCCGAACTCGGCGCTGTTGTACAGCACGCGGTCGAAGACGGCGTCGGACTCCAGGGCCTCGAACGGCAGCATGTCCTGCTCGCCGGTGTCCTCGTCCTGCTCCCCCTCCGCCTCCGCCATCTCCTTCTCGGACTCGGCGTACGGGTCCTCCTCGCCCTCCTTCTTGGGCTTGTCGAGGACGTGGTCGCGCTCGACCTCCATCTCGTTGGCGAAGCCGAGGAGGCTGGGGATCGTGGGAAGGAACACGGAGGCGGTCTCGCCGCGCCTGCGGGAACGTACGAAACGGCCGACGGCCTGCGCGAAGAACAGCGGCGTCGAGATCGTCGTCGCGTACACGCCGACGGAGAGGCGGGGGACGTCGACGCCCTCGGACACCATGCGGACGGCGACCATCCAGCGGTCGGTGCTCTCACTGAACTCGTCGATGCGGTTGGAGGCGCCGGTGTCGTCGGAGAGGACGACGGTGGGCCGGGTGCCGGTGATCTCGCGGATCAGCTTGGCGTACGAGCGGGCCGAGTCCTGGTCGGAGGCGATGACGAGGCCGCCGGCGTCCGGGATGGACTTGCGGACCTCGGTGAGGCGCTGGTCGGCGGCGCGCAGGACGTTCGGCATCCAGTCGCCCTTGGCGTCGAGCGCGGTGCGCCAGGCCTGCGAGACGGCGTCCTTGGTCATCGGCTCGCCGAGGCGGGCGGCGATCTCGTCGCCGGCCTTGGTGCGCCAGCGCATGTTGCCGCTGTAGGAGAGGAAGATGACCGGCCGGACGACGCCGTCGCCGAGGGCGTTGCCGTAGCCGTAGGTGTAGTCGGCCGACGACCGCCGGATGCCGTCGTTCCCCTCCTCGTACGTGACGAAGGGGATCGGGTTGGTGTCCGACCGGAAGGGCGTACCGGTCAGCGCGAGGCGCCGGGTGGCGGGCTCGAAGGCTTCGAGGCAGGCCTCGCCCCAGGACTTGGAGTCTCCGGCGTGGTGGATCTCGTCGAGGATGACGAGGGTCTTGCGCTGTTCGCAGCGGTTGCGGTGGAGCATGGGCCGGACTCCGACGCCGGCGTAGGTGATGGCGACCCCGTCGTACTCCTTGCTGAGCGGCCCGGCGCTGTACTCCGGGTCCAGCTTGATGCCTATCCGCGCGGCGGCGGCGGCCCACTGCTTCTTGAGGTGCTCGGTGGGCGCGACGACGGTGATCTGCTGCACGACGTGGTGGTGCAGCAGCCACGAGGCGAGGGTCAGCGCGAAGGTGGTCTTGCCGGCGCCGGGGGTGGCGACGGCGAGGAAGTCACGGGGCTGCTCCTGGATGTACTTCTCCATGGCGCCCTGCTGCCAGGCGCGCAGCTTGCCGGCGGTACCCCACGGGGCCCGTCCGGGGAAGGCGGGAGAGAGGTGATGGGAGGAGGTGGTGGTAGTAGTCACGATCTCCGGGTTCGACGCTCGTCCAGATATGACAACCGGGCCACCTTACCGGCGGCCCGGCCCGATCCTCGTACGAAACGGGGCGGGGGCGGCCCGGTTGGGATCCAGCTCACGTCGGGGTCACATGGCTTCGTGCAGGCCCCGCAGACGTCGCGCGATCAGGGTGACGTCCTCCAGGCTGCCGGAAGCCACCTCGATGACCAGCTTGTACGCCTCTTCCTGGTCGATGTCGGCCATGTCCCGCCCGTTGAGGTCGAGGAAGACGACCGTACACATCCACGCCATGCGCTTGTTGCCGTCCACCAGGGGATGGTTCACAGCGAGCGACTGGAGCAGCGAGGCGGCCTTCTCGAAGAGGTCGGTGTACGCCTCGATCCCGTACATCTGCGACTGGGGGCGGTGCACCGCCGACTTGAGCAGACCAAGATCGCGTACGGCAATCTGCTGCCCGGCGCAGGCGAGCTCCGCCAGCTCGAGGACCTCCTCGGCTGTCAGGTACTTCATCTACTCCCCCAGCCGCTTCAGCAGGTCCGCGTGACGCAACGCGTACTTGGCGCCGAGCTTGCGCACAGCCTCCCGGTCGACCTCCTGTTCCAGGTAGCGATCGATCGCCTGAAGCACTATGGCGTGCATGCTGCGCCCCTCCTCCTCGGCGCGGAGCTTGAGGGCCTCTTGCTGGTCGTCACGGAGACGCAGGTTCATTGCCATACCCGCATGGTACCGATAATGGGGTCATTTCGGTACCACCTGGAATCATGCTCGCTCCGCCGCCGGCTCCAGCCGCGTGGCGACCCACGCCCCCACCGCCGCCACCGCCGCCATCGGCAGGAAGACCGCCGCGAAGGCCGCCGGGTGGGAGCCCGTGGACGTGTGGGAGGTGACCGCGTGGCCGACCGCGCCGCCGCCGAGGGCCGCGAAGGCCGCGCCGCCCGCGGCGAGGAGGAGGACGTTGGAGAGGCCGTCCGAGATCTGCAGGGCGGCCGAGTTCGCGCCGACCTCCTCGGGCGCGGAGAGCTTCATGAGCAGCACGCTCGTCGAGGAGATCACGGCCCCCATGCCGAGGCAGCCGACGCCCCAGGCCGCCGCGAGCACCCACACCGGCACCGCCGTGATCAGCACGCTCGGTGCCACCGCGATGGCCAGCGCCACGAGGACCATGCCGAGGACGACGAGCCGTTCCCGGTACGGCTCCGTCCAGGGCCGGGCCTGGATGTACGAGCCGAGCGCCCAGGTGAGGCCGCCCAGGGCCAGGGAGAGGCCGGCCAGGGTGGGGCTCAGGCCCCGCTGGGTGACCAGCATCAGCGGTACGAAGGACTCGGCCGCGATGAAGGCGCCGGCGGCGATGCCCCGCAGCAGGACGACGGACGGCAGGCCGCGGGCCGCCCGCCAGGTGCCGTGCGGCAGCAGACCGCGGACGGTGGGTACGAGCAGCGCGACGCCCACGGCGGCCGGGAGCAGGGAGAGCCAGCGCAGTTCCTGGCCGCCGTACTGGAGGAGCGCGGCGCCGGCCGAGAGGCCGAGCGCCAGCCGGATGCGGCGCCGGTCCCAGGGGGTGACGGGCGCGGTGGGGTCGGCGGGCCCCGAGGCGGTGCGGCGTATCGCGGGGAGGGCGAGGGCCAGCGGGAGGACGACGAGGGCGGGGATGCCGAGGAAGACCCAGCGCCAGCCGAGGTGCTCGGTGACCGTTCCGGAGGCGAGGGGTCCGACGACCGAGGGGACGACCCAGCTCGCGGCGAACGCGGCCATGATCGCGGGCCTGAGGTGTTCCGCGTAGGCCCGGCCGACGATCACGTACAGCGCGACGATGACGAGGCCGCCGCCGAGGCCCTGGACGGCCCGGCCGAGGATGAACAGCCACATGGCGCCCGCGGTCCCGGAGAGGAGCAGCCCGGCGGCGAAGGCGCTGATGCCGGCGGTGAGGGGCGCGAGGGGGCCCCGCCGGTCGGACCACTGTCCGGCGAGGACCATGCCGAAGAGGCTGGTGGTGAAGTACGCGGAGAAGGCGAAGGCGTAGAGGGAGACGCCGTTCAGCTCGCGGGCGGCGACGGGCATGGCGGTGCCGACGGCGGTCGCCTCGAAGGCGATGAGCAGGACGACGGAGACGATGCCGATGCTGAGCGCCCGGTGGGCCGGATCGAGGACGGACCCCTTGGTGTCGTCGTCTGCGGCACGGGGTCCGGGGCTGTCGGCGACGACGGCGTCGGCGTCGCGGGGTTCGAGGGCGCTCATTCCCCCAGGGTAAGAGGTGTAGCGCCGGATGACCCCTGTCAGGAGTCCGGTCCGCACTCAGCCCTTGGACGTACGACGAACGCACGCGGACGGACGACTGTGAACGGGGTGTGGCAGCGGTATGGCAGTCGCATGGCACGGCCCCCGGAACCCTTGAGCCCCCTCCCGGCCCCGCCTACGGTCGTACTCGTCACACCACACGACCGTGTGCCCGAGTGGTTGAGGGGCCGGCCTGCAAAGCCGGTTACGTCGGTTCGAATCCGATCACGGTCTCCGATCGATCCCCTTCGGGGATCTTCACAGTCGCCCACCGCGTGTGCGACAGTCCGCCGCATGAGCGATCAAGGCAGACGCAAGCTGGGCGTCCTCGTCGGCGTGGGCGCCGCCGGCGCCCTGCTGCCCGGCATCACCCTGGGCACGGAGACGGTCGACGCCGCCCTCTCCGTCCTCATGGCCACCCTGGTGATGGTGGTCCTCACCCAACTGATCCACATCGGCCCGACCGGCCGCGTCCCGCTCCCCCTCCTGGCCGCCTTCGGCCTCGCCGGCTTCGTCCAGGACGCCCTCATCTGGTGGCTGCTGTCCTGGCTGGGCCCGAAGATGTCGGAACTGCGGGTCGAGGGCGTCGCGACGATCCTCCTCGCGGCGCTGATCACCCGCGCGACGGTGCTGCTCCTGTCCCAGCTGACGCCGGCGGCCGCGACGGCGGAGGGCTGAGCCAGGAGGTCAGCGGGGCAGCAGCTGCTCCGGCACGGTGACCTTCTCGGCGCACCCGAGCAGCTCTCGGGTGCTCTCCGCAAGCGCCTTCAGCAGCTGATCCGTGGACACGGACCGGTCCGTGCGGTCCGTGTCGGCCACGGAGACCTGGAGCGGCAGCTCCTCGCCCTGTCCGGCCCGGGTGCCGGGGACCGTGCACGGCATGATGAGGGGGTGGCCGTCGAGCCCCTCCCGGCGGTCGAGGTAGACCCCCTTCGCCACCTCGCGGAAGTCGCGCGAGTGTTTTCCGTCGGTCACGAAGGTCACGTCGTACGTCGACCAGCCGACCGTGGCGTTGACCCAGGCTTCCTTCCCGTCGGCCCGGCCCTCGATCTGGCAGGGACGGAAGGTCGTTCGCGAGAGCTTGTCCGTATCGGGATCCCAGCCCTGTGCCTCCGCGAGCATCCGCTCCTTCATCTCGGTGAGCGAGCGGTCGTGCGGCTGGAAACCTTCCCCGAGGTCGGCCCGGAGCGCCTCGACGTTCCGCTCCCCGAACACCTGCTCGCAGTTCTTCAGGGCTCCCGGGGGCACGGCGGCCGCGCTTCCCTGCCGCTCTCCGTCCCCGTCGCCGTTACCGGAGCAACCGGTCAGGACCAGGGCTGCCGTCAAGGCGCCCGCGGCGATCCCTGACAGTCTCCGCGTCTTGCTCACTGTCCGCCGCCTCACTTGTTCGCGGTAAGGTCGTCGACGCTCTTCGCGCCCGTGTTGTACGAGTACTCGATCTCGCGGATCAGTTCCTGCCGCTCGGTCTGCGTCAGCCCCTGCATCTCGGCGACGTTGAGCGCGGGAACGACCACGGCGCGACGGCCTTCCTGGCGGGCGTCCACGACGGCGGAGTCCGCGTCGTCGTCGTTCTTGTACTCGTTGTCCTTGAGGTACTGCAGGGTGTCCGAGGCGTAGCCCGTGCTGATCGTGGAACCGACGGTCTCCATGATGATCGGGACCGCGGTCGCCGCCACGAGTCCCGCGGCGGGCCCGAGCACCACGGCGGAGCCGACGCCGACCACCGCGGCGACACCGCCGCTGACGGCGGACTTCCGCCACTCGGCCTGCTTCTCCATCTCCAGGTTCTTGGCCTCCTCCTGGTCCTTGAACTCCAGGGAGATGGCGTCGATTCGCGACTCGTCGAGGATGCCGTGCACCTTGGTCGAGTTGTGGAGGAGGGTGAGCTGGGAGTCCTTGTCCCCCTCCAGCGCCTTCAGACCGCCGGCCTCGAAGACCTGCTGTGCGGCGGAGAGCGTCTTGTACCCGTCTTCGTCGCCCGCGACGGCGTTCATGAACCGGAGGCTGGCGCCATCGCCGAAGTCCGTGCGGGAGCTTCCGTCGCTGCTCACGCCGAAGAGCTTGTCCCGGCCGAGGGCGTCGCCGGAATCCCCGAAGTTGTACGTCGAGTAGTTCAGGTCGTCGATGTACGCCGCGCCCATCCGGCCGAGACTGTCCATCAGCGGCTTGTGCTGCTCGCGCAGTTCGGTGTTCGTCCCGTACGAGTCGATGACCTGCTTCATGATCTCGGCGGACTTCTCGTCGCGGTGCAGCTGGGGGCTGGGGTCGTCCCAGCCGTGGCCCGTGGTCGCCGCCTCCAGGGCGTGGCCGAGGGCGTCCGGCATGTACTCGGCGGTCTTCTTCCAGTCGTCCGGGTTGTGCCCCTCGATGTCGGGGAAGAACTCGTACTCCTTGTTCTGGAAGTACTTCAGGTAGCCGTCGTTCTGGTTCCCGTCCTTCTTCGGGTCCAGGTCGATCGTGCCCCCGACGCTGCCGTCCTTGTTGTAGGACGTCGGCTCCTTGGAGAAGTACTCCTTCGACGCCTCCGGGCTGTGCCCCAGCGCCTCCAGCATCGAGACCATCGGGTCGAAGCCGGAGCCGTTGACGCCCGACGGGTTGTACTGGTTCTTGAGCCAGCCGCCGCCCATCGGCTTGCTGTCGGCGAACATGTACGGGTCCTTGGCGTGGAGCTGGGTGACGTGCTCCGCGATCGGGACCAGGAACTTCTTGTCGTAGTCGCCGTAGCGCATGATCCCGCCGAGCAACTGGTACCCGTAGGCCGGGTTGTTGTCGTACTTGACGAGCGGGATGCGTTCCGTGCCGAGCTTGCGCATCTCCGTGGACCACTTGTCGGTCCACGCGTCGCCGCCCTGCGTGGCCGTCGCCAGGTTCATGCCCAGGTTCCGCTGGAGGTCCTGGACGTCGGCGAGGCGCTGCTTGTCGACCTTCGAGTAGTCGTACGTGTCCGTGGACAGCTGGCCGAAGAACTCCAGCGCGCCCTTCGGCCCCATGCCGTCGTAGAAGGTCCGGGAGAACTCCTTCGAGCCGCTGTTGTCCTTCAGCAGCTCGTTGAGGCGCATCAGCTCCTCGTGGGAGATGTCCCGGCCCTTCTTCGCCAGGTCGACGGCGCGCTGCGCCTCCTCGGCGTCGAGACTCGTGTACTTCGGCGCGCTGAAGTCGTGCTTGTCGCCGGTGATGTTGGCCTTGAGGGCGTTGGAGCAGGCCACGTCCGCGTCGTCGCAGGTCTCCACGATCGCGTCGATCCGCCGCTGCATCGCCTCGATCTCGGCGCGCTCCTTGCGGACCATGTCCTGGAAGTCGGGGTCGTGCCGCATCCCCTGGTCCTTGGTCGAGGACAGCGGCTCCACGGCCTCGACCGTGCCGTTGGAGGTCACCCTGAAGCGTTTGGCCGGGGCCTCCGTCTCGACGATCTTCTTGAGGTCGTCCTTCGCCTTCTTGAAGGCGTTGTAGCCGTCCTCCAGGACCTTGTGGATGCCGTCGGCGGCCTTGGCCGCGTCGTCGAACTCCTTCGCGGTCTTGTCCACGAACGGCTTCGTGACCTCGGCGTTCACCCCGCGCCAGTAGTCGTCCTTGGCCTTCGCCGCCATCGTCGTACGGGCGTCCGCGGCGAGGGTTTCCAGCTTGCCCTTCATCGCGGACCAGTCGTCGGCCGCGGCCTTCATCTTGTCCAGGGGCGCCTGGTAGACGTTGTCATAGGTCAGCACAGCAGGTCCCCCGCCTACTTGAAGTACTCGTTGATCCTGGAGGCCGAGAAGGCCGCCGTGATGTCCGCCTCTTCCTTGGCGTGCGAAGCCGCGCTGTAGTCGAGGTGGTTGGAGATGTTGGCGCAGGCGTCGAGCAGCGTGTTCAGCTGCGATCTCCACGTCTCCTGCACGGTCGACATCGCGGAACCGGTGAGGAAGCCGTGGCTGGACATGCCCGTCGCCGCCTCCGTGGTGCTCGTACGGGCGTGGTTCCCGTCCTTGAGCAGCCGGCCGTGCAGCGCGTACGCGGCGCTGCCGATGGCTCCCAGCTTGTCCTGGTCGACGCCGAGGTCGGCGTTCCCGCCGCCTCCGCCGCCGGGCTCGGGAGCGACCTGGTTGAGCCTCATGCCCACGGTGTCCGTGGACGTGGACCGGACCGACGCCCACTCCTGATCGAACGACATGCTCTCCCCCGCGACGGTGATCGTTCCGGCTTCGCCTCAGCAAGTTCCGTGCCCACGGAAACACGGCGATCGTAAACCCCTGGGCCACCGTTCGAGCCACCCCCAGGGGGAATCACCGTCGCCCACGGCATCTTCACGGCCGCCGCACGCCGACTTCACCTTCGCAACCCGGACAGCCCGGACTTTCCCGGACCACACCGCGGCCCGGGCACCACGGAACACGTCCCCGCGGCCCTCCCGGGCACGGCCCCGTGCCCTCGCCTCGGTAGGCTCGGCCCGCCCCCGTCACCACGGGGCGCACGGACGACGGGGGGCAGTACCGGTGGAACAGTCGCGCACACAGCAGGAGTCCGCGCGGCGGATCGGCCCGTTCCGGCTGATCACCCGTCTCGACCCGCCCCACGCCGCAGCGCCCTGCCGCCGGTTCGTGGCCCGCACCGAGGACGGCACGCACACCGTGCTCCTGAGCACCCCGCTGCCCGGTACCGACCCCGCCCGGTTCACCGCCGAGGCCGACGCCGCCCGGCACCTCATCGGCCCCTGGGTCGCCCCGGTGACGGCCGTGGCAGGGCCCGGTGAAGCCCCCTGGTACGCGAGCCCGTACGTCCCGGCGCTCCCGCTCCCGGTGGCCCTCGCCGTCCACGGCGGCCCGTTGCCCGAGGCCACCGTCCGGGCCGTCGGCGCCACCCTCGCCGAGGCGCTCTCCGCCGCGCACGGCCAGGGCCTCACCCACGCCGGGGTGTCCCCCGCCGCCGTCCTGCTCACCGCCGACGGCCCCCGCCTCACCTGCTACGGCGCGGTGCGGGCCGCCTCGGCCGACGGCGAGCCCCGCGCCGGTCTGCCCGGCCTCGACCCCGGGGCGCTCGCCCCCGAGCAGGCCTCCGGGGGCCGTCCGCGGCCGCCGGGTGACGTCTTCGCGCTCGGCGCCGTCCTCGCGTACGCCGCCACCGGGCACACCGTCCCCGAGCGGGACGAGATCCCGCCCGCCCTGCGCACGCCGATCGCCGCCTGTCTGGCCCGCGACCCGGCCGACCGGCCCACGGCCGCCGCCCTGATGGCCTCGCTGGCCCCGCCGACCTCGCACGAGACGGTCCTGAACTCGGCCGGCTCGCTGCTGGCCCCCGGCTGGCTGCCGGGCCGGGTGGTCGCCGCGCTCGCCCGACAGTCCTCCGAACTCCTCGCCGCCGAACTCACCGAGCCGGCCCGGGTCTGAAGCCCCCGCTCTCCTCTCCTCTCCTCTCCGCTCCCTGGATCTGACGGACCTGACCTCATGCTGTCGCCCCTGACCCACGACGACCCGGCCGACATCGCCACGTACCGTCTCCTCGCCCGCCTCGGCTCCGGCGGCATGGGCACGGTGTATCTGGCGCGCACCCCCGGCGGCCGTACCGTCGCCCTGAAGACCGTGCACGCGCGGCTCGCCACCGACCCCGCCTTCCGGGCCCGTTTCCGCCTGGAGACGGACGCGGCGCGGATCATCGGCGCCCGGCACGGCGCGGCCGTCGTCGACGCCGATCCACTGGCCGAGACGCCGTGGCTGGCCACCGAGTACGTCCTCGGTCCGCCGCTCGACGACGCCGTCGCCCTCGGCGGCCCGCTCCCCGAGCCGACCGTCCGCGCGCTGGGCGCCGCGCTCGCCGGGGCCCTCGCCCAGCTGCACTCGTCGGACGTGGTCCACCGGGACCTGAAGCCGTCGAACGTCCTGGTCACCGCGTACGGCCCGAAGATCATCGACTTCGGCATCGCCCGCGCGGCCGGCGACGAGCGCCTCACCCGGACGGGGGCGGCGGCCGGCACGCCCGCCTTCATGTCGCCGGAACAGGCGAGCGGCCAGGAACACCCGCCCGCGGGTGACGTGTTCGCGCTCGCCGGCGTCCTCGTCTTCGCCGCCACGGGCCACGGCCCCTTCGGTACGGGCTCCCCCGCCGACCTCCTCTACCGCGTCCGCTATGCCGAGCCCGACCTCACCGGCGTACCGGAGACTCTTCTTCCGATCCTGACGGCCTGCCTCGCCAAGGACCCGGCCGGCCGGCCCACCACCGGCACCCTGATCGACCACCTCCACGACGGCCACGGCGAGTTCGCGGACCACCTCCCGCCCCTGCTCCTCACCGACATCGCCCGCCGCGCGACGGACGTCTGGCTGCACGCACCCCACCGCCTCCCGGCGCCGGCGGAGTCGGCGGTCGCGGAGACCACCCCGAACACCCCCCTCTCCCGCCGCCGCGCCCTCACCCTGGGCGGCGGCTCCCTGCTGGGCCTGGCTGGAGCGGGGGCGGGGGTGTGGGCGTGGCTGGGGTCGCGGGACACGGGCCGGTCCACCGGCGGTGCCCCGGCCCCGACGGGCCCCACCGCCGTCCCCGCCCCGACCTCCGCCGACGGATCCCCCGCGCCGCTGTGGCAGGACTCGGTCCTCGACCGCGAGGAGAAGACCACCCCGCTGCTCGCCGGTGACGACGTCGTGGGCTTCGCCGAGACCGTCTCGTTCCGCGCCGTCGACACGAAGACCGGCAGCGAGCTCTGGGAGGAGTCGGCCGTCATGGAACCTCACCAGATCACCACCGACGGCACGCACTTCTACCTTTCCGACGGCCCGTTCGAGGGTCCCGGTGCCCTCAAGATCCGCACGCTGGCGCCGCGCACCGGGAAGGAGGCCGCCCGGACGATCGTGCTGAAGGGGATCGACGGAACGACCACGGAGCTCATCACCGCGGGCGGCGGGCTCCTCTTCACCGCCTCGCGCCTGGGCAAGCGGGAGATCGACCCGGACGCGGACAACGTCGGCTGGCACCTGCTCGCCGTCGACCTGCGGACGGGCAAGGAGGCCTGGCGGCAGCCCTACGAGTGGGACGGCGTCCGGCCCTGGCTCGCCCAGATCGTCGGGGACCGGCTGATCCTCGGCAAGAACAGCGGCGACCTCGAGACCTTCCTCGTCCAGGCGCGGGACGCGCGCACGGGCTGGCAGCTGTGGAAGCGACGGCTCCCGCTGACGGCGTCCGACGGGTTCATCCCCGGCCATCTCACCCTCGACGACCGGCACGTCTACACGGGCGGCGACCGTCTCCGGGCGGTGCGCCTGACGGACGGGGCGATCGCCTGGGAGCACGGCACCGGCACCGACCCGCTGGGCTACGGGGTCCCCGTCGTCGCGGGCGGCCTCGCCTACACGAACGTGAGCGGGCAGGGTCTCGTGGCCGTCGAGACCACCTTCGGCATCGAGCGCTGGAGGGAGAAACCCGGGAGTCGTCCGCTGACCCCTCGCTCTCTCGTCAAGCCGGTGATCGGCACGAAGTACGCCTACGCCCCTGTACGGGGCGGTCTGAGCGCGGTCGACCTGACGACCAGAACCTCGGCCTGGGTCTTCCCCACGGACGCCACGCGCTACGTCGTCGACCAGGAGCGGAGCCGCATCATCGGGGCCGGGACGTCGTCCGTGATGGCGATCCCGTTCGAGTGAGCCCCCGCCCCCCAGCCACCACCGCCACCGCCACCGAACCGGAAAGCATCTCCTCGTGACCACGCAGCCCCTCGCCGTCGGCGATCCGCTCCGGCTCGGCCCGTACCGCCTGCTCGGCGTCCTCGGCGAGGGCGGCATGGGCAAGGTGTACGTGGGCCGGGACGGCTCCGGAACACCCGCCGCCGTCAAGGTCCTCCGCCCCGAACTCGCCCACGACCAGCACCTCGCCCAGCGCTTCGTCCGCGAGGCCGACATGGCGCGGGCCGTCACCAGCAAGGGCGTGGCCCGGGTCCTCGCGGCACAGACCGAAGGCGGACGGCCGTGGATCGCCGCCGAGTTCCTCGCCGGGCCGACACTCGACGAGGCCGTCCGCGCGTACGGGCCGATGGACGTGTCCACGGTCCGCGCCCTCGCCGCACAGCTCGCCCGCACCCTGCACGACATCCACGCCGCCGGGCTCGTCCACCGCGACCTCAAGCCCGCGAACATCGTGCTCACCTCGACGGGCCCGCGGATCATCGACTTCGGCATCGCCCGCCCCGAACACGGCCTGACCCTCACGACGACGGGCCAGATCCCGGTCACTCCGGGGTACGGGGCCCCCGAGCAGGTCCTCGGGCAGCGGGTCGGACCGGCGTCGGACGTCTTCTCTCTCGGCGCGGTCCTCGCGTACGCGGCGAGCGGCCGGCGCGCCTTCGACGGCGCGCACGTGGCGGCGGTCCAGTACGAGGTCGTGCACGGCGCCCCGGACCTGAGCCTGGTACCGCCGGAGCTCCAGGAGCTCATCGGGCCGTGCCTGGCGAAGGACCCCGCGTTCCGCCCGGCGCCCTCGGGGATCGCCGAGGCCTTCGCTCCGCCGAAGGGAGCCGACCGCGCCTGGCGCAAGGGGCCGCTCGCCGAGGACATCAAGCGGCGCGAGACGGCCACGAAGCGCCTGGCGGCACCCGCGGACACCGCCGTCCCCTCCTCCTCGCCGACCCGGCGGCGCTTCCTGACCGGCGCGGCCGTGGGCGTGGCGGTCCTGGGCGCGGGCGGCGGGGCGGGGGCCTGGTGGCTGAACCGGGAGGGTGTGGAGAAGTCACCGACCGCCGACGTGCCGCCCGCCGTGCCGACCCCCGAGGCGGCCTTCGTGTCGATCATCGACACCCCGTACGGCAAGGTCCCCGATCCCCTGTGGGGGCCCCGGCAGGTCGCCGCACCGAACGGCCCCGTGCCGTTCCCCGTAAGGGATGTGGTGATCATGGAGGCGGCGGAGGGCGGGCTGCTCGCGCTCTCCGTGACGGACGGCAAGGAGCGCTGGCGGGCCAAGGAGATCGACGCCGCCGCCGGTTTCGTCTCCGTCGACGACCGGCTCGTCGTGGGCGTGGACAAGAACGGCGTCGCGCACGCCTTCGTCGCCTCCACCGGGAAGCCCGTCTGGCAGAGCCAGAACGACGTCGACCACCTCCTGGCCGCCGACGACACCCACGTCTACCTGGTGACCCTGAAGAACGAACTCCGCGCGCTCGACGCCTGGACCCTCACCACGACCTGGACGCGCCCGATGCCGTCCCCCCGCTTCCCGACCGGCCCGGCGAAGGCCGCGGTGGGCAGGAAGCGGCTGGTGATCCACGGCAGGGACGGCCTCGTGACCGCGCTCTTCGCGGAGACGGGCGAGACGGACTGGTACGTCAGGAACCAGGGCACCGACGGCGAGACCCCCGTCCTCGGCGACAACATCGCCTACCTGGGCGGCCGTGTGCTCATGGCCCGCCGGCTCGACCGCGGCGACTACCTGTGGGACGAGGAGGCCACGGGCGAGGAGCCCTGGGAAGCGTTGGCCACGGACGGCGACTACCTCATCGCCGTCAGGGGCTACCAGGTCTACCGCTACAGCACGATGCGGGACACCCACTACCCGCTCTCCGACTGGACTGTGGTCATGGACGGTCTGGGCGAGAGCGCGGGTCCCCGCAACCCCCCTGCCGCGGCGGGCGCGACCATCTGGGTCAGCTCACCCGACAACAGCCAGGTCGAGGTCTTCCACGAGACCACCGAGGAGAGCCTCTTCACCGTGACGGTCCCGCGCGAGGGCCCCTACCAGCTGGCGGCCGCCGGCAACCGCGTCTTCATCGCCCGCGGCGGCCGGGTCTACGCCATGCCGGTATACGGCCAGTGAACCGGCTCACCGGTCGACGACCGGTGAGCCGGGCCCGTTCTGCCGTGTCAGGACGTCGGGTTCGCGGTCGGCGTGGGCACACCCGTCGCGAGCCCGTCCTCCTCGCAGCCCAGCTCCTTGGAAACCTTCCGGGCCGCCGCGTTGGCGAGGGTGATCTGCTCGTCCCTGATACCCGGGTGATCGGCCTCGTTCTCGTCCGCCCGCTCCAGCTCGACGTCGAGGATCATCTCGTGGGCCGGAGGCTTCATCCTGCACGTGAAGTAGATGGAGGCGTAGAGGTCGGACGAGGTCGCCAGCCGACCGGTGGAATAGGTCGTCGTGGACTGCTTCCCGGCATCGCCTGTGGGCACGGCGAGAGCCTCGCGAAGAGTGATGGTCAGGACGTTCTTCTCGTCCCCGGCCGTCTCCAGCGCGCAGAACGGAATACCTCGCGTCCGCTTCTTGCCGCTCTGCGGAGTCGTTGCCGCCTTCCGGAGGTCGGTGCGTACCTTCTCCGGCTCGGACCCGGCACTCGTCAGCGATGCGTCCTTGCCCGCGATGGCCTCCAGCGCGGAGGACACAGCGGGGTCCTTGGCGAATCCACCGCAGACCTCCGCTGCCGACTGCCCCTTGGGCCCTGCCTCGCCACCTGCGGAACAGGCCGAGGCGAGCACGGCGACGAGGAGGGAGCCGATCACCATGCCCCGCGAGCGGTTCACCCTCATGTGACCTTGCCGTCCTTCTTCTCGTCGTACGGATCGGGCAGAGAGTCGTCTCTGACGTGGCCGCGGCTGTCCTTGACGTACTTCGTCA
The DNA here is from genome assembly GCF_042716635.1 of Streptomyces sp. NPDC058664. Lineage (NCBI taxonomy): Bacteria > Bacillati > Actinomycetota > Actinomycetes > Kitasatosporales > Streptomycetaceae > Streptomyces > Streptomyces sp. NPDC058664. The sequence continues at coordinate 26,829 of NZ_JBHXRW010000001.1, read as the reverse complement.
GCTCCTCCTCCAGGAAGTTGCCGTCGTCCTCACTCCAACCGGGAGCCCTTGCGTAGGCCTGTCCAGGCATCAACGCATTGGTCTTGCCCGTATCCAGCGCCTCGTCCTTGAGGTCGTCCGACTTCTTCTTGAGCAGTTCGTCCTCTTCGTACTTCTTGGCGATGTCATCGGCTTCCATCCCGATGAGGGTGGTCACGGCCCCGCCGACGGTTTCGGCCGCCAGAGGAACGAGCACGGTTCCCGCCCCGCCGGTGGCCACCGCGATGCCGCCCGCGACCGTCGCACCGACTCCGAACTTGACCCAGTCCGTCGTCCGGCTGACAGCCTTCTTGTGCTCTTCGGAGTCGATCGCGTACTGCTGATCGATCTGACCCATCCGCGACTGGTCGAAGATGGCGTGCGTCTCGGCACCGATGCGCAGTGTGGTCTTCGCGTCGGTGAGATCGAGTTCGCGTGCGGGTCCCGAACCCGGCTTGGGGGCGACCTCGTCCATGACGCTTGTCGTGTAGATCGTCTGGGCGGTCGAGAGCTGGGCATGGCCGGTCTCGCTCTGCGCGACCGTCCCCAGGAAGTTGACGGCGTCGCCCCTGTTGAACAGCAGGGTCGACTCGAACTCCTTACCGAACCGGGGCTCGCCCTTCTCGTCCTTCCCCGCGCCGAACGGCGAGTTGGGCATCTCCTGCATCGACGTCTGGTTCTCCTGCTCCAGTGAGCGGTTGAACTCGTCGATGTACGCGGCCCCCATACGGCCCAGACTGTCGTCCATGCCGGGCTGCTGATGCATGAACTTCGGGTCGCTGCCGTACCGCTCGACGACCTTCTGCATGACCTCCGCGTTCTCCTTGGTCCGTACGTCCTTGAGGCCCTCGGCCTCGGCGTCGTACGGGTGGCCGGTGGTCGCGGACTCCAGGGCGTGGCCGAGCGCGTTGTAGCCGGGCTCCTTGGTCCCGTCACCCTTGTCGTTCAGCTCCTCGGGCCACTGGCGGTCCTTGGAGAAGTAGTCGAAGGGGTCGAGCTTCTTGTCGTCCTTGGTGTTCTCGGGCGTGACGTCGATGCTGCTGTTGAAGAAGTCCGTCGACGCCTTGGGGTTGTGCCCGAGCGCCTCCATGAAGCCGATCATGGGGTCCTTGCCCAGGTCGCCGCCCTGCCAGTTCAGGTGGCTCGGCATCCCGGTCATCTGCTGCCAGGCCCGGTCGGCGGGCAGCCGCCCGTCGTGGGTCATCTTCCGTTCGGTGACGACGAGACCGTTGCCGTAGTCCTTCAGGAACTTGTCGTCGTAGTCGCCGACCCGCATCAGGTTGCTCATGACCTGGAAGCCGTACGGGCTGGTGCCGCGCGTCTGGATCGGCTCGCTGCCGGCCTTGATGACGTCGGCCTTCCACTGCTCCATCTCGGGGCTCGTCGAGTGGGTCGCGGTGGCGAGCGTCAGACTCCAGTTCGTCTGGAGTTCCTTCAGCTTGTCGCGGTGGTCGATGCCGAGGCGCGAGCCGTCGCTGGGGTCGCCCATGTCGGCCCAGTACTCCATGCTGCCCTTCGGCCCGACCTCCAGGGCGAACTTCTCGGCGAAGTACGGGTCCTTCTGGTTGGCCTTGAACAGGGCGTTGAGCCTGTCGAGCTCCGCCGGGGTGGCGTCGTCGCCCTTCTTGTACAGCTCGTAGGCGGCGTGCGCGTCCTCGGCGTCCTGCGCCTTCGAGGCCGCCTTGAGGGAGTCGTACCTCGTGTCGGAGAAGTTGTTCTTGTCGTTGCCGACGAGTCCGCGCAGGGCGCGGGAGGCCACGTCGTCGGCGTTGTTCGCCCGGTCGATCGCGGCCTTGACCGCCGCGTTCATGGCCTCGAAGTCGGCCGGCTGGGGCTTGGGTCCGTCGTAGTCCTTGGAGCGGCTGTCGGGCCGGATGAGATGGCTGACGACGCCGCCCTGGTCGATGCGCATGCCCTTGCCCGGGGCCTCTTGGACGAGCTTCTCGAGCTCGGTCTTGGCGGCCTGGAACTCGCTCTCGGCGTCCCGCAGGATGTTGCGGATGCTGGTCGCCTCGGTCAGGGCGTCGCCGAACTCCTTGGCGGTCTTCCGGACGAACGCCTGGGTCACCCCGGCGTTCTCGCCCTTCCAATCGGCTTTGTCGGCCTTGCCCTGGAGGCCGGTCTCGGCCTTCTCCTTGGTCTTCTGCAGCTTGGACACCGTCTCCGACCAGACGGTGACGGCCTCCTTGAGGCTGCCGAGTCGGGCATGGAGGACCTGGTCGAACGTCAGCATCGGTTTCCCTCGTCAGCCCTCGCGGGCCGCGGATCAGTTGAAGTGCTTGTCGATCGTGGACATGGAGAAGTTCGTGACGAGCACTTCTTCATGGTTGGTGTGGCTGATGACGGTGTCCTCGAGGTGGTTGTGGATGTGCGCGCAGGCGCTGAGGAGCGTCTCGGCCTGGCCGCGCCAGGTGTCCCACATGGTCCACATCGCCGATCCGGTCAGGAACCCGTCGCCGTCGAGGCTCTTGGACGCGGTGCCGGTCTGGGCGCCGGCGTGGAAGGCGTCCCGCTCGAACCAGTGGAAGAGCTCCTGGGCCTCGTTTCCGATCGCCTTGAGCTCGGCGGACGTCACCTTGTAGTCGCTGGAGCCACCGCTGCCTCCACCGGGCTCGGCGGGCACACCGTTGAGCCTCATCGCCGCCGCCTGGCCGCGGGCTTGGCTCCACTCCTCGTCGAACGACATCTACTTCCCCATGCGTGAGTTACGGACGTCCAGCGGCAGGGCGTGGGTTCAGCCCCGGCGTGAACGGAGTACGGATACGGCGACGGCGGCGCCGATCAGGACGGCCGCGCCGATGCCGAGCCCGATCCACAGCCCGGTGTCGCCGCCCTCGTCGCTCGCGACGGGTCCGGGCGCGGGCGCCGCGGAGGAGGGCTCCACCGGCCCCGGGTCGGCCGAGGGCGGGTCGGCGGGACCGGAAGGCGTGGCGGTCGCCGCCTCGGTGAGGTCGTCGATGGGCCGGACGTCGGCCGGGCCGGGGTCACCGGGCGTCTTCAGCGTACGGAGCGGGCGGATGGCGCCGTACCCGACGAAGTCGCTGCGCTTCTCGCCCCCGGAGGGCTTGGCGATGGTGTTGAGCATGACCTTGAGGACCTGGTTGTTGGTCCAGTCGGGGTGCTTCGACCAGAGGAGCGCGGCGGCGGCGGAGGCGAGGGCGGTGGAGTCACTGCTGCCGGAGGACTTGCAGAGGCCGGTACCACCGCCGCAGGCGTGCACGGTGTCCTTGCCCGGGGCGACGACGTCGACCTGGTCGCCGTACTGGGACATGGGGATGCGCTTCCCCTTGTTGTCGACGGCGCCGACACCGACGACCCCGGGGGTCGCCCCCGGATACTCGACCTGATTGCCCTTGTCGCCGCTGTTCCCGACCGCCGCGAAGACGAGAGAACCCTTGTTCAGCGCGTACTTCACCGAGTCGGTGAGGGCCTGCGAGCCTGCGGTGGCTCCCAGCGAGATGTTGATGACCTTGGCGCCGGAATCAGCCGCGTACCTGATCGCCTGAGGGACGACGCGGTTGAACTCCTCGTCGGACTCGGCCACGCTGCCGTCGCCCGCATCGAGTCCCGGAACCCGCACCGGCAGGATCTTCGCGCCCGGCGCCAGGCCGTAGGCTCCGTTCCCACCGTCCCTTGCTCCGGTACCGGCGATCAGGCCGGCCATGCCCGTCCCGTGACCGAGGTAGTCGGTGAACTGATCGCCCGACTCCTCCGGCGCGAAGTCCTTGCCCTGAAGCACCCGACCACTAAGGTCCGGGTTGCTCTTCTCCACACCGGAGTCGATCACCGCGACAGTGACCCCCTCACCGGTGCTGTGCTGCCAGATCTCCTCCGCGCCGAAGGCGTCCAGGTGCCACTGACGGTCCCGGACGCCCGCCGCCTGCGCGGGCACGGAAGCGATGCCCACCAGCAGCATCCCCAAGGCGGCCGAGGCGGCCACTCGGGCACGACTCCGTCGAATACTGCTGGTACGCATCTGCTTCCTCGCGCTGATCAGTCGATGACGGGCGGCGCCGCGCGGCGGTTGCCCTGCTGCCAGGTCTCCTCGTCCTCGACAAGGTAGTCGGGACGCTCTCCGTTCTGCTCCTCGCGGTCGCGGCCGGCCGGCGTGGAGCCTCCGCGCACGAGGCCGGAGCCACCGGGCGTGAAGGGACGCGCGCCGCCGCCTACGGCACCTGCGGCGCCGGCGCGCTGCGCCTTGCCGCCGACGACTCCGCCGGTCTCGCCGGCGAGGCGGCGTCCGCCGCTGATGCCGTTCTGTCCGGCGCCCATGCCGCCGCCCATCGCGCCACCCATGCCGCCGCCCATCGGGCCGCGGCCCATGGCCGTTCCGTTGCGGCCGCCGGTCTCGGTGCCGATGACGGTGCTGCGCGGGATGCCCGTCGAAGGACGGCCCGTCTGGGGCACCTGACGGCCGCCGCTGATGCCCTCACGGGGACCGCCCATGGGGCCGGGCATGCCCGGGAGCCCACGCGGGCCGGTGGTCATCGGGTTGCGCGTGCCGCCGGTGACGGGGCCGGTGAGGCCCACCGGCTTCGGGCCGCCCTTCCCCGTGAAGGGCGGGATACCGGTGGTCGTCACGAACGGAGGCGTACCGCCGTCCGGCTTGGTGACCGGGGGCGGGCCGCCCGGGGTCTGCGTCGTCGGACCTGTCGTGGTCGGCGGCAGGGTGTCGACGCTGTCGATGCCGAGGTCCACCGGAGTCTCAGGCCGCACTTCCGGCCGGATCACATGGATCGGCCTGGTCGTGTCCTCGGACGGCGGGGTCACGGTCGAGTCGGGCGTGGTCCGCGAGTCGGTCGTGGTCCGCGAGTCCGGCTGCGACCGCGTGGACTGCGTCGTGTCCGTGCCCGTGGTCCGCCCGTCACTCTGCGGGGAGGAACCGATGTACTCGGAGCCGTCCCGGATGCCCCGGCTGTCCGGCACGAACGCCCCCGGCGGCGGCGGGAACGTCGGCGGCTTGTTGTTGTCCATGTGGAAGGTGGACCACTTGTACGCCTCCGAGAGGCGGTCCATCTCCTTCGCCGCCGCCTCCTTGTTCGCCGCTTCCTTGGCCTCGATGGCCGCGAGCTCCTCGCTCGCGGCCATCGAGGACCGGGCGTTGCCGGCGATCGTCCGGGAGTCGGGGTCGTTGCGGTACTTCAGCGCCGCTTCGAGGTTCTCCTTGGCGGAGGCGTGGGACGTGTACCGGGGCATGGCGCTCTGCGCCGAGGCGATGGCGATGGAGTTCTCCTCCATCCACTTCGCGCCGCCCTCGCTGTAGTCCGCGAGCGCCTTCGTCGAATTGGCCACGTTGGTGGCCCACTCGGCGAAGGCCTTCTCGGCCTCGCCCTCCCAGTCCATGCGCTCCATGCTGGACTTCAGCTCGGCGGCGATCTTCTCCAGCTGTGCCGCGACCGACTTCAGCCGGCTCGCCGCATCGCCCACGTAGTAGCTACTGGCCTCGTCCAGCCACGCCAACATCTGCTGATGCGACATGGCGCGGAAGTTGGTTCCGCCGCCTCCGCCGCCCTCTGCAGGCCTCATCCCTCGCCTCTTCCCCGTGTCCCCGAAATTCCGTCCGCTCCGGGCTACTTGTAGTCGCCGCCACCCTCGGTGGTCTCGCCGCCTTCACCGGCCGGCGCTCCATTGCCCGCTTCCTTCTCGGCCTTCTGCTTGGCCTCGTAGGTCCGCTGGTGGATCTGGATCATCTTGCGCTTGATGTCGTCGTCCATCTCCTCGAAGCCGTTCTTCGAGGCGACGACCGCGATCCCGAGGCCCTCCAGGCAGTCCTTGAGCAGGCCGGAGAGCTCCACCAGGCGGGAGAGAGTCCCGTCGTACGCCGCGTAGGCGCCCTGGGCCTCGCCCCAGGCGGCGCCGCCGCCGCCGAACTGGGGGCGGGACACCGGCTGGTCCTTCAGCTTCCCGGGACCGGCCTCCGATCCCTGGAGCTGCTCGATGAGGCCCTCGACGCCCTTCCGGAACGTCTCCATGGAGTCGGCGCTGTACTTCACGGCCTGCGCCCGCATCCCGGACGTCAGACCACCCATCTCAGGCAGCATGCTCGCGCTCCTCCCCCGTGAACCACCATGCCGTGTATCGCACACAAGTCTAGGAGTTCACTGTAGTTGGGAACGACGACAGTGCGCACCCCGGGGTTGCACAAGCAACGGACATCACATGATTACGAATTGGGCACGGCCACGGCCGCCTGCGGGCGGATCGGGAGGCGGTTGACCGGGCGTCCGGTCGCCGCACGTACCGCTGAGGCCACTGCGGCGGGTGAGGTGACGACGGGGATCGCGCTCGCCGCCTTGGCGCCGAAGGGGGCCACCACGTCGCGTTCCTCGACGAGTTTCACGATGCGAATGTCCGGGGCATCCAGGGATGTCGGGAGTGCGTAGCCCGTGAAGTCGGGGTGGCGGACCAGGCCGCGGGCGGTGCGGAGGTTCTCCGTGAGGGCCGCGCCGACGCCCTGGGTGACGCCCGCCTCGATGCGGGTGGCGAGCTGGGCCGGGTTGAGGACGCGTCCGACGTCCTGGGCGACGGCCATCTCCACGACGCGTACGGCGCCGAGTTCGATGTCCACGTCGACCACCGCGCGGATCGCACAAAACGCGAGCCCGACGAACGCGTCGCCCTGGCCCGAGTCGTCGAGCGGCTCCGTGGGGTGCGGGCGGCACTGGGCGGTGGCCCAGAGTTCCTTGCCGTCCAGCGCCTCGACGACCGTCGTCGAGAGGACCCCGTCGTACGAGGTGATCTTGCCGTCGGTGATCTGGAGGAGTTCCGTCGACATGCCGAACTGGTGGGCCAGCGGCTGGAGCAGCTGCGTGCGGACCATCTTCGCGGCCCGTTCCACCGCCCCGCCCGAGACCCAGGTGTGACGGCCGTGGGCGGCCGGTCCCGCCGGCGGCTGGTCGGTGTCGACGGGTGCGACGTGGACCTCGTCGATGCCGAGGGTGTCCTGCACGATCTGCCGGGCGAGCGTCGAGAAGCCCGAACCGGTGTCCACCGCCGAGCAGATGACCGTGGCCACCCCGTCCTGGACCCGTACGGTCGCGGTGGAGACCTCGTCGGTGCCTTCCGCGCCCAGCATGTGCACCATGCCGAGCGCGTACCCCACGCCCCGCCGCACCGCGCCGGGTTCGCCCGCGCCCTCCGGGCCGCCGGGGAGCAGCCACTCGCCCTCGGGGGTGTCCTTGGGGAGCGGAGGGAGGGGGAAGTCCCTTACCGCGGACAGGAGTTCGGCCACCGGTGCGGGGCAGGTCACCGTCTGTCCCGTGGGCAGGATGTCGCCGGTCGACATGACGTTCCGCATGCGCAACTCGGCCGGGTCCACGCCCAGTTTCGCCGCCAGTTTGTCCATCTGCGCCTCGTACGCCGCGCAGACCTGCATCGCGCCCTCGCCCCGCACATGGCCGGACGGCGGGTTGTTCGTACGGACCGCCCATCCTTCGACGAAGGCGTGCGGCACGACGTACGGGCCGCAGGCGAAGGCCACGGCCGCCGCGAGCGACTCGGACGAGGAGTCGGCGTACGCGCCCGCGTCGAGCAGGATCTGCGCCTCCACCTTCACCAGGCGCCCCTCCGCGTCCGCGTGGTGGCGGTAGCGCAGGAGGGTCGGGTGGCGGTGGGCGTGGCCGAGGAAGGACTCCTCGCGGGTGGCGGTGAGCTTGACCGGGCAGCCGGTGCGCAGCGCGAGCAGGCCCAGCGGGATCTGGAACCCCGGGTCCTCGCGGTCGCCGGTGGCGCCGGGGACGCCGGTGACGACCAGTTTGACCTGCTCGGGCGGCAGCCCGAAGCAGGCGGCGGCCAGGTCCCGGTCGGTGTGCGGGTCGGTCGACGCGGTGTACAGCTCCACACCGCCGTCCGGGCGCGGCACGGCGAGTCCCGCCTCCGCGCCGATCGGCGCCGGGTCCTGGCGGCCGATCCGGTACAGGCCCTCGACGACGATCTCACCCGTCGCGTCCGGGTCGCCGAAGCGCAGCGGGATGTGCCGGATCAGGTTCCCGTCGGGGTGCAGCGCCTCGGCCGCGAACGCCTTCTCCGGATCGGTCACCGGGTCGAGGAGCTCGTACTCGACGCTGATCGCGGCGGCGGCGAGCCGGGCCGTGTCGGGGTGGTCGGCGGCGACCGCCGCGAGCGCCTCGCCGTGGTGCCGGACCAGGTCCGACGCGAAGACGGGCCGGTCCGCGACCTGCCGGCCGTACGTCGCCGAGCCCGGCACGTCGGCGGCCGTCACCACGGCCCGTACGCCCGGCATCGCGGTCGCGGCGCTGGTGTCCACGGACACGATGCGCGCGTGCGGGTGCGGGGAGCGCAGGATCGCGGCCCAGAGCAGCCCCTCGGCCCACAGGTCGGAGGCGTACGGGAAGGTGCCCTCGGTCTTCGCCCGTGCCTCGGCCTGCGGGAGCGAGGTGCCGAGGCCGTGCGCGGACGGCTCCTGGCCCAGGGCCGCGGGGACGTCCGGTGCCGTGGGAACGGCGGTGGTCGCGTCGCTGCTCACGCCATGCCTCCGTCGTGCGGGTGCGGGATCTGGTGCGGTACACGGGGCTCGCCGGTGCTCTCGGGCGCGGTGGCCGTGGCGCTCGCCTCGCGCTCGGCGACGACGTCCCGTACGGCGTCGAGGACGCCCCGGTAGCCGGAGCAGCGGCACAGGTTGCCGGCGAGCGCCTGGCGGGTCTCCAGGTCCGTGGGGGCGTGGTTGCCCTCGAGCAGGTCGTGCACGGTCATGCACATGCCGGGGATGCAGAAGCCGCACTGGACGGTGCCGCACCTGGCCATGGCCCGCTGCACGTCGGAGGGTTCCCCGTCGACCGCGAGGCCCTCGACCGTCCGCACCTCGCTCCCGGCGGCGGTCGCCGCGGGGACGAGGCAGGAGGCCACGAGCCGGCCGTCGACCTGCACGTTGCACGCGCCGCACTCGCCCTGCGAGCAGCCGTCCTTGGCACCGGCGAGACCGAGGCGCTCCCGCAGGACGTAGAGCAGGGACTCGCCGATCCAGGAACCGGTGACGGGACGGTCGGCGCCGTTGACCCGGAGGGTGTACGAGGTGTGGGGGTGCTCGTCGCTGTCGGTGGAGGCGTGGACGCTCGCACCGGACACCGGCTCGGGGGCCTGGCCGGGTACGACGTCGGGAGCGGGGTCGGACACGTGGTCCGGGACGTGGCCGGGCCCCTCGTCCGGCGCGGGGTCGGGACCGTGACCCTGTACGAGGTCGGGACCGTGACCCTGTACGGGGTCGGCGGCGGGTTCCGGTGCGTGGTCCGGAACGGCCGCGGCCCGCTCCTCCTCCGGCCCGTCGCCCGGCGTCCCCGCCGGGGCCGCCGCCACGGCGGTGGCGGTCGGGTCGCCGACGGCCACCGCCGCCTCCCCGGCCCACTCCCCGTCCTGCTCCTCGCCCCGGGGCTCGGCCACGGCCTCCGCGACCGGCTCCTCCGGGAGCGCCCACGGCGCCGGGGCGCCGCCCGGCAGGGTCGCCGGGGCCTCGGCGTACGGCCTGACGGCCGAGGCGGCGAACCCGTCCGGTTCCCGCCCCGATTCCCCCGGCGCTCCCGACTCTCCCGGCGTGGTGATCTCCGCGGCCTCCGCCGTCTCCGGTACGACCGGAATCTCCCACTGGCCCGTGGCACCGGAGCCGGCGGCGGGCGCCGCCACTCCCGTGAAGCGCCACTCGGCCGTCGCCTGCGGGTCCTGCTCGACGTACTCGACAGGCTCGCCGTGCTCGCCGTGCCCGAACGGTGGCCCGGCCTGCTCGAAGGCCTCACCCGCCCCGAAGGCCCCGCCCGGCCCGAAGCTCTCGCCCCGCCCGAGGGTCCCGCCCTGCCCGAACTGCTCGGGCCGCCCGAACTGCTCGGGCCGCCCGTCGTACCCCGCCTGCTCGCCGTACTCGGCATGCTGCGGGTCGACGTACTCCGCCTGCTGCGGGAAGTACTGCTCCCCGCGCCCGAAGGACGGCGCGTCCTGTTCCCCGTACTCGCCGCCGTCGAAGTACTGCGTCTGCTCCGCCCGCGTCGGCGCGTGCACCGTCCACGGACCCGTCGTCGCCGGGTCCGTCGCCACCGGCGGGGTGAGCGGCTGGAGCGGGGTGATCATCGGCGGTACGTAGCCGTGGCCGGGCGCCTCCAGGGGGACGCCGTCCAGCATGAAGTCGGGCGGCAGCTGGACGAACGCGGTCGCGTCCCCGTCGTAGCCCTCGCTCTGCGGGATCGGCTCCCAGCCGCCGGAGTTCTGGTGCTGCTGGTCGTTGCTGCTCACGACAGTGCCCTCCCCAGTGCCCGTCGGGCGAGTGCGGCGACGGTGCGCCGCAGGTGCAGTACGGCAGGGGGCAACTGTTCGTCGCCCTGCGGGTCCGGGATGCAGGCGGCGGCGACGTACTCGCCGAACGCCGTGAGCGCCTCCGGCGCGAGCCCCCGGTCGTTGTCCCAGTCCACGAGCGAGGCGATCCAGCGCTCCGCCTCGAGGGGGCGCAGCGGCATCGGGGCGACCGCGCCGACCGCGCAGCGCACCCCGCGCCGGGCCGGGTCGAGGACGACGGCGACGGAGGCGGTGGCGCGGGCGGGGCCGGTGCGGCCGGTGGCCTTGACGAAGACCTGGGGGGCGTGGAGGAGCGGGACGCGGACGAAGGCGACGAGCTCGCCGGGGGCGAGCAGGTCGCGGCCGGCGAGCAGGTGGGAGACGGGGATCTCGCGGCTGCCGAGCGGGCCGAGGACGACCAGGTCGGCTTCGAGGGCGGCGAGGACGGGCAGCGAGTCGCCGGTGGGGGCGGCGGTGACGACGTTGCCGCCGAGGGTGCCCGCGTTGCGGATCTGGGGCGGTCCCGCGGCGCGGGAGGCGGCGGCGAGGGCGGGGATGAGGGCGGCGAAGTCGGGGCGGCCCATCCGGGCGTGGGTGAGGCCCGCGCCGAGGAGGGCGTGTCCGTCCTGGTACTGCCAGCCGCGGATCTCGTTGATGCGGCTCAGGCCGACGAGTCCGGCGGGGCGGAGCTGCCCCTTGTTGACGGCGGCCATCAGGTCGGTGCCGCCGGCGACGGGGACGGCGGCCGGCATGGCCGTGAGCGCCGCCACGGCCTCGTCGAGCGAGGCGGGCAGCGTCACGGACTGCGCCGTCTGTGGTGCGTGCGTGGTCAACCCGCTGCCCCTTCCCGGTGTCCCGGTGGTCCCCGACTGTGCCCGGCGGTCGCGCCTGCGTGTGGGCGTACCGTACGTGCTCACAGGCCGGACGTGGCAACTCTGGCACATCTTCCGAGCGGTCCGGCGCGAGGGTCCGCGAAGGACCGTTCCCTCCGGGGCACCCCGCGGAACGACGGTAACTTCCGTTTCGGCGCTGTCGGGTGAAGGGGGGACGTCGGGTCTCTCACACGGGGGACGGCGGGTGTCTCACACGATCGGGGGCGTGCCTTCGAGCGGACGACCGAGAACCCCCGGTCGCCGCTGCCGGGGACGGGGGCCCGCGGGTGGCCGGTAGTCGACGCCGAGGGCGTCGAGCCGCCGGTAGTGGGTGCGCATGCGGCGCTCGAAACCGGCGTGGTCGCGCGCCTCCGGCGCGGGCAGCACGGACCAGGCGACCTCGGCGAAGGCGGCGAGACGCGGGAAGACCTGGTAGTCGATCCGGTCGCGGTTCTGCATGACCTCGGTCCAGACGTTGGCCTGGGTTCCCAGGATGTGGGCGACGGCCTCCGGGGCGAGCCCCGGCGGGACGGGCTCGAAGCGGTAGACGTCCGCCAGGGTGCGGACGTATCCGATGGGCATCGGCTCGTCCTCGCCCGGGGCCTGACGGTGGTCCAGGTACACCTGCTGCTCGGGGCACATGACGACGTCGTGGCCGGCCTCGGCGGCGGCGGTCCCGCCCGCGTACCCGCGCCAGGAGGAGACGGCCGCGCCCTCGGCGAGGCCGCCCTCCAGGATCTCGTCCCAGCCGATGAGGCGCCGTCCGCGGGCGGTGAGCCAGCGGTCGAAGTGGCGGACGAACCAGGACTGGAGCTCGTCCTCGCCGGAGAGTCCCAGTTCCTCGATGCGGGCCCGGGCGGTCGGGGAGGCCTTCCACTGGTCCTTGGGGCACTCGTCGCCGCCGATGTGCACGTAGGTGGAGGGGAAGAGGTCGAGGACCTCCTCGAGAACGCCCTCGTAGAAGCGCAGGACGGTCTCGGTGGGGGCGAGGACGTTCGGGTTGACGCCCCAGGTGTCCCAGACGGTGAGGGCGGCGGTGTCGACGACGTCGGTGTTGCCGAGTTCGGGGTACGCGGCGATGGCGGCCTGCGAGTGGCCGGGGAGGTCGATCTCGGGGACGACGGTGATGTGCCGCTCGGCGGCGTACGCGACGATCTCGCGGATGTCGTCCTGGGTGTAGAACCCGCCGTGCGGGGTGTCGTCCCAGAGGGGCGAGGCACGGTGTCCCCACTTGCTGCGGGCCCGCCAGGAACCGACCTCGGTGAGCCCGGGACGGCGCTTGATCTCGATGCGCCAGCCCTGGTCGTCGGTGAGGTGGAGGTGGAGGACGTTGAGCTTGTGGGCGGCGAGGAGGTCCAGGTACCGCAGGACGTCCTCCTTGGGCAGGAAGTGCCGGGAGACGTCGAGGAGGAGTCCGCGCCAGCCGAAGCGGGGGGCGTCCTCGACCGTCACGTACGGGAGGTCCCGTCCCCCGTCCCCCACGGGCGCCCTGCGGTACGTCTCGGGACCGAGCAGTTGTCGCAGGGTCTGGACTCCCCAGAACACGCCGGCGGGTCCGCCGCCCTCGATGACGACGGCGGCGCCGGGGCTCTCGGTGGTCAGGCGGTATCCCTCCGGGCCGTGCCGCCGTGCCACCTCCTCGCTGATCCGCAGGCGTACGGCGTGCTCGCCGCTTCCGTCGGCGAACGGCAGCCCGGTGGCGGCGCCCAGGGCGGAGCGGAGCAGGCGGGCGGTGGACCCGGTGCCGGGTCCGGCGTCGAGCGTGGTCCGCTCGTCGAGCGAGAAGCGCCCGGGGGCGCCGCTCCGGCACTCGGCCGACAGGGGCGCGGGGATCAGGTCCATGGGCCGGGTCATCGTGTCGGTCCTTCGCCGTCGTGCCGGATGCTCTCCACGTACATGCGTTGCGTTGCAGCATGCGCAACGGGCGTTTTGCCCCGCACAACACGTGTGAGGTTAGGCGCGCCCCGTCCGGTCGGCAAGAGGTCTGGACCACATCGGTCACGAGGACGGCGGCCACGAGGACGGCGACACGGACCGGAACGCGGGACGGCCCCCGTCGCACGTACCGGAGTACGCGCGACGGGGGCCGTCCCCGGCGTCAGGACCCGCCTACTTGTCCTTGCCGCCCTTGCCCTTGTCCTTGTCGCCGCCGCCGGCGCCCATGGACTCGTAGATCTCCTTGCACATCGGACAGACCGGGTACTTCTTGGGGTCGCGCCCCGGCACCCAGACCTTTCCGCACAGCGCCACGACGGGCGTGCCGTCCAGGGCGCTCGCCATGATCTTGTCCTTCTGGACGTAATGGGCGTAGCGCTCGTGGTCGCCGTCACCGTTGGACACCTGCGGCGTCGGCTCGACGAGGGTCCCCGTACCTGCCCCGCGCTCGGGCTCGAGAGTGCTCATAACCGCCAAGGGTACTGAAAGCCGGGGCCCTCAGTTGAGGGACGGGTCGTCGGGGTACGTCGCGATCATCGCGAGCTCGCCGCGCTGCCGCCGGAGCACCTGCCGCCAGAGCGTCTCGGGCCGCGGCGAGGAGACGTCGCCGGGCTCGGACTCGACCACGTACCAGGCTCCGTCGCCGAGCTCGGTCTCCAGCTGACCGGGGCCCCAGCCGGCGTATCCGGCGAAGATCCGCAGCGAGCCGAGGGCCGGGCCGAGCAGCTCGGGCGGGGTCTCCAGGTCGACCAGGCCGATCGCCCCGTACACCCGCCGCCAGCCGAGGGGGCCCTCGTCGCCGGGGATCACGGCGACGCCGAGGGCCGCGTCGAGGGAGACGGGGCCGCCCTGGAAGACGACGCCGGGTTCGCCGGCGAGCCCGGCCCAGGGGGCGAGGATGTCGCCGACGGTCACCGGCGTCGGCCGGTTGAGGACCACGCCGAGCGAACCCTCGTCGTCGTGGTCGAGCAGCAGGACCACCGCGCGGTCGAAGTTCGGGTCCGCCAGCGCGGGGGTGGCGACGAGCAGTCGTCCTGTGAGCGAGGACACCTCGGTCATGCGACACATGATCCCGCATCTTCGGCGTTCACGGGGGCCGACGGGGGGCGTCGGACCGGAGATGGCGGGAAGACGGAGACCACCGCAGTTCAGATCGGTGACCAGCACGACACGGAAGGGCCCATGAGCGTCCCGGCCATGGAAGCGGACGGTAACACTCCGCAAGATCACGGGAACAGAGGGTGTTGTGCCGAATTCATTACATCTGCCAGGCCCCCCGGGGCACCCAAGAGAGGTCTCATGGCCCCTTACCCTTTTCACTGGCCACCCGACCGACCCACTCCGGAACGCGAGATTCATGACCGGCACAGACGATGTCCTGCTTGTCCACGGCGGAACCCCGCTGGAGGGCGAGATCCGCGTTCGCGGCGCGAAGAACCTCGTGCCCAAGGCGATGGTCGCCGCCCTGCTCGGCAGCGGCCCGAGCCGCCTGCGCAACGTTCCCGACATCCGTGACGTCCGCGTGGTCCGCGGACTCCTCCAGCTGCACGGGGTGACGGTCCGTCCGGGCGAGGAGCCCGGCGAGCTCGTCCTCGACCCGACGCACGTCGAGTCCGCGAACGTCGCCGACATCGACGCCCACGCCGGCTCGTCGCGCATCCCGATCCTCTTCTGCGGCCCGCTGCTGCACCGCCTCGGCCACGCCTTCATCCCGGGCCTCGGCGGCTGCGACATCGGCGGCCGACCCATCGACTTCCACTTCGACGTGCTGCGCCAGTTCGGCGCCACCATCGAGAAGCGGGCCGACGGGCAGTACCTGGAGGCCCCGCAGCGCCTCCGCGGCTGCAAGATCCGGCTGCCGTACCCCTCGGTCGGCTCGACCGAGCAGGTGCTGCTGACGGCGGTGCTCGCCGAGGGCGTCACCGAGCTGTCGAACGCCGCCGTGGAGCCCGAGATCGAGGACCTGATCTGCGTCCTGCAGAAAATGGGCGCGATCATCTCCATGGACACCGACCGGACCATCCGGATCACCGGTGTCGACCGCCTCGACGGCTACACCCACCGGGCGCTCCCGGACCGCCTGGAGGCGGCCTCCTGGGCGTCCGCGGCGCTCGCCACCGAGGGCAACATCTACGTGCGCGGCGCCCAGCAGCGCTCGATGATGACCTTCCTCAACACGTACCGGAAGGTGGGTGGCGCCTTCGAGATCGACGACGAGGGCATCCGCTTCTGGCACCCGGGCGGCTCGCTCAACGCGATCCACCTGGAGACGGACGTGCACCCCGGCTTCCAGACGGACTGGCAGCAGCCGCTGGTCGTGGCCCTGACGCAGGCCTCCGGCCTCTCCATCGTCCACGAGACGGTGTACGAGTCGCGGCTCGGCTTCACCTCCGCGCTGAACCAGATGGGCGCGCACATCCAGCTGTACCGCGAGTGCCTCGGCGGCTCCGACTGCCGCTTCGGCCAGCGGAACTTCCTGCACTCGGCGGTCGTGTCGGGCCCGACCCGGCTCCAGGGCGCCGACCTGGTCATCCCCGACCTGCGCGGCGGCTTCTCGTACCTGATCGCGGCGCTCGCGGCCCAGGGCACCTCCCGGGTGCACGGCATCGAGCTGATCAACCGCGGCTACGAGAACTTCATGGAGAAGCTCGTCGAGCTCGGCGCCAAGGTCGAGCTGCCGGGCAGCGCGCTGGTGTAAGGCGTCACGGGCCCCTGTGGGCCCGTACAGGGCACAGGAAAGGGCGGCCACCCCCTGACAGGGTGGCCGCCCTTTCCGCGCCTCTAGGCCGCTTTACGTGCCTCGGCGGTACTGCTCACCTCGGTCGCACCGCGTGTCTCGGCCGTCTTACCGGCCTCGGCCGCGCCGCGTACCTCGGCCGCCCTACTCGCCTCGGCTGCCTTACTTGCCCTTGGCGGCTTCCTTGAGCTTCGAGCCCGCGGAGACCTTCACGCTGTAGCCGGCCGGGATGTCGATCGGGTCGCCGGTCTGCGGGTTACGAGCGGTGCGAGCGGCACGGTGGGTGCGCTCGAAGGTCAGGAAGCCGGGGATGGTGACCTTCTCGTCGCCCTTGGCGACGACCTCACCGACGGTCTCGGCGAGAGCGGCCAGCACGGCGTCGGCGTCCTTGCGGGTCACCTCGGCGCGGTCGGCCAGGGCGGCCACCAGCTCACTGCGGTTCATGTTGTTACTCCCGTGTTCTTCTTGCCTGTGAGGCGTGCCACGCGGCGGAAGCCGCGTGATTGGGTACAGCGAAGCCGATGCTGCCAGGGCCTTCGGACAGTCCCCGGACCCGGGTCTAATGACAGACCCTCGCGCCCAAACACGCATCCTGCCCCCACCAGCGGCGGGAACGCCAATCCGGCACCCCCTGGGGTCACACGAAAAGCGCCAGATCCCCGTGGTGGTGACGTTCTGTCGACTCCACGAAAACGAAGCGGAGCCGAAAAGACACCCTAAAGGCGGGTTTACGGCTCCGCTCATCGCGACGCGCCGTCAGCGCCCGGTCGTCACCGAGCCCGCGACCGCCGCCTTCGCCGCGTTGCGCACGGCTCCGGCGACCGCGCCCGCGACCTTGTCGTTGAAGACCGACGGGATGATGTAGTTCGGGTTCAGCTCGTCCTCGGTGACGACGTCGGCGAGGGCCGTGGCGGCCGCCAGCATCATCTCCGTGTTGACCGTACGGGAGTGGGCGTCGAGGAGGCCGCGGAAGACACCGGGGAAGACCAGCACGTTGTTGATCTGGTTCGGGAAGTCGGAGCGTCCCGTGGCGACGACGGCGGCCGTCTGGCGGGCGGCGGCCGGGTCGACCTCCGGGTCGGGGTTCGCGAGCGCGAACACGATCGCGCCCTCCGCCATGGCGGCGACGTCCTCCGCGCCAAGGAGGTTCGGGGCCGACACGCCGATGAACACGTCCGCGCCGACGACGGCCTCCTTGAGGGTGCCGGTGACGCCCTCCGGGTTGGTGTTGTCGGCGATCCAGCGCAGCGGCGAGTCCGCCGGGGCCTCCACCAGGTCCTCGCGGCCCGCGTGCACGACACCCTTGATGTCGGCGACGACGGCGTGCTTGACACCCGCCGCGATCAGCAGCTTCAGGATGGCCGTACCGGCGGCGCCGGCGCCGGACATGACCACCCGCACGTCGCCGACGCCCTTGTTCACCACGCGCAGCGCGTTGGTGAGGGCGGCCAGGACGACGATGGCGGTGCCGTGCTGGTCGTCGTGGAAGACGGGGATGTCGAGGGCCTCGCGCAGCCGGGCCTCGATCTCGAAGCAGCGGGGCGCGGAGATGTCCTCCAGGTTGATGCCCGCGAAGCCGGGGGCGATGGCCTTGACGATCGCGACGATCTCGTCGGTGTCCTGCGTGTCGAGGCAGATCGGCCAGGCGTCGATGCCGGCGAAGCGCTTGAAGAGGGCCGCCTTGCCCTCCATGACCGGCAGGGCGGCCATCGGGCCGATGTTGCCGAGGCCGAGGACGGCGGAGCCGTCGGTGACGACCGCGACGGAGTTGCGCTTGATGGTGAGGCGGCGGGCGTCCTCGGGGTTCTCGGCGATCGCCATGCACACCCGGGCGACGCCCGGGGTGTAGATCATGGAGAGGTCGTCACGGTTGCGGATGGGGTGCTTGGACGCCATCTCGATCTTGCCGCCGAGGTGCATCAGGAACGTACGGTCGGAGACCTTGCCGAGGGTGACGCCCTCGATGGTGCGCAGCTGCTCGACGATCTCGTCGGCGTGCGCGGTGGACGTCGCGGCGATGGTGACGTCGATGCGGAGCTTCTCGTGGCCGGAGGCGGTCACGTCGAGGCCGGTGACGGATCCGCCGTGGGACTCCACCGCCGTGGTCAGCTGCGAGACTGCGGTCCCGCTCGCGGGAACCTCCAGCCGGACCGTCATCGAGTACGAGACGCTGGGCGCCGTTGCCATGGCCGACTTCCTCTGCTTTCCCTGAGCTTCGTTGCTACGCCGGCCCGGCTGGTTGCCCGGCGGCGCCCTCCGATGGTCGCACCTACCTGCCGGTAGCAGGTAATACGGTCATTTTGTTTTCGGAAAGTAGTTTCCACCATACGAGAAGTGCTGAGGGAACAGAAGAGGCTCCAGCCACGAGAGGTGACTGGAGCCTCAACTTCGTACGTACGTCTAAGTGGCACCGACCCGCCATGCTCGCCTCGCGGCAAGTGGTCCCTCTGAGGGACGAAGGTTGGGCCCGGGGGCTTGGATCGAGCCGGTGCCACGACAAGGCTAACAAACCAGCCTGCCCGGTGATTCCAGCGCCACAGGTTGACCTGAAATCAGCCCCTGGCGCCGGGTCGGCTCAGTCCCGGAGCAGGTCCGGCACCCCCGCCTCGTCCGGCATGTCGCTCGCTCCCGCGACCACCGTGAGCTGCTGCGTCGCCCGGGTCAGAGCCACGTAGAGCACCCGCAGACCGGCCGGGGACTCGTCCGCGATCTCCGCCGGCGAGACGACCACCGTGGCGTCGTACTCCAGGCCCTTCGCCTCCAGGGAGCCGAGCGCCACCACCCGGTCGCCCAGGTCGGCGAGCCAGCGGGCCGCCTCGGCACGCCGGTTCATGGCGACGACGACGCCGACCGTGCCCTCCACCCGCTCCAGGAGCAGGCGCGCCTCCGACCGTACGGTTTCGGCCAGATCGGCTTTCTCCTGTACGGCGACGAAGCGGGGCTCGACTCCCGTCGAGCGGACCGCGCGCGGCGACTCCTTGCCCGGCATGGCGAGGGCGAGCACCTTGGCGGCGAGCTCGGCGATCTCCGCCGGGTTCCGGTAGTTCACCGTCAGCTCGAAACGGCGCCGCGGCCGGGAGCCGAGGGCCTCGTCGCGGGCCTCGGCGGCCTCGTCCGGATCCGACCAGGAGGACTGCGCCGGGTCGCCGACGACCGTCCAGGTGGCGTGCCGGCCGCGCCGCCCGACCATCCGCCACTGCATGGGCGTGAGGTCCTGCGCCTCGTCGACGATCACGTGCGCGTACTCGGTGCGCTCGGCGGCGAGCCGCTCGGCCCGCTCGCGCTGCGTCTCCTCCCGTACGGGCATGAGCTCTTCCAGGCCCGTGAGCTGGTCCAGCGGGTCGTACTCCCGGCGCTTCCTCGGCCTCGTCGGGGCCCCGACGAGGGTGTGCAGCTCGTCGAGGAGGGCCACGTCGTGGACGGACAGTTCCTCGCGGCGCAGCGAGCGGGCGAGCCGCCGCACCTCGCCCGGGTTGAGGATGCGGCGGGCCCAGCGGCCGAGCCGCCGTTCGTCGGCCATCGCGTCGAGGACCCGGCGCGGGGTGAGCTCGGGCCACCAGGCGTCGAGGAAGGAGAGGAAGGAGTCCTCCGTGGACACGTCCTCGTCGAAGGAGGAGCGCAGTTCGGCGGCGAGCTCGGGGTCGCTGTGCCGGCCGACGGCGCCCGACTTCGAGTACAGCGCGTCGAGGAGCAGCCGACGGGCGCGCGGGCGGAGCAGGTTGACGGGGGCGGTGCCGCCGAGGACGTTGTGGCGGATGCGCCGCAGCTCGTCGGCCTCCAGCTCCAGGCGGCGGCCGAAGGCGACGACACGCAGGCGCGTGGGCGTGCCCGCGGGCACGGGGGTCTCGTCGTCCTCTCCCAGTTCGGGCTGGCTGTTCCTGGGCGCCGGGGTCTCCAGGGCGCCGCGGGCCGCCTTGCGCAGCACGTGGAGCATCCGGGAGGAGCCCTTGATCCTGGCCACGGCCGGATCGTCGTAGGCGGTGGCCTCGACGCCGTCGACGAGGCTGCCGACGGCCCGGATGGCGACCTGGCCCTCCTCGCCGAGGGAGGGCAGGACGCCCTCGGTGTACGAGACGAGGAGCGGGGTCGGCGAGACGATCAGGATGCCGCCCGCGTACCGCCGCCGGTCCTGGTAGAGGAGGTACGCGGCCCGGTGCAGGGCCACGGCGGTCTTGCCGGTGCCGGGGCCGCCCTCCACATAGGTCACGGAGGCGGCGGGCGCGCGGATGACCATGTCCTGCTCCGCCTGGATGGAGGAGACGATGTCCCGCATGGTGTGGCTGCGGGCCTGGCCGAGGGCGGCCATCAGAGCGCCGTCGCCGATCACGGGCAGCTCGCGCCCGTCGAGGGTGGCCCGCAGCTCCGGACGCATCAGGTCGTCCTCGACGCCGAGGACCTGGCGGCCCTTGGAGCGGATGACGCGACGGCGCACGACCCGGCCGGGGTCGACCGGCGTGGACCGGTAGAAGGGCGCGGCGGCGGGCGCGCGCCAGTCGATGACCAGCGGCGCGTAGTCGGAGTCGAGGACTCCGATGCGGCCGATGTGGAGGGTCTCGCCGATCTCGGCCGTGTTGTCGGACCGTACGGCGTCCTCCGCGGGCTCGACGGAGGTGTAGGCCCCGTCGGGACCCTTCTTCCCGTCCTTCCCGTAAAGAAGGTCGATCCGGCCGAAGAGGAAGTCCTCGAACTCGTTGTTGAGCCGGTTGAGGTGGATGCCGGCCCGGAAGACCTGGGCGTCGCGCTCGGCGAGGGCGCCGGGCGTGCCGACCTGGCCCCGCTGGGCGGCGTCGTTCATCAGGAACTCCGCCTCGTGGATCTTCTCCTCCAGCCGGCGGTAGACGTGATCCAGATGTTCCTGCTCGACACCGATCTCACGGTCTCTGACCGTGTCCACGGCTTCCTGCGCGGCCACCTAAGGCCCCCTTCTGACGTGCACTGGGCAGCCGTCGAGCGTACGCCACCGGAAGGCACCGTGTCAGGCGCGATCACCGTTCGGGGTCCGGTCGCCCGGAACTCCCGGCGGCGGGTCGTCGTGCAGGATGCGCTGGAAGAGGTGGTGGTCGCGCCAGTCCCCGGCGATGTGGAGGTAGCGGGGCGCGGTCCCGATGCGCGTGAAGCCGCTCTTGACGAGGACCCGTTGGGAGGCGTGGTTGTCGAGCATGGTCCCGGCCGAGACCCGGTGCAGACCGAGCTCGTCACGGCCGGCCCGGCAGGCCTCCGCGACGAGCGCGGTGGCGAGACCGCGGCCGGTGTACGCGTGGTCGACCCAGTAGCCGAGGGAGGCGCTGCAGAGGGGCCCGAGGGTGATGCCGGACATGATGGCGGACCCGACGATCGTGTCGCCGTCGACGACGAACCACCGCACCCCACCGTCCGCGAGCCGCTCGGCCTGCGCCTCGGCGGTGTAGTACCGCTCGGGCCGGTAGGGCTCCCGGGGCTTCATGTGGTCCCGGTTGCGGATCAGCGCGTCGGCCAGGGCGGCGGCGTCGCCGGGGACGGCGGGACGGATACGAAGGGGACCGGAGATCATCCACGTACGCTACCGCCGCGCCCCCGCGCACCGTCGGCCGTTGCCCGCCCTGACCGTCGGCCGTTGCCCGCCCTAACTGTCGTACTTCGCGTCCGCCGACGGGTCCAGCGCCAGCCTGTACCCCCGCTTCACCACCGTCTGGATCAGCTTCGGGGCCCCGAGCGCCGCCCGCAGCCGCGCCATCGCCGTCTCCACCGCGTGCTCGTCCCGCCCCGCCCCCGGCAGCGCCCGCAGCAGGTCGGCCCGGGACACCACCCAGCCGGGCCGGCGGGCGAGCAGCCCCAGGAGGGCCATCCCGGCGGGCGGGACGGGCCGCAGGGCGCCGTCGACGAGGACGGCGTGGCCGCGGACCTCCACCCGGTGCCCGGCGACCGGCAGGACCCGCGAGCGGGCGGGCAGTTCCTTGCAGAGGAGCTGGACGAGCGGGCCGAGCCGGAACCGCTCCGGCTGGTACGTGTCGATGCCCTCGGCCTGGAGCGGCAGCGCCGTCACGGGGCCGACGCACACCGCGAGCACCTGGTGCCGCAGCGCCGCGACGAATGCGTCCCGTACGCCCTTCTCCTCGGCCCGGGAGAGCAGCGACGCGGCGGCCGGGGCGCTGGTGAAGGTGACGGCGTCCAGGGTGCCGGCGAGGACCGCTTCGAGGAGCCGGTCGAGGGGGCCGGTGTCCTCGGGGGGCATCCAGCGGTAGACGGGGACGCCGACGACCTCGGCGCCGGCGGCGGTGAGCGCCTCCACGAAGCCGGGCAGCGGCTCCCCGTGCAGCTGGAGCGCGATCCGGCGCCCGGTGACGCCTTCGGCGAGGAGCCGGTCGAGGACCTCGGCCATGGACTCCGAGCCGGGCGACCAGGACTCGGTGAGTCCGGCGGCCCGTACGGCTCCCTTGACCTTGGGTCCCCGGGCGAGGAGTTCGACGTCCCGCAGGACGGTGAGGAGTTCCTCGCCGTACCCCCAGCCCTCGGCCGCCTCGACCCAGCCCCGGAAGCCGATCGCCGTGGTGGCGACGACGACGTCCGGGGCGTGGCCGATGAGTTCCTTGGTGGCGGCGAGGAGTTCGGTGTCGTCCGCGAGGGGCACGATCCGCAGGGCGGGGCCGTGGACGACGGCCGCACCGCGCCGGCGCAGCAGCGCGATGAGCTCGTCCGCGCGGCGCGCCGCGGTGACGCCGACGGTGAAGCCGGCGAGGGGGCCGTGTTCTTGCTCGTCCATGAGGCCCGAGCCTGACGGGGACGCGTGACAGACTCGGTTCGCCCGTATTTCCTGGCCGTTACGGTCCGCGCCGGGCACCGGACATCACACCTTCGCGTAGCCGGGCCGGGGCTCCGACTCGGTGACCGTCTCGGCGGTCTCGGGGACGGTGGTGGGGCGGCGAAGGTATACCGCCCAGGTGACGACCATGCAGGCCGCGTAGAAGGCGAGGAAGGCGACGAAGGCCCCGGTGCCGGTGCCGGCGGTCTGGAAGGACTGGCGGAAGGCCAGGTTGATGCCGAGTCCGCCGAGCGCGCCGACCGCTCCGATGAGGCCCATGGCGGCGCCGGAGAGACGGCGTCCGTAGGCTTCCGCGGCGTCTCCCGCGAGCCCCTTGCGGTGCCCCTGGGCGAGGAAGATCGCGGGGATCATCTTGTACGTGGAGCCGTTGCCGAGGCCGCTGAGGACGAAGAGTCCGATGAAGCCGACGAGGAAGACGGCGAGCGACTGGATGACGGAGGCGTAGATCACCACTCCGGTCGCGGCGGCCATCGCGGCGAAGGTCCACAGGGTGATGCGGGCGCCGCCGTGCCGGTCGGCGAGGGAGCCGCCGACGGGCCGGATCAGGGAGCCGAGCAGCGGGCCGA
Organism: Streptomyces sp. NPDC058664; assembly: GCF_042716635.1. Classification (NCBI taxonomy): domain Bacteria; kingdom Bacillati; phylum Actinomycetota; class Actinomycetes; order Kitasatosporales; family Streptomycetaceae; genus Streptomyces; species Streptomyces sp. NPDC058664. The sequence goes on along the minus strand of NZ_JBHXRW010000001.1, from coordinate 3,627 downwards.
TGAAGGTGAGCGAGGCGGCCTGGAGCGGGGTGCGTCCGAACTGGGTCTGGAGCACGAGGCCGAAGGCGAAGCTGTAGCCGATGAAGGAGCCGAAGGTGCCGACGTACAGGAAGGCCATGATCCAGGTGTGGCGGGCCCGGACGGCCTCCTTCGCGGCCCCGGTGTCGTTCTTGACGGGGGCGAGGTTGTCCATGAAGAGCGCGGAGCACACGGCGGCGACCACGATCAGGGGGAGGTAGACGCCGAGCACGATCCTCGGGTGCATGGCACCGGCGGTGCCGATGACGAGGAGGCCGACGAGCTGGACGACGGGGACGCCGATGTTGCCGCCGCCCGCGTTGAGGCCGAGCGCCCAGCCTTTCTTCCGCAGCGGGAAGAAGGCGTTGATGTTGGTCATCGAGGAGGCGAAGTTGCCGCCGCCGACGCCGGTGAGCGCCGCCACCAGGACGAACGTGGTGTACGAGGTGCCGGGCTCCATCACCGCGAAGGCGAGGCCGGTGGGCAGCAGGAGCAGCAGGGCGCTGAAGACGGTCCAGTTGCGGCCGCCGTAACGGGCGACGACGAAGGTGTACGGGATCCGGATCAGCGCGCCGACGACGGTCGCGGTCGCGATCAGGAAGAACTTGCCGGCCGGGTCGACGCCGTACTGCGGCCCCATGAAGAGCACCATGACCGACCACAGGCTCCAGATCGAGAAGCCGATGTGCTCGGAGAGCACCGAGAAGATCAGGTTCCGCCGGGCGATCCGCTCCCCTTTCTCGCGCCAGAAGGTCTCGTCCTCCGGCTCCCACTGTTCGATCCACCGGCCGCCGCCCATGTCGTACCTCCGCGGGTGTCGGGTCCTGGGGCGTCCACAGCCCCGGTCCACCTGCCACAGACGCTAGGGAGGCCGCGTTTCGGCCCGGTGCCGTGAGGTGACGGGAACGGAACCTTGCTCTCACCCGGCGCGCGGGGTGTGTGTGAGCGCTCCCCCTTTTTTGGGGCTCGGTTCCCCTCCGGGGCGCTGGAGCCGGACTCACAGGGCTGGCCGTGCTCGCCTCCCTCGCTCCTCGGAAGGCTCCGCGCTCGGCCCTGTTCCCCCGGCGCGCCCCTTCGGCTCACTCGCCGGTCCTGGCGGCGCCCGTCACGTCCCGCTCACGGCGCTCCCGGTTCGTTCTCCGGCAGCCAGGAGCCGGGTGGGCGTTCCAGCCAGCCCTCGGCGGCGCCGAGCTCCGCGGCGGCGGCCCGGAGGGCGTCGAGGCCCGGGTGGCGCAGGCCCTTGCGCCAGACCAGGCTCACGGGTGACAGGGGTACGGGGTCGACGAGCGGCCGCAGGACGCAGCCCGGCATGGGCGGGAAGTCGACGACGGCGAGCACCGGGTTGCGGTGCTTGGCCATGATGCGGCGGAACTCCTCGTGGCCGACGGCGAGCGGCGCGGGCGGGGCGACGTGGATGCCGCGCCCGGCGAAGAGCCGGGCGGCGAGGTCGGTCCACTCGGCCGTGCGGTCGTTCCCCGCGCCCGCGTAGACCCGTTCCCCGGCGAGACCGGCGAGCGGCACCTCGGGCAGGCCGGCGAGCGGGTGGTCGTCGGGGAGGATCACCGCCATCCGTTCGTACCGCACGAGCTGGGAGCCGAGCCGGGCCCGCAGCCCGGCGTCAAGGCCTCCGTACCGGCCGAAGGAGGTGTCGAGCCGTCCGGTGAGGATGTCGCGCACGGCGCCGGTGAGTCCGCTCTCGTAGCGGGCCATCAGCTCCTGCTCCGGGGCGAGTTCGCGGGCCCGGCGCAGGACGCGTTCCTGGACGAGGCCGGGGGTGTTGAGGTCGGCGAGGAGGGGCCGGGGCGCGGCGCGGAAGGCCTCGGTCAGCTCGTCGTGGGCGGCGAGGACCCGGCGTGCGTACGGGAGGAGGCGCTCGCCGTCCGGGGTGAGGGCGACCTGCCGGGTGGTCCGTACGAAGAGCTCGGCGCCCAGCTCGCGCTCCAGGCGCCGGATGTCACGGCTGAGGGCCTGCTGGGCGACGTAGAGGCGGGCGGCGGCGCGGGTGAAGTGCAGCTCCTCGGCGACGGCGGTGAAGGCGCGCAGGAGGCGGGGGTCGGTGTCGTACGGGGACGGGGCGGAGGCGGAGGCAGGGGGCACCGCCGCATTTAACAACACAGGTGCGTGAAAAGTCACCGAACAGGTGTTGGACCGCCCGGCCCGCTCCCCCGAGCCTTGATCCATGCCGCAACCGGAGCTCACCCCGACCCCGGCGGGCCCGGCCCTCGCCCCCCGCCACCACGAACGACCACCCGCCCCTCCCCGCGACGACGACGGCGGCGACCTGCCGCCCCTCACCCCCCGCAACCCCTACCTGCGCCTCTTCACCGTCCCCGGCACCCGCGCGTTCACCGCCGGCAATCTGATCGCCCGGCTGCCCATGGGCATGTTCGGCGTCAGCGCCGTGATCATGATCGCGGCGGCGTACGGCTCCTACGCCCTCGCCGGCGCGGTGACCGCCACCAGCATGGCCGCCGGGGCCTTCACCGCCCCCTGGATCGCCCGGCTCGTCGACCGGTACGGCCAGGCGCGGATCGCGGTCCCCGCCACCGCCCACGCGGTCCTCGGACACCTCGTCCTGCTGGCCTGCGTCCACCAGAAGGCGCCGGTCTGGGCCCTGTTCGCCACGGTCGCGCTCACCGCCACGAGCCCCAACACGGGCGGCATGTCCCGGGCCCGCTGGGCCCATCTCCTCCGGGGCGACCGCGACGCCCTGCACACCGCCAACGCCTTCGAGCAGGCCGCCGACGAGCTCTGCTTCATGCTCGGCCCGGTCGTCGCCGCGCTCCTCTGCTCGACCCTCTTCCCCGAGGCGGGCACCCTGGTCGCCGCCGTCCTCTTCCTCTGCGGGGTCCTGGTCTTCGCCGCCCAGCGCTCCACCGAACCGCCGGTCGCGCCGCGCACCGCCGCGGGCTCCCCGCTGCGGGTCCCGGGCATGGCGCCCCTCCTGGCGGCCTTCCTCGCCACCGGGGCGGTCTTCGGTTCCATGGAGGTGGTGACCCTCGCGTACGTGGACGGCCCCCTCGCGGGACCCGTCCTCGCCCTCCAGGCCGCCGGTTCCTGCGCCGCGGGCCTCCTCTACGGCCGCGCCCGGCGCACCGCCCGGCTGCGGACCTGTCTGGCCGCGATGGCCGCCCTCATGACGCTGCCGCTGCTCGCCGCCTCGACCGGATCACTGCCCGCCCTCGCCGCCGGGCTCCTCCTGGCGGGCATGGCGACGGCCCCGACGATGGTGACGGGCATGGGCCTGGTCCAGCGCCTGACCCCGGCCTCGCAGCTCAACGAGGGCATGACCCTGGCGGTGACCGCCCTCCTCGGCGGCATCGCGGCCGGCTCCGCCACCGGCGGCTGGGCCGCCGACCACGCCCCCTTCGCCGCCTTCGGCTTCCTGATCCCGGTCACGGCGGCGACCCTGGCCCTGACGCTCTGCGCTGCGACCGGGGTCGGCGGACGCTCCGGACGCCGGACATGACAGAGGCCCGGGCGGCGGGGGGGGGGGCGGGCGGGGGCCCCCCCGGAGGGGTGTTAAAAATTTCCGGCGGGGTCTTATAAACAAAAGAAGCGGGCCCCGCGAGGGGGGGGGTTGTTATGGGTGGGGGGGGGGTGAATAAA